>NZ_JBEPFL010000006.1:0-314615 GCF_040301925.1 Streptomyces sp. NPDC000075
GCCCCCGGCCACGGGTTCCGCGCCGAGCCGGGTCCCGGGGCCGGGTCCTGGCCCGCCCCCGGCCCGCAGTCCGAGGGCCGTCCCGCCGACGGCGCGCGCCCCCCGTACGCCCGTTCCGAGCCCCCCGCGTCGGCCGTGCGCCGTGTGGGCGGGCCGCTGCGGCCGCTGCGCTACGAACTGCGCCGCCTCTTCGGCACCGCCACGCCCTTCCTGACCACCGCCCTCGTCGTCGCCGTCTCCGCCCTGACCGCCCTGGTGCTCGCCCGGACCGGACACACCCCCCGCGACCGGGTGCTCGCCGCCTGGCCGGAGCTGGTCCCGCTGCCCCCCGCCGCGCTCGGGGCGGGGCTGCTGGGCGCGCTGGCCTTCGGCGAGGAGTACCGCTACCCCGCCCTCGCCGCCGACCGGGGCACCGTTCCCCGCCGGCTCGGACTGCTCACCGCCAAGCTCGGCGTCTGCTCCGCCTTCGCCCTGCTGCTCGGCGCCCTCACCGTCACCGCCGACGCCGCCGCGGTCCGGCTCGTCTTCGGCCGCGCCCCCCTGGGCACCTGGGCGGAATGGGTCGCCCCCGCCGCGAGCTGGGCGGGACTGCTGGCCGGCTGCGCCTGGGCCGGGGTGCTCGCCTCCGCGGTGTTCCGCTCCGCCTCCGCCGGCCTCGCGGCCGTGCTCGCCGTACCGGTGATGGTCGTACCGCTCGTGCGCAAGGTGCTGGAAGGGCCCTCCGCGTACCCCGCGACCGGTTTCGCCTCCCGGCTGCGCGGTCTGGCCTCGTCGCCCTGGCCGGCGGAGGCGGACCGCTACGTACTGGGGGCCTTCCGGGTGATGGCCCAACCCGTGGGTGCAGCACTGGCGTTGTCGTTGATGGTCCTGTTGTGCGCCTATGGGTTCACAGGACTGCGCAGCCGGGTTCGTTGGTGATCGTTCCGGTGCGGTAGCCGTTCCCGCCGGGACCGGAGAAGTCCGCTTCGCGCCCCCTCAGACGAAGCGGACCGCAACTCCCCGCAAAACGCCCGGTTCTTTACGATAAGTCGTCAATTGCGTAGGTGGCACCGATCACCCTTTCGTGTGCTTTTCACCAAAGACCTCAAGGGCGGTGGAGGCACGGCCGACAAAGGATTCGTGAGTACCCTTGCGCACACCATGATGACCGCCGCCCGCCATGCCGACACCGGCCTCGCCGGCCCGGGCGAACTCGACCGCTACCCCTACGCGGAGACCTCCGGGTCGGACCGGGTCGGGCCGCCCCACTGGGACGGCGCCGACGTCGAGTTGAGCCGTGTGGGCCGCCGGGCGGCAGGCAGCCGCGGCCGCGGGCTGCACGGTCAACTCGTCCAGCAGCTCGGCCAGATGATCGTCTCCGGCGACCTCGGCGCGGACCGGCCGCTGGTCCCCGAGGAGATCGGCCAGCGCTTCGAGGTCTCCCGCACCGTCGTCCGCGAATCGCTCCGGGTCCTGGAGGCCAAGGGCCTCGTCAGCGCCCGTCCCAACGTGGGCACCCGGGTCCGCCCGGTCGCCGACTGGAACCTCCTCGACCCCGACATCATCGAATGGCGCGCCTTCGGCCCCCAGCGCGACGACCAGCGCCGCGAGCTCAACGAGCTCCGCTGGACCATCGAGCCCCTGGCCGCCCGCCTCGCCGCCGGCCACGGCCGCCCGGACGTCCAGCAGCGCCTCTCCGACATGGTCGAGATCATGGGCCACGCCCTCGGCCAGGGCGACGCGATCACCTTCGCCCGCGCCGACAACGAGTTCCACGCGCTGCTGATCCAGGTCGCCGGCAACCGCATGCTGGAGCACCTGTCGGGGATCGTCTCCGCCGCCCTCCAGGTCTCCGGCACACCCGTCACCTCCTGCGACCGCCCCAGCGAGACCTGCGTGGCACACCACGCGCGGATGGTCGAGGCCCTCGCCACCGGTGACGGCGCGGGTGCCGAGAGCGCCATGCGCCAACTCCTGACGGTGCATCCGGAGGTCGAGCGCGTGGTGCCCGCCCCGCGCGAGCACTGAACCTCCGGCGCACGGGGGCGCGGGGGTGCAGCACCGGTCGCCGGGCCCGATTTCGGGCCCGGCGACACCGGTGTGCGGGGGGGCGCCGGCACCCCGGTGTGATCTGGGCCACGAAGATTGGGCGTAACGCTCTGCGACGTCACGCGATGACCTAAGCGGTGATGGCCGACGGAGGGAAGACAGCAGCCCTTGGGGTGCTGTGCAGCTCCCCGGCCCCTGCCCGCGCCCCCGGCCCATCCCCAGTCGGTGGTCGTCGGCTCCGGTCCAGCACCAGGCCGGGGTCGGAACCCGTTCCCATCGTTCCGAGAGGTTGTTCGTGTCGGCCAGCACATCCCGTACGCTCCCGCCGGAGATCGCCGAATCCGAGTCCGTGATGGCGCTCATCGAGCGGGGCAAGGCCGAGGGGCAGATCGCCGGCGATGACGTGCGTCGGGCCTTCGAGGCTGACCAGATTCCTGCGACCCAGTGGAAGAATGTCCTGCGCAGCCTCAACCAGATCCTCGAGGAAGAGGGTGTGACGCTGATGGTCAGTGCCGCAGAGTCGCCCAAGCGCACCCCACGCAAGAGCGTCGCAGCGAAGACCCCCGCCAAGCGTACGACGACCAGGCCGGTCGCCGCCAAACCGGCGGCCGCCGCGACCGCGGCCGAGACCCCGGCGGAGGCCGGGACGGCGGAACCCGACCTCGCGGACGCCCTGGCCGGGGAGCCCGTGGCCGAGCCCGCCGCGAAGAAGACGGCGGCCCGCAAGACGACGGCCAAGAAGGCGGCGCCCGCCAAGAAGGCCACCGCGAAGAAGACCGCGGCCAAGAAGACCGCCGCCAAGAAGGACCTGGACGAGGGCGACGAAGAGGCCGTCGACGAGGGTCCCGACGCGGGCAAGGCCGAGGGCGAGGAAGAGGAGGAGAGCGGCGAGGCCAAGGGCTTCGTCATCTCCGACGACGAGGACGACGCCCCCGCCCAGCAGGTCGTCGTGGCCGGTGCCACCGCCGACCCGGTCAAGGACTACCTCAAGCAGATCGGCAAGGTCCCCCTCCTCAACGCCGAGCAGGAGGTCGAACTCGCCAAGCGCATCGAGGCGGGCCTGTTCGCCGAGGACAAGCTGGCCAACTCCGACAAGCTGGCCCCCAAGCTCAAGCGCGAGCTGGAGATCATCGCCGAGGACGGCCGCCGCGCCAAGAACCACCTGCTGGAGGCCAACCTCCGCCTCGTGGTCTCCCTGGCCAAGCGCTACACCGGCCGCGGCATGCTCTTCCTGGACCTGATCCAGGAGGGCAACCTGGGCCTGATCCGCGCGGTCGAGAAGTTCGACTACACCAAGGGCTACAAGTTCTCCACCTACGCGACGTGGTGGATCCGCCAGGCGATCACCCGCGCCATGGCCGACCAGGCCCGCACCATCCGCATCCCGGTGCACATGGTCGAAGTGATCAACAAGCTGGCCCGCGTGCAGCGCCAGATGCTCCAGGACCTGGGCCGCGAGCCCACCCCGGAGGAGCTGGCCAAGGAACTCGACATGACCCCGGAGAAGGTCATCGAGGTCCAGAAGTACGGCCGCGAGCCGATCTCCCTGCACACGCCGCTCGGCGAGGACGGCGACAGCGAGTTCGGCGACCTGATCGAGGACTCCGAGGCGGTCGTCCCGGCCGACGCCGTGAGCTTCACGCTCCTGCAGGAGCAGCTGCACTCCGTGCTCGACACCCTGAGCGAGCGCGAGGCGGGCGTGGTCTCGATGCGCTTCGGCCTGACCGACGGCCAGCCCAAGACCCTCGACGAGATCGGCAAGGTCTACGGGGTCACCCGTGAGCGCATCCGCCAGATCGAGTCCAAGACGATGTCGAAGCTGCGCCACCCGTCGCGCTCCCAGGTGCTGCGCGACTACCTGGACTGACCGGACCGGCAGGAGTACGCGGCGGTGGCCGCGCGGGTGCGCGCGGCCACCGGGCATCCCACTCTGGGTGGAGTCATGCACACTCGGAGTCAGGAGGCCCCATGAGTCGTCCCTTCGCCCGTGCCCTGGCGGGCGCACTGACCCTGGTGGCGGGAGCGGCCGCGGCGCCGCTGGCCCAGGCGCCCACGGCGGCGGCCGACAGCGTCGTCATAGGCGGGAAGCCGGTGAAGGTGGCCGACAGCCCGTGGGTCGTGGCCCTCGCCAGCCGTGACCGGTTCGGGGGTATCCGCGACGGGCAGTTCTGCGGGGGCGTCCTCGTCGCCCCGACGACGGTGGTCACGGCGGCCCACTGCCTGGGCCGCCAGGTGCTGGGCGGCCCGGTGGACTCCGTCGCCGACTTCCGCGTGATCACCGGACGTACGGAGCTGCGCGCCCCCGAGGGGCGGGAGATCGCGGTCCGGTCGGCCCGGGTGAACCCGGCGTACGACCCCGGGACCAACGCCGGCGACCTCGCCGTACTGGAGCTGGCCGAAGCGGTGCCCGCGGACCACGTGCTTCCCATGGCCGGCGAGGGCCACCCCGGCTACGACGCGGGTACCGGGGCGGCGGTGTACGGCTGGGGCGACACGAGCGGCTTCGGCGACTACGCGTACGGGCTGCGGGCGGCACAGGTCACCGTCCTGGACGACGAGGTCTGCCGGCGGGCGTACCCGGGGAACTCCGACGGCCGGTACCGGGCCGACTCCATGGTGTGCGCGGGCGACAGCTCAGGCGGCAAGGACGCCTGCCAGGGCGACAGCGGCGGGCCGCTGGTGGCACGGGGGCGGCTGATCGGCCTGGTGTCCTGGGGGCGCGGCTGCGGGCGCGCCGACAGCCCGGGCGTGTACACCCGGATCGCCCCGTTGATCGACTTCGTCAGCGGCCCGCAGAGGGGACGGCGGCCGGGCGGGGCCTAGCACCGCGCGGCGGACGCCCCCAGGAGCTCCAGGGGCCCGGCACGGCCCGGCGCGGGGGTGGCGGGGCCGGAGGGTGACTCCGGAGCGGGGGACGGGCCGCGGATATGAGGACGGGCGGCGCCTCTGGGTCTCAGAGGCGCCGCCCGTCGACCGGCCTAGCCGGTCCTGGCTCGTCGGATGCGAGGTCAGGCCTTGTGTCAGCGGTCCTCGTGGTCGGCTGCGTGGGCGGCCGGAGCGGACGTCAGCCGCTCGGTCTCATCCTGTATTTCCGCGGCGATCTTCTTGAGTTCCGGCTCGAACTTACGCCCGTGGTGGGCGCAGAAGAGCAGTTCACCACCGCTCAGGAGGACGACGCGCAGATATGCCTGGGCGCCGCAACGGTCGCATCGGTCAGCGGCCGTCAGCGGGGTCGCGGGTGTCAGAACAGTAGTCACGTCGCCTCTTCTCTAGCTCGACGAGCTGTCGTACCAGGGTCAACATCCAACCAGGCCGAAAACGTTCCCGCTCGCGGCTTTTCCTCGAAACTTCCTTCCGAAGCTGGCCGGCTGCTGCCGGTTGGCGGCGAAGGAGCCGTATTGCGTTGCTTTACGGTTTCGCGTTGTCAGTCGTTCGCTTGTAGCAGT
Source organism: Streptomyces sp. NPDC000075 (assembly GCF_040301925.1). NCBI lineage: Bacteria > Bacillati > Actinomycetota > Actinomycetes > Kitasatosporales > Streptomycetaceae > Streptomyces > Streptomyces sp. NPDC000075. The sequence continues at coordinate 5,475 of NZ_JBEPFL010000006.1, forward strand.
TCTCGTCCTCCCCGGCTGAGTGCCGGATGTTGATGAGGACGTGCCCGAACCCTAAATGGTTCATGCCTGGAAGGGAACGTGATGTTTGCTTCACCCCCACGGGGGATCGAACACCCGTGCGGATCTGGACTAGGCTGTGGAACGCGCGAGGGTGGCGTTGCACCGGCTCTACCTGGCCTCGGTACCCTTCGACGGGCAACCGAGCCACCCCTGCGCCCCAGCGGGTCAGAAAAGAAATTCAGCGAGGAGCGAACTGCGTGACCGCCGACACGTCCGTGCCTTCCAGCGCGCTGCTGTCCGGAGCAGACCGGGACGGCTCCAACTACACCGCGCGGCACCTGCTCGTCCTCGAAGGCCTCGAGGCCGTCCGCAAGCGCCCCGGCATGTATATCGGCTCCACCGACAGCCGAGGCCTGATGCACTGCCTCTGGGAGATCATCGACAATTCCGTCGACGAGGCCCTGGGCGGCTACTGCGACCACATCGAGGTCGTCCTCCACGAGGACGCATCCGTCGAGGTCCGTGACAACGGCCGCGGCATCCCGGTCGACGTCGAGCCCAAGACCGGCCTGTCCGGCGTCGAGGTCGTGATGACCAAGCTGCACGCCGGCGGCAAGTTCGGCGGTGGCTCCTACGCCGCCTCCGGCGGCCTCCACGGCGTCGGCGCCTCCGTGGTCAACGCCCTGTCGGCCCGCCTCGACGTCGAGGTCGACCGCGGCACCACCCACAGCATCAGCTTCCGTCGCGGCGTTCCCGGCGCGTTCACCGACGAAGGCCCCGACGCCCCGTTCGAGCCGGGCAGCGGCCTGCGCAAGGGCAAGCGCGTGCCCAAGGGCCGGACCGGCACCCGGATCCGGTACTGGGCCGACCGCCAGATCTTCCTCAAGGACGCCCGCCTCTCCCTGGAGACGCTCTACCAGCGCGCCCGCCAGACCGCCTTCCTCGTGCCCGGCCTGACCATCGTCGTGCGCGACGAGCGGGCCATCGACGGCGCCGGCAAGACCGAGGAGACCTTCCGCTTCGACGGCGGCATCAGCGAGTTCTGCGACTACCTCGCCCAGGACAAGGCCGTCTGCGACGTGCTGCGCCTGACCGGATCGGGCACCTTCAAGGAGACCGTCCCGGTCCTCGACGACCGCGGTCACATGACCCCCACCGAGGTGACCCGCGAGCTGGGCGTGGACATCGCCCTGCGCTGGGGCACGGGGTACGAGACCAACGTCAAGTCCTTCGTGAACATCATCGCCACCCCCAAGGGCGGCACCCACGTGGCCGGATTCGAGCGGTCGGTCACCAAGACCGTCAACGAGGTGCTGCGCTCCGCCAAGCTGCTGCGCGTCGCCGAGGACGACGTCGTCAAGGACGACGCCATGGAGGGCATGACGGCGGTCGTCACCGTCCGCCTCGCCGAGCCCCAGTTCGAGGGCCAGACGAAGGAGGTGCTCGGCACCTCCGCCGCCACCCGGATCGTCGCCGCCGTCGTCGCCAAGGAGCTCAAGGCCTTCCTGACCTCCACCAGGCGCGACGACAAGCAGCAGGCCCGTGCCGTGATGGAGAAGATCGTCGCGGCCGCCCGGACCCGGATCGCGGCCCGCCAGCACAAGGAGGCGCAGCGCCGCAAGACCGCGCTGGAGTCCTCCTCGCTGCCGGCCAAGCTGGCCGACTGCCGCAGCGACGACGTGGACCGCAGCGAGCTCTTCATCGTCGAGGGGGACTCGGCGCTCGGTACGGCCAAGCTCGCCCGGAACTCCGAGTTCCAGGCGCTGCTGCCGATCCGGGGCAAGATCCTCAACGTCCAGAAGTCCTCTGTTTCGGACATGCTCAAGAACGCCGAGTGCGGCGCGATCATCCAGGTCATAGGAGCCGGCTCCGGCCGTACCTTCGACATCGACGCGGCCCGGTACGGGAAGGTCATCATGATGACCGACGCCGACGTCGACGGCTCCCACATCCGCACCCTGCTGCTCACCCTCTTCCAGCGGTACATGCGGCCGATGGTCGAGGCGGGCCGGGTCTTCGCGGCCGTCCCGCCGCTGCACCGGATCGAGCTGGTCCAGCCCAAGAAGGGCCAGGACAAGTACGTCTACACGTACTCGGACAACGAGCTGCGCCAGACGCTGCTGGAGTTCCAGCGCAAGAACATCCGGTACAAGGACGCCATCCAGCGCTACAAGGGCCTCGGCGAGATGGACGCGGACCAGCTCGCGGAGACCACGATGGACCCCCGCCACCGCACCCTGCGGCGGATCAACATCGGCGACCTGGACGCGGCGGAGCAGGTCTTCGACCTCCTCATGGGCAACGAGGTCGCCCCCCGCAAGGAGTTCATCACCAGCTCGGCCGCGACCCTGGACCGTTCGCGCATCGACGCCTGATCCGGAGTCCCGGCGCTCTTCGCCCCTCACCTGATGGAGTGAAGAGCGCCAGGACACCAGTCCGGAAAGCGACCATTCGGCACATCCTTGTGAGCACGCCGCCAAGGCGGCAGCGGACAAGGAGAGTTCGGTGGACAAGCACGAAGGTCGCGAAGCCGGAACGATCCGGCTCGACGACCCCTGGTACGACGCGCTGGCCGTGGGCTGGGGCGAGGGCGCGGAAGCCCTTCCGCCGCGCAGGCCCGCGGCGGCCCCCGGTGCCCCGAGCGCCTCCGACATCTACCTGGAAGTGCAGCGCAGCGCCGCCTTCCAGGAGGTCCGCGGCCGCTACCGGCGGTTCGTCGTCCCCGCCACCGCCGGCTTCCTCCTCTGGTACGTCGCCTACGTGATCGCGGCGACCGCCGCGCCGGGGCTGATGGCCCGGCCGGTGGCGGGCTCGTTCAACGTGGCCCTGGTGGCGGGTCTCGGCCAGTTCCTGAGCACCTTCCTGCTGACCTGGGCCTACTCCCGGCACGCACGGCTGCGCCGGGACAGCGCCGCGCTCGACCTGCGCTGGACCGTCTTCGAGCGGGAACGCGGCCAGGGGTGCGCCCGCACCGGCCGGGGGGAGGAGCGGTGACCTCCGAGCACCAGACACTCGCGCTGATCCTCTTCAGCCTGTTCATCGCGGTCACCCTCGGCATCACCACCTGGGTCAGCCGCAGGAGACACGGTTCGGCGGAGGAGTTCTACGCGGGCGGGCGACTGTTCTCACCGATGGAGAACGGTTTCGCCATCGCCGGCGACTACATGTCCGCCGCCTCCTTCCTCGGGGTCTCCGGGCTGATCTCCCTCTTCGGCTACGACGGCCTGCTGTACCTGATCGGGTTCCTGGTGGCCTGGCTGATGGTGCTGTTCCTGGTGGCCGAGCTGGTGCGCAACTGCGGGCGCTTCACGCTGGCCGACGTCGTCGTCGCCCGGATGAGCGAGCGGCCCGTACGCATCGCCGCGGGAACCTCCTCGGTGGTGGTCTCCGTTCTCTACCTGGTGGCGCAGATGGTCGGTGCGGGGAGCCTCGTGGGCCTGCTCCTGTCGGACGCGGGCCCCGGGGCCCGGACCCTGACGGTCGTCGGGGTCGGCGCGTTGATGGTGGTCTACGTGGCCTTCGGCGGGATGCGGGCCACCACCTGGATCCAGATCGTCAAGGCCGTCCTGCTGATCGGCGGGGCGATCACGCTCACCGTGCTGGTCCTGCTGCGCTTCCACGGGAACCTCGACCAGCTCCTCGCCGGAGCCGCCGAACGCAGCGGGCACGGGGCCCGGTTCCTGAGCCCCGGCCTGAAGTACGGCGGCGGCTGGACCGCCCGCCTGGACTTCATGAGCCTGGGTCTGGCCCTGGTCCTCGGCACGGCGGGGCTGCCCCACATCCTGTCGCGCTTCTACACCGTGCCCACCGCGCGGGCCGCCCGCCGGTCGGCGGTGTGGGCGATCGGGCTCATCGGCGGCTTCTACCTGATGACGATCGTGCTCGGCTTCGGAGCGGCCGCGCTGGTCGGCCCCGACGCCGTCCGGGCGTCCAGCGCCTCGGGGAACACGGCCGTCCCGCTGCTGGCCGGCTTCCTCGGCGGGGGCGCCGACTCCACCGGGGGCGCGGTGCTGTTCGCCCTGGTGGCCGCCATCGCCTTCGCGACGATCCTCGCCGTGGTCGCCGGGATCACCCTGGCCTCGTCGGCCTCCGTCGCGCACGACCTGTACGCCTCCCTCCGGCGGCGGCGGGCCCGGCAGCGCAGCGAGGTGACCGTGGCCCGGGTGGCGGCGGTGGGGATCGGGGCGGTGGCCATCGGCCTCGGGCTGCTCGCCCAGGACATGAACGTGGCCTTCCTGGTGGGGCTGGCCTTCGCGGTGGCGGCCTCGGCGAACCTGCCGGTGCTGCTGTACTCGCTGTTCTGGCGGGGTTTCACGACCAGGGGGGCCGTGTGGTCGGTGTACGGGGGGCTGGTTCCGGCGCTGTTGCTGGTCGCCTTGTCGTCGGTGGTCTCCGGGAGTCCCGGATCCCTCTTCCCCGGCCTGGACTTCCAGTACTTCCCGCTGCAGAACCCGGGGATCGTCTCGATCCCGCTCGGCTTCCTGGCGGGCTGGCTGGGTACGGTCACCTCCGCCGAGGAGCCTGACGAGCGCAAGTACGCGCAGACGGAGGTGCGTTCCCTGACGGGGGCCGGCGCGGTGTGAGGCGCCCGGGACGGTGGCTCAGGTGCCGGCCGACGGGACCCAGGTGTAGCGGTGTTCCGGGCGGCCGGTCTCGCCGTAGCGCAGGGCCAGGGAGACCCGGCCGGCGCGGTCCAGGAGCTTCAGGTAGCGCTGCGCCGTCTGCCGGCTGATGCCGGCCCGGTCGGCGATCTGCTGGGTGGACAGGGGCCCCTCGGCCGTGCGCAGCACCCCGCGGACCAGCTCCGCGGTGGTGGGGGAGTGCCCCTTGGGCAGCTCGTTGGGGGTTCCGGCCGCGGCGAGGGCCCCGAAGATCCGGTCCACCTGCGCCTGTTCGGCCTCGCCGCCGCCGGACAGCGAGCGGCGCAGGTCCGCGTAGGCCTCCAGTTTGGCGCGCAGACCGGCGAAGGTGAACGGCTTGACCAGGTACTGGAGGGCGCCGAGCCGCATGGCGGCCTGGACCGTGGCCAGGTCACGGGCGGCCGTGACCATGATCACGTCGGTGTGGCGGCCGAGTTGGCGCAGGCGGCGCACCAGGTCGAGGCCGGACCCGTCGGGGAGGTAGTGGTCGAGGAGGACGAGGTCCACCGGGCGGGCGGTGAGGAACTCCAGTGCCTCGGCCGCCGAATGGGCCTGGCCGGACACCTGGAACCCGGGAACCTTCGCCACGTACGCCGCGTTGATACGGGCAACACGCATGTCGTCGTCGACGACCAATACGTGGATCGGGGACTCGCTCACCGCAGGGCCTCCGGAAGTACGACGGAGAACTCCGCCCCTCCGTCCTCTGCGCCACCGGCCCGGGCGCTGCCGCCCTGCCGCTCCGCGAGGCGGCGCACCAGGGCGAGGCCCAGCCCGCGCTCGCGGTGGGCGGCGGGCCGCTTGGTCGACCAGCCCTCCGTGAAGATCTCCTCGCGCCGTCCGGCGGGGATCCCGGGGCCGCTGTCGCGCACCCGCAGGACGACGGAGCGTCCTTCCGCGCGGATGTCGACCTCGACCAGGGGCGCGGCCGAGCCGGCCGCCGCGTCCAGGGCGTTGTCGACGAGGTTGCCGAGGATGGTGACGAGGCCGCCGGGGTCCGTCAGCCGGTCGGGGAGGAAGGCGTCCGGGGCGAGGCGCAGCGGGACGCCGCGCTCCGCCGCGACGGTGGCCTTGCCGACCAGCAGCGCGGCCAGCAGGGGGTCGTGGACCTTCTCGGTGACCTGCTCGGCCGTGGTGCGGTGCACGCCCACCACCTCGGTCACGAAGGCGACGGCTTCCTCGTGCAGGCCCAGTTCGAGGAGGCCGAGGAGGGTGTGGAGGCGGTTGGCGTGCTCGTGGTCCTGGGCGCGCAGGGCGTCGATCAGGCCCTTGGTGGAGTCGAGTTCGCGGCTCAGGTGCTCCAGTTCGGTGCGGTCGCGCAGGGTGGCGACGGCGCCGCCGTCGGCGGTGGGCATGCGGTTGGCGACCAGGACGCGCGGGCCCTGGACGGTCAGCAGGTCGCGGCCGGTGACGCGGCCGGCCAGGACGTCACTGGTGCGGCCCGGGGCGAGGACCTCGTCCAGCGGGCGGCCGGCCAGGGTGTCCGGGGGGTCCTGGGGGAGGCCCAGCAGCCGGGCCGCCTCGTCGTTGACGAGGCGTACCCGGTCGTCCCGGTCGAGGGCGATCACGCCCTCGCGGATGGAGTGCAGCATCGCCTCGCGTTCCGCGAGGAGGCCGGCGATGTCGGAGAAGGCCAGGTCCCGCGTCTGCCGCTGGATCCGGCGGGAGAGGAGGTAGGCGGCGAGCGCCCCGGCGGCCAGGGCGCCGCCGGCGTAGGCGAACAGGCCGGGGATGGCGCCGAGCAGCCGGTCGCGCACGCTGTCGTAGGCGATGCCGACGGAGACGGCCCCGACGATCTCCCCGTCGGCGGCGACGAGGGGGACCTTGCCGCGGGCGGAGCGGCCGAGGGTGCCCTGGTCGATCTCCATCACCTCGTGTCCGGCGAGCGCGTCGCTGGGGTCGGTGGAGACGGGCAGCCCGATGCGGTCGGGGCTGGGGTGGGAGCGGCGGATCCCCTTCAGGTCGAGGACGACGACGTACTCGGCGCCGGTCGCGCTGCGGATCCGCTCGGCGTCGGCCTGGACGGGGCCGTCGGCCGTGGGCCCCGACCTGAGCAGGTCGGCCGCCAGGGACGGGTCCGCCGCGGCGCTCTGGGCGATGGCCAGGGCGCGCCGCATCGCCTGGTCGTCCAGCTGGTGGCTCAAGGGGGCCAGGAAGAGCCCCGTGGCCAGCACGAGGACCCCGGCGGCGATGGCCAGCTGGGTGAGCAGGATCTGCGAGACGGCGCGTCGGGGCAGTCCGAGGCGCCGGGTGCGCAGGGGGAGGAACCGCATGACCGGTAACGGTAGGGCGGCGGGCGCGGAAGCGGAATGTCCGTCGCGCAGACCCGCCCGGGCGGTCACGGACGGTGAGCGGGCGCCGGGCCGGTCGCCGCCGCCCCGGAGGGCCGTGCTGGGCGCGCCGGGCGGGGTGCCGTCGAGCGGGCGCGCCGGGCAAGGTGCGGTCGGCGGGGGCTGCGGGCGCTGCGGGCGGGGTGCCGGCGGGTGGGGTGCGGTCGGCGGGCGCGGCGGCCGGGTCGGGAACGCCGAGGTGCGGTCGGCGGGCGCGGCGGCCGGGTCGGGAACGCCGGGGTGTGGTCGGTGGGCGCGGCGGCCGGGGTGGGCGCCGGGTCGGGAGCGCCGGGGTGTGGCCGGCAAGCGGGGGTGGCCGGGGTGGGCGCCGGGGTGTGGCCGGCAGGCGGGGGTGGCCGGGGTGGGGGGCGCGAGGCGGTGGGGTCGGGGCGGGGTCTCTGTCTTTCGGGAGAGGGGCGGATCGGCCGTGAGGCGCATGCCCTCGGCCGTTCCGGAATCGATACTGGTCAGCGTGGTGAGCACAGGTCCGTTCCGTTTCCCCCGTCCGCTCCGGGACCCCGTGCGCGCGGTGGCGGAGACGGCCTGGGTGCTGCTCGCCGGGCTGGGCGTGTGGCTGGTGGCCGGCTACGCCGGGGTGCTCCCGCGCCCGTACCTCCAGCTGACCGCGCTGGCCGTCGGCGCGGGCCTCTTCCCGCTGCGCCGCCGCTTCCCGGCCGCCGTCCTCCTCGTCCTCGCGGCGCTGACCGGCCTGGCCCCCTGCGTCGGCCCGGTCACCGCGGCGACCGCGTACACGGTGGCGCGGCGGACGGTCCGGGCGCGGCGGAGGGCCCGGCTGCTGGCGGCGGCGGCCGCCCTGCTGGTGGTGTGCGCGACCGCGGCCGCGCCCTGGCTCGGTCCGGGACCGCTGCCCTACGGCCCGGCGCTCGGGCTGGTCCTGACGCCGACGGCGGTGCTCGTCCCCGGGCTGGTCGGCACCTCGTACGGGCAGCAGCGGCGGCTGGTGCGGGCGCTGCGCGAGCGCGGGGACGCGGCGGAGCGGGCCCGGCGGTTCGCCGACAGCGAGGCCCGCATCCACGAGCGCTCCCGGATCGCCGCCGAGATGCACGACCTGGTCGGGCACCGGCTCAGCCTGATCTCCCTGCACGCGGGCGGGCTGGAGCTGGCCCTGGAGCACGCCGACCCCGAACTGCGCGAGGAGGCCGTCCTGGTCCGGCGGACCACCCGGGACGCCCTGCGCGAGCTGCGCCAGGCCCTGGGCGTACTCGGTCCGCTGGGCCGGGACACCGGTCCGCAGGCCCTCACCGACGCCACCGGCACCCGCGCCGACATCGAGGCGCTGGTGGCGGAGTCCCGGGACGGCGGGGTCGCCGTACGCCTCGACTGGACGGGGCCGGACCTGGACGCCCGCCCGGCGGGGGTGCGGCGGGCGGTGCACCGGGTGGTGCGGGAGGCCCTGACCAACGTGCACCGGTACGCGAGCGCGGCGCACGTCGTCGTGAGCGTGGCGCACGGCGAGGAGACGGTACGGGTCACCGTCCGCAACGGCGCCCCGCCCGCCTCCGCCACCCCCGCCGCGGGCCTGGGCACCGGCCGGGGGCTCACCGGTCTGCGGGAGCGGATCGAGCTGCTGGGAGGCACCTTCGACGCCGCCCCGCTGCCGTCCGGCGGCTTCCGGGTGGAGGCGGACCTGCCCGCCGAACCCGGCGACGCCCCCGCCCCGAGGAGGGACGGGGCCGAGGAGGCCGCCACCGGCGGCGACCCGGCCCCCGCCGCGTCCGCCCCGGCCGGACGCGGCACCGCGCAGGCGCTGACGCTCGCCCTCGGCATGGTGGCGCTGAGCGTGCTGATGGCCCTCGGGACCCTCTTCGTCTACGCCACCGCACCGCACCGGGACGCCGGGCCGCGCCCGCTGCCCCGCGTCGGCATGACCTACGACGACGTGATCGCGAGCGGCGTGAGCGACAACCGGGCGATCCGCGCCGCGGCCACCGGCCGGGAACCGGCGCGCCCGCCCGGCACGGCCGGCTGCGTGTACCCGTTCAACGGGGCCACCGAATCCCGCCCCGGCTCGCTGACCATCGCCCGCTACTGCTTCGACGCCGCACAACGCCTCATCGCCATCGACCGCTTCACCGTCCCGTCGGTCCGGGACGCCACACCCTGGGAGATCCCGTGACCGCGCCCGCCCACCCGATCCGCGTCCTGCTCGCCGACGACGAGACGATGATCCGCGCCGGCGTGCGCCTGATCCTGCGGCACGCCGACGGCATCGAGGTCGTCGCCGAGGCCCCCGACGGACGGCAGGCCGTCGAACTGGCCGCCGCGCACCATCCGGACGTCGTGCTGCTGGACGTCCGGATGCCGGTCTGTGACGGCCTGGCCGCGATCGCCCCGCTGCTCGCCCTGGACCCGGCGCCGCGCGTGGTGATGCTGACGACCTTCGGCGACGACGACAACGTGGTGCGGGCACTGCGGGAGGGCGCCGCCGGCTTCCTGCTGAAGGACGAGGGCCCGCAGGAGCTGATCAGCGCGGTGCGGGCGGCCGCCGCCGGGGACGCCGTGCTCTCCCCGGGGGTGACGGGGGCGGTGATCTCCCGGATGCTGACCGCCGGTGAGCCGCGCGGCGCCGGCGGAGCGGCGGACGAGCGGATCGCCCGGCTGACCGGCCGGGAGCGGGAGGTCCTGGCGATGCTCGGCGAAGGCCTCTCGAACCAGGACATCGGCACCCGGCTCGGCATCGGCACCGGCACCGTGAAGACCCACGTGGGCGCCATCCTCGACAAGACCGGGTCGACGAGCCGGGTGCAGGCGGCGCTGCTGGCCCACCGGTCCGGCCTGGCCCCCTGACCTCCCGGGGGCAGAGGGCGGCCGCCCGGCCCTCTGCCCTTCGGCAGAGCGAGGCCGGCTCACACCCCTCCTTCGGCAGAGCCGAACTCCCGCCTCCAGGCCGATGTTTACGCAGGTCAGGGCCGTGACGATGGATCCATGTCACAGACCTTCCCCTCTTCGGCCGCCCCTTCCGGCACGGCCCTCGCGGAACCGGCCGCCCGCGCCTGCGGCCTGACCAAGACGTACGGAAAGGGCGAGACCCGCGTCACCGCGCTCGACGCGGTGTCCGTGGACTTCGCCCGGGGCCGGTTCACCGCCGTCATGGGCCCCTCCGGCTCCGGCAAGTCCACGCTGATGCACTGCATGGCGGGCCTGGACCCGGTGACCTCGGGATCGGCACGCATCGGCGGGGTCGAGCTGTCCTCCCTGAACGACCGGCAGCTCACCCGGCTGCGCCGGGAGAAGGTCGGCTTCGTCTTCCAGGGCTTCAACCTGATGCCCACCCTCACCGCGCTGGAGAACATCACCCTGCCGCTGCGGCTGGCCGGGCGACGGCCCGACGCCGCCTGGCTGGACACCGTCGTCGCCACCGTCGGCCTCTCGGGCCGGCTCGCGCATCGCCCCGCCGAGCTCTCCGGAGGCCAGCAGCAGCGCGTGGCGGTGGCCCGCGCCCTCGCGTCCCGGCCCGAGATCGTCTTCGCCGACGAGCCGACCGGCAACCTCGACTCCCGCTCCGGAGCGGAGGTCCTCGGGTTCCTGCGCGACTCGGTGCGGGAGCTGGGCCAGAGCGTGGTGATGGTCACCCACGACCCGGTGGCCGCCGCCCACGCCGACCGGGTGGTGTTCCTCGCCGACGGACGCCTGGTGGACGAGCTGCACGAGCCGACCTCCGGGGCGGTGCTCGACCGGATGCTCGCCTTCGAGGCCCGCGGCCGCACCTCGTGACCGTCCGCCCGGCACCTCCTGACCGTCCGCCGCGCGCCTCCTAACCGGTCCGCCCCGCACCTCCTGACCGTCCGCCCCGCTCCTCCCGTCCGCCGCGCCTCACCTCCTGAAAGCCCGCCATGCTGCGAACAGCCCTGCGCAACGTCCTCGCGCACAAGGCCCGTCTGGCCATGACCGTCCTCGCGGTCTGCCTCGGGGTCGCGTTCATCTCCGGCTCACTGGTCTTCGCCGACTCCACCGCCGCCGCCTACCGCGCCTCCATGGCGCGCAACTACGCCGGGATCGCGGTCACCGTGGACCCCAAGTACCCCCTCGGAGCCCCAGCGGACCAGCGCGAATCCGTCCTCGACGACGCGCTCACGGCCCGGCTGGCCGCCGTCCCGGGCGTCGCCGCGGCCCGTCCCTCCGTCGACGGTTCGGCCACCCTGGCCGCCAAGGACGGCACCCCGCTGCGCGCCGGCGACACGATGGGGAAGCTGGCCGCCGCCTATGTCCCCGGCCCCGACGGGAAGGACGACCGCTACCCGCTGACCGCCGGCCGGGCCCCGCGCACCTCCGGCGAGGTGGCCCTGGACCGGGGTACCGCCGAAGCCGGCGGGTACGCGCTCGGCGACACCGTCAGACTGGCCACCGACGGCCCCGTCCTGCGGCTGCGGCTGGTCGGCACCGTCTCGACCACCGACACCCGGGTGACCTCCGGCGGCACCCTCGCCGTGCTCGACAAGGCCACCGCCCAGGGGCTGTTCGCCACCCCGGGCCGCTACACCGGGATCGACCTCTCCGCCACGCCCGGCACCGACCCCGGAGACCTCGCCCGGCGCGTCGGCGCGCTGCTGCCCGCCGACCGGGCCGAGGCGACCACCACGGCCGCGCTCGCCGCCCAGCGGGCGGTCTACATCGACACGAAGACCAGCAGCTACTCCCGGCTGCCCCTGATCTTCGCCGTGGTCTCCCTCTTCATCGGCTCGTTCCTCATCATCAACACCTTCACCATGCTCGTCACCCGGCGCTCGCGGGAGATCGCGCTGCTGCGCGCGATCGGCGCCACCCGCCGGCAGGTGGTCGCCTCCGTGCTCGCCGAGGCGGCCCTGGTCGGATTCGTCGCCTCGGCGCTCGGATTCCTCCTCGGGCTCGGCGTCGCCACGGTCCTGCCCGGCCTCCTCGGCGGCGCGGACGACCTGCTGCCCCGGGGCCCGCTCGTGGTGGGCCCCGCCCCGGTGCTCGCCTCCCTGGCCGTCGGCGTCGGCGTCACGGTCCTCGCCGCCTGGCTGCCCTCCCGCCGGGCGGCCCGGATCGCGCCCGTCGAGGCGATGCGCACCGCCGAGCAGCCGCCCTCCGCGACCCTGTCCCGGATCCGGGGCGCGGCCGGCGCCCTCGTACTCCTCGTCGGCGCCGGGCTGCTGGTCTCGCTGGACGACGCCCGCAGCGCCTCGGACGCGAACCTGCGGACCGCGATGTCCGGCTGCGGGCTCCTCGTGACCGGGCTGATCCTGCTGGCTCCGCTACTGGCGGGCCCGGTGATCCGCCTCCTCGGCCGTCTCACCGGCCGGTTCGGCGTGGTGGGCGACCTCGCGCGGGACAACGCCCTGCGCGACCCGCGCCGTACGGCGGCCACCGCCGTCGCCCTGATGATCAGCACCGCGCTGGTCTGCGGACTCGCCGTCATCGAGCACTCCTCCAGCCGCGCCCTGGACGCCCAGGCGGCCGCCGGGCTGAGCGCCGACTACGTCATCAGCACCCGGGGCACCACCACGGCCGTCGACGCGGCCGCCGTCGGGCGGGTCGCCGCCCTGCCCGGGGTCGCGACCGCCTCGGCCGTCGCGGACTCCACCTTCTCGGCCGGGGCCCTCGCCCGGCAGGTCTCCGGCGTCGACCCGAAGACCGTGGGGGCCGTCATGAAGCTCCGCTTCACCAGCGGTTCGGCCGAGGGCATCGGGCCGGGCCGGATCGCCGTCTCCAGCAGCTTCGCCCGCGAGCACCGGCTCGTCACCGGCGGCCGGATCCAGGGCGCCATCGGCCCCGGCCAGGGCGAGGGCGACCGGACCTTCACCGTCGTCGGGATCTACGAGGACAACCCGACCGCGCAGGACGTCCTCGCCGACCGGGGCGAGGTCCAGCGGTACGGCTTCCTGCGCGACTCCGTCCAGCGCGTCCTCGTCCGGACCGGCCCGGGCGCGGTGGACGTGGAGAAGCGGCTGCGCGGCGCCGTCGACGACAGCCCGCTGCTGAAGGTGCAGAGCCGGAGCCGGCTCGTCCAGGAGCAGGCCGGGATGGCCGGCGACCTGATGACCATGGTCTTCGGGCTGCTCGCCATCGGTGTGGTCATCTCCGCCCTCGGCATGGTCAACACGCTCGCCATGTCGGTCGCCGAACGCACCCGTGAGATCGGCGTCCTGCGCGCCCTGGGCATGGACCGGGGCGGGATCCGCCGCATGATCGGGCTCGAATCCCTCGCCGTCGCCGCATTCGGGACCCTGCTGGGCCTGGCCGGCGGCCTGTTCGGGGCGTGGCGGGTCAGCGGACTGGCCAACGGGGCCATTCCCCAGTACGCGTTCTCCCTCCCCTGGGGGACCCTCGCCCTGGTCGTCGTCCTCTCGCTGGCGGTCGGCGCCGCGGCGGCGGCCCTCCCGGCCCGCCGGGCCGCCGCGCTCGGCCCCCTGCGCGCGGTGTCCGGCGGCTGAACGGCCGGTCAGGGGAGCGGGCGGTCAGGAGAGCGGGCGGTCAGGAGAGCGGCCGGTCAGGGGAACGGGCGGTCAGGAGAGCGGCCGGTCAGGGGAGCGGGCGGGGCGGACGCGGGCCCGTGTAGTGGCCGCTGGGGCGCATCCGCAGCGGCCGCTCCTGGTACTCCTCCAGCGCGTGCGCGATCCAGCCCGCCGTGCGGGCCACCGCGAACACCGTCTCCCCGGCCTCGGCGGTCATCCCGCAGGACACCGTCAGCACCGCCAGCGCCAGGTCCACGTTCGGGTGCAGCCCGTGCCGGGCCATCACCGCCGCCACCTCCCGGGCCGCGCCCAGCGCGGAGGCGGCCCGGGGCAGTTCCTCCAGCCGGCCGGACAGGGCCCGGGACCGGGGGTCCTCGCCCCGGTACAGGCGGTGCCCGAACCCCGGCACCCGGCGCCCGGCGCGCAGGTGCTCCGCCACCACGGGCGCGGCGCCGCCCCGCTCCAGCACCTCGGCCAGCATCCGGTGCGCGAGCCGGCCCGCCGCCCCGTGCAAGGGGCCTTCGAGCGCGCCGAGTCCGGCCGAGACCACCGCGTACGGGTGGGCCCGCGCGGAGGCCGCGACCCGTACGGCCAGGGTGGAGGCGGCCAGGTCGTGGTCGACCAGCAGGGCCAGCGCCAGGTCCAGCACGTCCAGGGCCACCGGGTCGGGCTCCAGCGCGGTCAGCCGGGACCAGAGCCCCCAGGCGAGCCGCCCGTCGCCGGCACGCGCCGGGCCCGCCTCGGGCAGGGCTGCGACCAGCGTCGGGATCAGGCAGCGGGCGGAGCCCAGTACGGCCTCCTCGGACAGGTCGAAGCGCAGCGGGTCCGCGACCGCGGCGGCGGCGACCGCCACCCGCAGCCGGTCCAGCGGCCCGCTGTGCTCGGGCAGCGCGGCCACCGCCCGCCGGGCGGCGGCCAGGGGCTCCGGGGGAGCGGCGAACCGGGCCCCGCGCGCCAGGGTCCCCGTCCAGAGCCACTCGGCGACCTCCTCGAAGGCGTAACGGGAGGCCAGCTCCACGGCGTCCACGCCGCGGAACCAGTACCGGTCGGCCCCGGGCTCGATGAGGGTGAGCGCGGTGCGGACGCTCAGCTCCCCGGCGGCGGGGCCCGCCGCCTCGCGCCGGCTGCGCCGGGCCAGCGCCTCCACCTCGGCGGCGTCGAAGGTGCTGCCGCGCCCGGCCGGGTCGCGGCGGCTGCCGAGCTGGCCCCGGCTGACGTACGCGTAGACGGTCGCCGGCTTCACCCCGAGGAGCCGGGCGGCCTCCTGCGTGGTGATCCGGTGCGGGCCGGCCTCGGAGGGGGAGCCGGACGGTTGGTCGCTCATGACGGTCAGCATACATATGTTGATTCAATCAATATTGACATCGATCCAATCAAGGATGGATGGTCAATCCATGAACACCACCGTCGAAGTACCCCGCGGTCTCGCGGGAGTCGTGGTCACCGACACGCAGCTCGGTGACGTCCGGGGCCGCGAAGGCTTCTACCACTACCGCCAGTACTCGGCCGTGGAACTGGCCGGATCCCGCACCTTCGAGGACGTCTGGCACCTGATGTTCCGCGGCGCCCTCCCGGCGGACCGCGCCGAACGGGACGCCTTCGCCGCCGAGATCGCCCCGCTGCGCCACCTGCCGGCCGAGGTCGGGGCCGCCCTGCCCGCCCTCGCCCGCGCCACCGCCCTGTCCGGACCGCTCGCCGGACTGCGCACCGCGCTCTCGCTCCTCGGCGCCTGCGCCGGCTTCCGGCCCGTCTACGACCTCGACCCCGGCCGCCGGGCCGCCGACGCGCTCGCCGCCTGCGCCGCCGTACCCACCCTGCTCACCGCCCTGCACCGGCTCGGCCGGGGCCTGGAGCCGGTCGGCCCGCGCGACGACCTCCCGTACGCCGCCAACTACCTGTGGATGCTGACCGGCGAGGAGCCCGACCCCGTCAAGGCCCGCGCCGTCGAGCGGTACCTCATCTCCACCGTCGACCACGGCTTCAACGCCTCCACCTTCACCGCCCGCGTCATCGCCTCCACCGGCGCCGATGTCGCGGCCTGCCTCACCGGGGCGATCGGCGCCCTCTCCGGCCCGCTGCACGGCGGCGCGCCCAGCCGCGCCCTGGACACCCTGGATGCCATCGGCACGGCCGACCGGATCGGCCCCTGGATCCGCGAACGCGTCCTCGCCGGAGACCGGATCATGGGCTTCGGACACCCCGTCTACCGCACCGAGGACCCGCGCTCGCGGATGCTGCGCGACATCGCCCGGCAGTTCGGCGGGCCGCTCGTGGAGTTCGCCGTCGAGGTCGAGCGGCAGGTGGAGGAGATCCTCGCCGAACTCAAGCCGGGGCGGGAACTGCACACCAACGTGGAGTTCTACGCGGGCGTGGTCATGGAGCTGTGCGGGCTGCCGCGCGAGATGTTCACCCCGACCTTCTGCGCCGCCCGCGTGGTCGGCTGGAGCGCGAACGTCCTGGAACAGGCCGCCGACTCGAAGATCATCCGACCGGCCGCCCGCTACACCGGCTCCACCCCGCCCCAGCCGGTACCCCCGCTGGGCTGACTACGATCGTCCGGGTGAACAGCGTCCAGCCCATCCCCGTCGTCGTCCTCTCCGGATTCCTCGGCTCCGGCAAGACCACGCTCCTCAACCACCTCCTCACCCACCGCGGGGGCACCCGGATCGGGGTCGTCGTCAACGACTTCGGCTCGATCGAGATCGACGCGATGTCGGTGGCCGGACAGGTCGGCGACTCGATGGTCTCCCTCGGCGGCGGCTGCCTGTGCTGCGCGGTCGACGGCAGCGAGCTGGACGCGTACCTGGAGAAGCTCGCGGAGCCCGTCCACCGGATCGACGTGATCGTCATCGAGGCCAGCGGACTCGCCGAGCCCCAGGAGATGGTCCGGATGCTCGTGGCCAACGAGAACCCGGCTGTCCGCTACGGCGGCCTCGTCCAGGTCGTGGACGCCGCCGAGTTCGACGCCACCCGGGCCGCGCACCCCGAGACCGACCGCCACCTGGCCGTCGCCGACCTGGTGGTGCTCAACAAGACCGACCGGGTCGGCCCCGCCGAACGGGCCCGCATCGAGACGGAGATCGCCGCGCTCGCCGCACCCGGGACCCCGCTCGTCGGCGCCGACCACGGGCGGATCGACTCGGAACTCCTCTTCGACCGCCGCCCCTGGACCCAGACGCGCGGCCAGCTCTCCTTCGAGGACCTGCTCGCGGAGGCCGGGGAGCACGCGCACGAGGACGAGGACCACAGCGGGCACGCGCACACGGCGTACGAGAGCGTCTCCTTCACCACCGACCAGGCCCTCTCCCCGCGCCGGTTCGTCGACTTCCTCGACGGCCGGCCCGCCGGGCTCTACCGGATCAAGGGCTTCGTCTGGTTCGGCGTCCCCGGCCACCAGGAGCGGTACGAGGTCCACGCGGTCGGCCGCTTCCTGCGGTTCGACCCCGGCCCCTGGGGCCGGGGAGAGCCGCGCGGCACCCGGCTCGTCCTGATCGGCAAGGGCATCGACGGCCCGGCCCTGCTGGCCGGCCTGGAGGCCTGCCGCGAGCCGGACCCGGGGAGGGCCCTGCCCGAGAGCATGTGGGGAGTACTGCGCTACGTGCCCCGGCCGGCGCAGGAGGCCTCCTCCGGCGCCGAGGACCTCTAGGCGACCTCGACGCCGAAGTCGCCCAGCAGGGCCTCCAGCCCGTCGCGGTAGCCCTTGCCGCCGATCACGAAGTCCCAGTCCCCGTTCGCCCGGCGCCGGAACGACCCCAGCACCAGGGCCGTTTCACCGGCGCGGCCGTCGGACACCTCCAGGCGGCCCAGCTCCCCGCCCGCCGCGTCCAGCAGCCGGATGTGGGCGTCGGTGAAGCCGGCCAGGTCCGCGTCCGGATTGACCTCGGGATCCACGGCGGCCACCAGCACCAGGCGGTCGGCCTGCGCGGGCAGCCCGTCGAAGGCCACTTCGACGGCGGCCTTGTCCGGAGCGGAGTGCGGGCGGGCGCGGACCGAGCCGTCCGGGGTGCGGGGGTTGTTGAAGAACACGAAGTGATCCTCGCTCAGCACCCGGCTGCCCGTGCAGACCAGCGCGCACACGTCGAGCGCCACCGTCCCCGACCAGTACATGCCCAGGACGTTGTGGTCGGCCGGGTCGGCGGCCAGCGGTGTGTCGACGAGGGTCGGCGCCGGGGAGGCCGGCGCGGGCGCCCCGGAGGCCGGGCGGCCGCCGGAGGCGCCGGGGCCGAGCCGTCCGCGGAGCCCGTACTGGTGCAGCAGCTCCACCAGCTCCGCGCCGGGAACCAACTCCAGCGGCTTGCCGTTGGCAAAGGTGTACGACCCGGGACCGAAGGACGCGGTGGTGACGAGCACCCCCTTGTTCGCCCCCTTGTCCTGGACCGTGCCGTACAGGTCCCGCACCGCCGTCGGAGGCACGGTGTTGCGGTAGCGCTTCACCTGCACCACGATCCGCCCGCCCCGGATCGGCGCCGGGTCGACGGCCTCCACGTCCACGCCGCCGTCACCCGACCGCTGCGTGGTCACCGCCTCCATGCCCATCGCCCGGAACAGCTCGGCGACCAGGTTCTCGAAGACGATCGGATCCATGGTGAAGAGGTCCGGCTCGTCCTCGTCCCCTGCGGTGTGCCCCCCGTGGCTGACGACGTCGCCGACCTCGGCGGGCCGACGCCCCGGACGGACCTCCGTCAGCTGGTCGGGACGCGCCGACAGCTGCCCGCCCAGCCCCGACACCAGGCAGTCCACCGCGCTGACCTGCTCCAGCCGCACCCCGGCGAAGGCGCTGCGCCCCGCCGGCACGGTGGACAGGACGAACCTCGCCTCCTGCCCGGTGGCGGGGTCGTGGCAGTCCACGAACCCGTTGACGACGACCGAGTCCAGGACGCCGAACTCGTCCGCCGCGTACAGCTCCCGCACCACCAGCAGCATGCACTGGGCCAGCAGGTCCCGGTACAGCGCGCGGCGTTCCGTGACGGGGCGGGGCCTGATCTTGTCCTGGTCCGTGCTCGGCAGGTACTGCACCGACCGGGCCTCCGGCACCACCGCGAACCCGGGCAGTTCCCAGTCCAGCACCAGCTGGCGCGCCGCCGGGTCGTAGGCGGCCGACACCTGGCGGGGAAGTGCCTCGGGCCAGGCCGTCGAGGCGTACAGAGCCGCTGAGAAGTACTCCACCGCGGCGTCGGCACCGCCCGCGCGCAGGGCGTCGGCCAGGGCGGCGAGGCCGCTGTTGTGGGCGCGCACCCCGGCGAGCTGCTCCTCGGCCCACCGGTCGTACTGCAGGCGGTACGCCGAAAGCCGCTGCCGGCGCTGCGCCTCCGCCGCGTTCGCCGCCTGCCAGGCGGCGGTGTACCGGTCGTGCGCCTCCCGCTCCGCCTGGGCCCGCTGGTGCGAGCCGGGCGGCCAGCCGTCGCCCTGGTGCCGGAAGTCCTCGATGCGGGGCATCGGCACGGGCTGCCCCAGCGCCCCGGCGTCGAAGGGCTCCAGCCGTTCGGGCCGCACCAGGGAGGACATCCGGAACGCCGGCGCCGCGCACCCCGCGACCAGCAGTCCCTTGAGGGCCTCCACCTCGGCGTCGATCTGGGCGGTGCGGCGCACGGCCTCGGCCTCACGGTACTGCCGGTGGCTGCGGTTCGCGTCCCGCTCGTAGGCCCGCCGGCGGCGTTCGGCCTCCCGCTGCTGGATCAGCTGTGTCTGCTGCTGCCGACGCTGGGCCTCGGCCCAGTCCCCGATCACTCCGCCCGCCCGACGACTCATCAGCCGTGCACTCCCCCCACCAACGCCAGGAAGGAAAACACTAGTCGGCATTCGGGTGGTACGTCCCCAGGGTCGCACCACCCGAACGCCGGCCTACGGTCCTACAGCGCCGCCCCCGCCAGCACCGCGACCTCGGCCGGCAGGGCGGTGCCCGAGCCGTCGCGGCGCGGGTCCGGGGCCGGGAGGGCCGCCGGGGTGCCGTTCGCGGTGGCCGCGCGGGCCGGGGCGTTGCCCGCCCAGGCCAGCACCAGCAGCTCCTCGCCCTTCAGGAACCGCTGGCAGCGGACACCGCCGGTGGCCCGGCCCTTGCGCGGGTACTGGTCGAACGGGGTCAGCTTGCCCGAGGCCGGGGCGCCGTCGAGCGTCCCCTGCGCGCCCGCCACCGTGAACACCAGGGCGTCCCGGGCCGGGTCCACCGCCGAGAAGTGGATCACCTTGGCGTTCCCGGCGAGCTTGATGCCCGCCATACCGCCCGCCGGGCGGCCCTGGGGGCGCACCTGCCCCGCCGGGTAGCGCAGCAGCTGGGCGTCGTCGGTGATGAAGACCAGGTCCTCCTCACCCGTGCGCAGCTCGACCGCGCCGACGATCCGGTCACCCTCCTTGAGGGTGATGACCTCCAGCTCGTCCTTGTTCGCCGGGTAGTCCGGCACGACCCGCTTGACCACGCCCTGCTCGGTGCCCAGCGCCAGGCCCTGCGAGGACTCGTCGAGCGAGGTCAGGCAGATCACCGCCTCGTCGGCCTCCAGCCCGGAGAGGAACTCCGAGACCGGGGCCCCGCCCGCCAGGCTCGGCGCGGCGTGGGTGTCCGGCAGCTGCGGCAGGTCGATCACCGACAGCCGCAGCAGACGCCCGTACGAGGTCACCACGCCCACGTCGGCCCGGGCGGTCGCCGCCACCTGCGAGACCACCAGGTCGTGCCGGGCGCGGGCGGCGCCCTCGTCCACCACCACCGGCTCGGCGTTCGCCGTGCGGGCCAGCAGGCCCGTGGACGACAGCAGCACGCGGCAGGGGTCGTCCGCGACCTCCAGCGGGACGGCGGCCACGGCCGTCCCCGCCGACTCCAGCAGCACCGTACGGCGCGGAGTGCCGAACTTCTTGGCGACCGCGGCCAGTTCCGAGGAGACCAGCTTGCGCAGCTCCGCGTCCGAATCCAGGATCCGGGTCAGCTCCTCGATCTCCGCGGTCAGCCGGTCGCGCTCGGACTCCAGCTCGATCCGGTCGAAGCGGGTGAGCCGGCGCAGCGGCGTGTCCAGGATGTACTGGGTCTGGACCTCGCTCAGCGAGAAGTGCTCCATCAGGCGCTCCTTGGCCTGGGCGGAGTTGTCGCTGTCACGGATGATGCGGATGACCTCGTCGATGTCGAGCAGGGCCACGAGCAGGCCCTCGACCAGGTGCAGCCGGTCGCGCCGCTTGCCCCGGCGGAACTCGCTGCGCCGGCGCACGACCTCGAAGCGGTGGTCCAGGTAGACCTCCAGCAGCTCCTTGAGGCCCAGCGTCAGCGGCTGTCCGTCGACCAGCGCGACGTTGTTGATGCCGAACGACTCCTCCATCGGCGTCAGCTTGTACAGCTGCTCCAGCACGGCCTCCGGGTGGAAGCCGTTCTTGATCTCGATGACCAGGCGCAGGCCGTGCGCCCGGTCGGTGAGGTCCTTGACGTCGGCGATGCCCTGGAGCTTCTTCGAGCCGACCAGGTCCTTGATCTTCGCGATGACCTTCTCGGGTCCGACCGTGAAGGGCAGTTCGGTGACGACCAGGCCCTTGCGGCGGGCCGTCACGTCCTCCACGGCCACCGTCGCGCGGATCCGGAAGGTGCCCCGGCCGTTCTCGTAGGCGTCCTTGATCCCGGACAGGCCCACGATGCGGCCGCCGGTGGGCAGGTCGGGACCCGGCACGAAGCGCATCAGCGCCTCCAGGTCCGCCTCCGGGTAGCGGATCAGGTGGCGGGCGGCCGCGATGACCTCGCCCAGGTTGTGCGGCGGCATGTTGGTGGCCATGCCGACCGCGATCCCGGACGTGCCGTTGACCAGCAGGTTCGGGTAGGCGGCGGGCAGGGTGACGGGCTCGCGTTCCTGGCCGTCGTAGTTGGCGGCGAAGTCGACGGTGTCCTCGTCGATCGACTCCGTCATCAGCGACGTCGCGTCGGCCATCTTGCACTCGGTGTAGCGCATCGCGGCCGGCGGGTCGTCGTTGCCGAGCGAACCGAAGTTGCCGTGGCCGTCGACCAGCGGCAGCCGCATCGAGAACGGCTGGGCCATGCGCACGAGGGCGTCGTAGATCGACTGGTCGCCGTGCGGGTGGAGCTTGCCCATCACCTCGCCGACGACGCGGGCGCACTTCACGTACCCGCGGTCGGGGCGCAGGCCCATCTCGTTCATCTGGTAGACGATGCGCCGGTGTACCGGCTTCATGCCGTCCCGGGCGTCCGGCAGGGCCCGGGAGTAGATCACCGAGTACGCGTACTCGAGGAAGGAGCCCTGCATTTCGTCGACGACGTCGATGTCGAGGATCTTCTCCTCGAAATCCTCCGGCGGCGGGGTCTTCGTGCTGCGGCGGGCCATCGCTGCGGCGCTCCTAACCAAGATTCGGGGGGTGTACGTGCTGGGGTGTGCGACGGGGTCGACGCGGACCATTGTGGCCCGAGGCACCGACAACGCCGACCCCGACCCTGGGGGTACCCCCTGGACGGAGTCCTCGGGGGAGCCCGGGGACTGGGAACTTCTCCGCGCACCTGCGCGCTTGCATACAGTGGCAGGCCGATAGGAAATCTCTGCATCGCGATCGAAGGGACCACATGCCCATGGGTCACACGGCCACAGCTCAGGCCGGCTCCGGCGGCCTGACAGCGACCGAGCACCGGCTGGCCAACGGCCTGCGCGTGGTGCTGTCCGAGGACCACCTCACCCCGGTCGCCGCCGTCTGCCTCTGGTACGACGTCGGCTCGCGCCACGAAGTCAAGGGGCGGACCGGTCTGGCTCACCTCTTCGAGCACCTGATGTTCCAGGGCTCGGCGAGCGTACCGGGCAACGGGCACTTCGAGCTCGTCCAGGGCGCCGGCGGTTCGCTGAACGGCACCACCAGCTTCGAGCGCACGAACTACTTCGAGACGATGCCGGCCCACCAGCTGGAGCTCGCCCTGTGGCTGGAGGCGGACCGCATGGGCTCGCTGCTCGCCGCCCTGGACGAGGAGTCCATGGAGAACCAGCGCGACGTCGTCAAGAACGAGCGCCGCCAGCGCTACGACAACGTCCCGTACGGCACGGCCTTCGAGCGGCTGACCGCCCTGGCCTACCCCGAGGGCCACCCGTACCACCACACCCCGATCGGCTCCATGGCCGATCTGGACGCCGCCTCCCTCGAGGACGCCCGGAACTTCTTCCGTACGTACTACGCGCCCAACAACGCCGTCCTGTCGGTCGTGGGCGACATCGACCCCGAGCGCACCCTCGCCTGGGTCGAGAAGTACTTCGGCAGCATCCCGGCGCACGACGGCAAGCAGCCGCCCCGCGACGGCACCCTCCCCGAGACCATGGGCGGGCAGCTCCGCGAGGAGATCGTCGAGGAGGTCCCGGCCCGCGCGCTGATGGCCGCCTACCGCCTGCCGCACGACGGCACCCGCGAGTGCGACGCCGCCGACGTGGCGCTGACGATCCTCGGCGGCGGCGAGTCCTCCCGCCTGCACAACCGCCTGGTCCGCCGCGACCAGAGCGCCGTCGCGGCCGGCTTCGGCCTGCTGCGGCTGGCCGGCGCCCCCTCCCTGGGCTGGCTGGACGTCAAGACCTCCAGCGGCGTCGAGGTCCCCGCCATCGAGGCGGCCGTCGACGAGGAGCTCGCCCGGTTCGCCGCCGAGGGCCCCACGGCCGACGAGATGGAGCGCGCCCAGGCGCAGCTGGAGCGCGAGTGGCTGGACCGGCTGGGCACCGTCGCCGGCCGCGCCGACGAACTGTGCCGCTTTGCGGTCCTGTTCGGCGACCCGCAGCTGGCCCTGACCGCCGTCCAGCGGGTCCTGGCCGTCACCGCGGAGGAGGTGCAGGCCGTGGCCGCCGCCCGGCTGCGCCCCGACAACCGCGCGGTCCTGGTCTACGAGCCGCTGCCCGGCTCCGAAGAGAACGACGAGAGCGACGAGAACGAGGGGGCGGAGCAGTGAGCGACACCGCAGCCGTCACGATGACCTTCCACCCGCGCCCGGAGGCCGGCGAGGCCGCGCCGTGGGCCTTCCCCGCCCCCGAGCGCTCCACCCTCGGCAACGGCCTGACCCTGCTGCGCTGCCACCGCCCCGGCCAGCAGGTCGTCGCCGTCGAGGTCAACCTCGCGGCCCCGCTCGACGCCGAGCCCGAGGGTCTCGACGGGGTGGCCACCATCATGGCCCGCGCCCTGTCGGAGGGCACCGACAAGCACTCCGCCGAGGAGTTCGCCGCCGAGCTGGAGCGCTGCGGCGCCACCCTCGACGCCCACGCCGACCACCCCGGCCTGCGCGTCTCCCTGGAGGTCCCGGTCTCCCGCCTGCCCAAGGCGCTCGGGCTGCTGGCCGAGGCGCTGCGCGCCCCCGCCTTCGACGACGCCGAGGTCGCCCGGCTGGTGCGCAACCGGCTCGACGAGATCCCGCACGAGCAGGCGAACCCGCAGCGCCGCGCGGCCAAGGAGCTCTCCAAGGAGCTGTTCCCGGCCACGCTGCGCATGTCCCGCCCCCGCCAGGGCACGGAGGAGACGGTCGCGCGGATCGACTCCGCCGCCGTGCGCGCCTTCTTCGAGGCCCACGTACGCCCCTCCACCGCCACCGCGGTGATCGTCGGCGACCTGACCGGCGTCGACCTGGACGCTGTCCTCGCCGACACCCTGGGCGCCTGGACGGGCAACACCGCCGAGCCCCTGCCGGTACCGCCGGTGACGGCCGACGACACCGGCCGCGTGATCATCGTGGACCGGCCCGGGGCCGTCCAGACCCAGCTGCTGATCGGCCGGATCGGGCCGGACCGGCACGACATCGTCTGGGCCCCGCAGGTCCTCGGCACCTACTGCCTGGGCGGCACCCTGACCTCCCGTCTGGACAAGGTGCTGCGCGAGGAGAAGGGCTACACGTACGGCGTGCGCGCCTTCGGCCAGGTGCTGCGCTCCACGGCCGACGGCAAGGGCGCCTCGATGCTCGCCATCAGCGGCTCGGTGGACACCCCCAACACCGGTCCGGCCCTGGCGGACCTGTGGCAGGTGCTGCGCACCCTCGCCGCCGAGGGCCTCACGGACGCCGAGCGCGACGTGGCGGTGCAGAACCTGGTGGGCGTGGCCCCGCTGAAGTTCGAGACGGCCGCCTCGGTCGCCGGGACGCTGGCCGACCAGGTGGAGCAGGAGCTGCCGGACGACTACCAGGCGCGGCTGTACGCGCGGCTGGCCGAAACCGGTACGGCGGAGGCCACTTCGGCGGTCGTGAGCGCCTTCCCGGTGGACCGGCTGGTCACGATCCTCGTCGGCGACGCGGCGCAGATCGAGGAGCCCGTCCTGGCCCTCGGGATCGGCGAGGTCACGGTCGTCACCAACTGACCGGCGGTCTACCGGCAACTGACCGGAAGTCGGCCTGATCCCACCCCACGCGGAGGGGGCCCGGTGGAGCGTCCACCGGGCCCCCTTTGTCCGTTTAGTGATGTGGTTGCGGTTATGCGGTGTGGCGTACGCAACAAATCCGCTCGTCTGTTTGGCGATTGACTGATGATCCGCCTAGCGTCAGGCGTGCTGTCCGTCAGTTGTGCCAGCCGCATCCGCGGCACCGGACAGCGATCGCCGAGTCCCCGTCAGGCGCGAGCCTGGGGAGCCGGGGACCCACATCAGTCCCTGGGGTGAATCGGACCGCCTCGTCAGAGGGGGGCCGTAGGAGACCTTCCTGCTCCGAACCCGTCAGCTAACCCGGTAGGCGAGAGGGAAGGAAAGGATCACCCCCGCCATGGCGTTTGGCAGTCGTGCAGCCGGTTCCGGTAAGCACCGTGGTTCGAGCCGTCTGAGCCGCAAGACCGCCGGCTACGCCGGCATAGCCGCCCTTGCCACCACCGGCGTGGTGGGCACCCTGGCGGCCCCCGCCTTCGCCGCCGACTCCCACGGGGGCCCCTCCGTCGAGGACACCGGCGCGCTGAACGCCGTCGTCGTCGCCGACGGCCTCCAGGACGACATCGAGGTCCAGGCCGCGACCCAGCAGACCGCCGCCGAGTCCGTCGCCGCCCAGGCGCAGGCCGAGGCCGACGCGAAGACCCGCGCCTTCGAGGCCAAGCGCATGGCCGAGGCCAAGGAGAAGGCCGAGAAGGAAGCCGCGGAGAAGGCCGCCAAGGAAGAGGCCCGCAAGCGCGCCAACACCTTCGTCGCCCCGGTCGACGGCTCCTACGTCAGCACCCAGTACGGCGCCGGCGGCGGCATGTGGTCCTCCGGCAGCCACACCGGCATCGACTTCCACGCGGACGAGGGCACCTCCGTCCACGCGGTGGGCGCGGGCACGATCGTCGAGGCCGGCTGGGGCGGCGCCTACGGCAACAACGTCGTGATCCGCCACAACGACGGCACCTACACCCAGTACGGCCACCTGATGTCGCTGAGCGTCTCGGTCGGCGAGACCGTCACCGCCGGCCAGCAGATCGGCCTGTCGGGCTCCACCGGCAACTCCAGCGGCCCGCACCTGCACTTCGAGGCCCGCACCGGCGCCACGTACGGCACGGACATCAACCCCCTGGCCTACCTGCGCCAGCACGGCGTCGGCATCTGACCCGGCACCCGACCTGACCTTTCCACGCGAAGGCCCCGGCTCCCCGAGCCGGGGCCTTCCGCGTTTCCGTTCCGGATTTCCGGGCGTTCTCGGAAATCCTCGTGTGTTGCAATAGAGTCGCAGTGGCAGCACGGTCGATCGGAACGAAACCCAGCGGAGGTCCGGCCTTGCGTATTCCGGCGCACGCGGTGTGTACAGCAATTCGCGACGATATCGTCTCGGGCTTTTTCGGGCCGGGCGGCCGGCTGACCGAGGAGGTGCTCGCCCGCCGGTACGGGGTCTCGCGCGTGCCGGTGCGCGAGGCGCTGCGCACGCTGGAGTCGGAGGGGTTCGTCATCACCCGGCGCCACGCGGGGGCCTGCGTGGCCGAGCCGAGCGAGCAGGAGGCGGCCGATCTGCTGGAGCTGCGGATGCTGCTGGAGCCCCTCGCCGCCTCGCGCGCGGCCCGGCGGCGGACCGAGGCGCACCTGAGGGTGCTGCGGGGGCTGGTGCGGCTGGGCCAGGAGCGGGCCAGGCGGGCGCAGGGGGAGGACCTGCGGTCGCTGGGCAGCTGGTTCCACGAGACCCTGGCGCAGGCGTCCGGCAGCCCGGGGCTGATCGCGCTGCTGACGCAGACCAGGCGCAAGGTCGCCTGGCTGTACGAGGTGGGGGCGCCGGTGCGGCCCGTGGAGTCCTGGGCGGAGCACGGGGCGGTCGTCGACGCGGTGGCGCGGGGGGACGCGGAACGGGCCCGCACGCTGGCCGCGCTCCACGCGGAGCGGGCGATGGGTGTTTTCCGGCCCCGGGTGAGGACTTTGCAACGTGCCGTAAACACGGCGGGTGGCCGGAATTAACGCGGGGCGTGTAAGAAAAAGAGGGGCGCCGGAATTGTTTTCCGCCGTGTATTCACGGCGGGGTGATTATCGGCGGGCCCTAGCGTCCGGACAGCACGAAGCCGCGGCCCCCTGATGGCGGGGCCGCGGCTTCGTGTGAAGGGGTCAGACGGTTTCCGGGAGTTCCTCCAGGCCCTCCGCGACCAGCTTCGCGAGACGGTCCAGCGCGGCCTCCGCGCCGTCGGCCTCGGACGCCAGGACGACCTCCTCGCCGCCCTGGGCGCCCAGACCCAGGACCGCCAGCATGGAAGCGGCGTTGACGGGGTCGCCGCCCGCCTTCGCGATGGTCACGGGGACGCCGGAAGCGGTCGTCGCGCGGACGAAGATCGAGGCGGGACGAGCGTGCAGGCCCTCGGCCCAGCCGACGTTGACGCGGCGCTCTGCCATGGTGATGCCCTTCAGGTTCTCGCGGTTGTCTAGACCAGTCTCTCACGTCGCCCGGAATGCTCGGACCGACCTTCGGCCCGATCCCGCCGCCGTTCGGCCCTGCTCAGCTTTGCACTGATTCGCCCCAGCGTGCCTCATTCCCGGCGTACGCGCCGTGCGGTCCGCCGGAGCTACTCGGACACCTGGCCGGATCTTCCCCTTAGGCTGACCCCATGACCACCGCGTCGGACCTCTCGTACCCGGCCCACTGGGAAGCGGACGTCGTACTGCGCGACGGCGGCACCGCCCGGATCCGCCCCATCACGACCGAGGACGCCGGCCGGCTGGTCAGCTTCTACGAGCAGGTCTCGGACGAGTCGAAGTACTACCGGTTCTTCGCCCCCTACCCCCGGCTCTCCGACCGCGACGTGCACCGCTTCACGCACCACGACCACGTCGACCGCGTCGGCCTCGCCGCGACCATCGGCGACGAGTTCATCGGCACCGTCCGCTACGACCGCATCGGCCCCGACGGCCGGCCCGCCTCCGCCCCCGCCGACGAGGCCGAGGTGGCCTTCCTCGTCCAGGACGCCCACCAGGGCCGCGGGGTCGCCTCCGCCCTGCTCGAACACATCGGGGCCGTGGCGCGCGAGCGGGGCATCCGCCGCTTCGCGGCCGAGGTGCTGCCCGCCAACACCAAGATGATCAAGGTGTTCACGGATGCCGGCTATCAGCAGAAGCGCAGCTTCGAGGACGGCTCCGTCCACCTCACCCTCGACCTCGAACCCACCGCCGAGTCCCTCGCCGTCCAGCGCGCCCGCGAACAGCGCGCCGAGGCCCGGTCCGTCCAGCGGCTGCTGGCCCCCGGTTCGGTCGCGGTGATCGGCGTCAGCCGCTCCGGATCCGGCGTCGGCGCCGCGGCGCTGCGCAACCTGCGCGACGGCGGTTTCCACGGCCACCTCTACGCCGTCAACGAGGCCCGGGCCGCGGGGATGGAAGGGGACCTGCTGGACGGGGTACGGGCCTACCGCACCGTCGCCGACATCGGCGCCCCCGTGGACCTCGCCGTGATCGCCGTCCCCGCCGAGCGGGTCCCGGAGGCCGTCGCCGCCTGCGGGGAGCACGGGGTGCAGGGGCTGGTGGTGCTGTCCGCCGGCTACGGGGAGAGCGGCCCGGAAGGGCTGGCCCGGCAGCGCGAACTGGTACGGCAGGCGCGCTCGTACGGGATGCGGCTCATCGGGCCCAACGCCTTCGGGGTGATCAACACCGCGGCGGACGTCGAGCTGAACGCCTCCCTCGCGCCCGCCCCCGCCACCGCCCGTGGCCGGATCGGGCTGTTCACGCAGTCCGGGGCCATCGGCATCGCCCTGCTGTCCGGCGTCCTGCGCCGCGGCGAGGGGCTGTCCTCCTTCGTGTCCGCCGGCAACCGGGCGGACGTCTCCGGCAACGACATCCTCCAGTACTGGTACGAGGACGGGGCCACCGACGTGGCCCTGATGTACCTGGAGACCCTCGGCAACCCCCGCAAGTTCAGCCGCCTCGCGCGCCGCACCGCCGCCGTCAAGCCCCTCGTCGTCGCCCTCGGCGGCCGCCACACCCCCGCCGGGCACGTCGTCCCCGGGACCCGGCTCCCCGAGGCCACCGTCTCCGAGCTGCTCCGGCAGGCCGGCGTCATCCGGGTCGACACCGTCACCGAGCTCGTCGACGCCGGGCTCCTGCTGGCCGGGCAGCCCCTGCCGGCCGGGCCCCGGGTGGCGATCCTCGGGAACTCCGAGTCCCTCGGCGTGCTCACGTACGACGCCTGCCTGAACGAGGGGCTGCGGCCGTCGCCCCCGCTGGACCTCACCACCGCCGCCACCCCCGAGGACTTCCGGGCCGCCCTCACCGCCGCCCTGGCCTCCGAGGACTGCGACGCCGTCGTCGTCACCGCCATCCCCTGGGTCGGCGAGCGGGCCCTGGCCGACGAGCTCGCGGAGGCCCTGCGCGAGGCCGTCGCCGAGGTCCCCGGCAAGCCCGTCGCCGTCGTCCACGTCGAGCTCGGCGAACTCGTCGAGGCCCTCTCCGCCGCCCGGGCCACCGCCCTCCCGCCCGCCGCCCGGCAGCCCGCCTCCGCCCCGGAGCCCGCAGCCCCCGCACCCCGCGACCGCACCCCGGCCGCCACACCCTCCGCCCCCGGCGGCCCGGCCCCCGACGGCCCCGTCGCCTCCGCCCCCGGCGGGCGGATCCCCGCCTACCCCGCGGCCGAGCGGGCCGTGAAGGCCCTCGCCGAGGCCGTCCGCTACGCCCAGTGGCGCCGGGCCAACGCCGACGCGGGCCACGTCCCCGAGTACGAGGACATCGACGAGAACGGCGCCGCCGCCCAGCTCACCGCCCTCCTCGCCGGGGTCGGCGAGGACGCCGCGCTGACCCTGGACGAGACCGACGCCCGCGCGCTGCTCGCCCGCTACGGGATCCGCGTCCTGCCCGTCCTCCCCGCCCCCAGCGCCGACGCCGCCGTCCGCGCGGCCCGGGTGCTCGGCTACCCCGTCGCCCTCAAGACCACCGCCCCGCACCTGCGCCACCGCGCCGACCTGGGCGGCGTACGCCTCGACCTCACCACCGAGGCCGAGCTGCGGCGCTCGTACGAGGAGCTCACCGAGGCCCTCGGCAAGCCCGCCGAGCTGCTGCCCGTCGTCCAGTCGATGGCCCCGCGCGGGGTGGACACCGTCGTCCGCGCCGTCGTCGACCCCGGCGCCGGCGCCGTCCTCTCCTTCGGGCTCGCCGGAGTCCCCTCCGAGCTGCTCGGCGACACCGCGCACCGGCTGGTCCCCGTCACCGACCGCGACGCCGCCGGACTGGTCCGCTCCCTGCGCGCCGCCCCCCTGCTCTTCGGCTGGCGCGGCAGCGACCCCGTCGACACCCCCGCCCTGGAGGAACTGCTGCTGCGGCTGTCCCGGCTGGTGGACGACCACCCCGAGGTGACCGGAATCTCCCTGGAGCCGGTCGTCGTCGCCACCGAGGGCCTCACGGTGCTCAGCGCCACCGTCCGTGTCGCCCACCCGCCCGCACGGACCGACCTCGGCCCGCGAACCCTGCCCAGCTACTGACCGACGGGCAGGTAGGGGGACCCCGGACGGGCCTTAGGATGGACCTCATGGCGAAATCCGGTACGACGACCCAGGGGCTGCGCGCGGCGATCGAGCGCAGCGGCTACTACCCGGCCCTCGTGGCCGAGGCCGTGGAGGCCGCTGTGGGCGGCGAGCCGGTCTCGTCGTACGTGGTCCACCAGGAGACCACCTTCGACTCCAACGAGGTCCGCCGGCACGTGACCGTGCTGGTCCTCACCGACAACCGGTTCATCGTCAGCCACACCGACGAGCAGGCCGCCGACGCCGGGTCCCCGTCCCCGTACGCGACCACCTCCACCGAGTCGGTCAAGCTCGGCTCCATCTCCTCCGTGGTGCTCAGCCGCGTCGTGGCCAACCCGGAGTCCTACACCCCCGGCCAGCTGCCCCGCGAGGTCGTCCTGACCATCGGCTGGGGCGCGGTCTCCCGCATCGACCTGGAGCCCGCCGCCTGCGGCGACCCCAACTGCGACTCCGACCACGGCTACACCGGCAACTCCACCGCCGACGACCTCAGCCTGCGCGTCAGCGAGGCCGGCGACGGCCCCGAGACCGTCCGCCAGACGCTCCTCTTCGCCCAGGCCCTGTCCGAGGCGACCGCGGCCACCGCCCGCTGATGTCGTACTCCGCGCCGCTGAACTGGCCAGGCGATCCGGAACTCCTCGACCTCGCCGGCGCCCCGGTCCCGCAGTACGGCACCGGCTCGCTCGCGGACCTGCTGCCCACCCTGGCGGCGGGCCAGGGGGTACCCGGCCTCACCGCCGGGATCGCCGAGCTCACCCCGGCCGACCGCAACTGCGTCTTCCTGGTCGACGGCATGGGCTGGGAGCAGATCAAGGCCCATCCCGAGTACGCCCCCTTCCTGACCTCGCTGCTCGCGAGCTCGCGCGGTGGCACCGGCCGGCCGATCACCGCGGGCTTCCCGGCGACCACCGCCACCTCCCTCGCCTCCGTGGGCACCGGCCTGCCGCCCGCCCGGCACGGCCTGCCCGGCTACGCCGTGCGCAACCCGGCCTCCGGCGAGCTGATGAACCAGCTCCGCTGGCACCCATGGACCCCGCCGAAGCCCTGGCAGCCGTACCCGACGGTCTTCCAGCTCGCCGACGCGGCCGGCGTGCACACCGCCCAGGTGTCCGCCCCCAACTTCCAGAGCACCCCGCTCACCCAGATCGCCCTCAGCGGCGGGACCTTCCACGGCCGGATGACCGGCGAGGAGCGGATGGACCTCGCCGCGATCCAGCTCGCGGCCGGTGAGCGCTCCCTCGTCTACACGTACTACAGCGAGCTCGACGGGGCCGGACACCGCCACGGCGTGGACTCCGACGCCTGGCGCGGCCAGCTCATGTACGTCGACCGGCTCGTGCAGCGGCTCGCCGAGCAGCTGCCGCCGCGCACCGCCCTGTACGTGACCGCCGACCACGGCATGGTCGACGTCCCCTTCGACGAGGACTCCCGCGTCGACTTCGACGAGGACTGGGAGCTGGGCGCGGGCGTGGCCCTGCTCGGCGGTGAGGGCCGGGCCCGGCACGTCTACGCGGTACCCGGCGCCGAGGCCGACGTCCTGACCGTCTGGCGCGAGGTCCTCGGCGACCGCTTCTGGGTCGCGAGCCGCGAAGAGGCCCTCGAACTGGGCTGGTTCGGGGCGCCGGGGGAGTGCGACGAGCGGGTCCTCGGGCGGATCGGCGACGTGGTCGCCGCCGCCCAGGCCGACGTCGCGATCACCGCCTCCCGCAACGAGCCCAACGAGTCGGCCCTCACCGGTATGCACGGCTCCATGACGGCGGCGGAACAGCTGGTCCCGCTGCTCGAAGTCCGCACCTGACGGCTTCCGCCGCCCGCCCCGTCCCCCTTCGCCGCCCCGACCCGAAAGGTCCCGTACTTCCCATGCCCGAGCTGGTGTTCTTCTCCGGAACGATGGACTGCGGGAAGAGCACACTGGCTCTCCAGATCGGCCACAACCGCTCCGCCCGAGGCCTCCAGGGCGTGATCTTCACGCGCGACGACCGGGCGGGCGAGGGCAAGATCTCCTCCCGGCTCGGTCTGGTGACCGAGGCGGTCGAGGCCGCCGAGGGCATGGACCTGTACGCGTACCTGGTGGAGCTGCTGTCCAAGGGCGGCAAGGCCGACTACGTGATCGTGGACGAGGCGCAGTTCCTCGGCCCCGAGCAGATCGACCAGCTGGCCCGGATCGTCGACGACCTCGACATGGACGTCTTCGCCTTCGGCATCACCACCGACTTCCGCACCAAGCTCTTCCCGGGCTCCCAGCGGCTGATCGAGCTGGCCGACCGGATCGAACAGCTCCAGGTCGAGGCCCTGTGCTGGTGCGGCGCCCGGGCCACCCACAACGCCCGCACGGTGGGCGGGGTCATGGTCGTCGAGGGCGCCCAGGTGGTGGTCGGCGACGTCAACCGCCCGGCGGAGGAGATCGGCTACGAGGTCCTGTGCCGCCGCCACCACCGCCGCCGCCTGACCTCCGCCTCCGCCCACGCGGGCGCCCTCTCCCCGGACGTCCTCCCGGTCAACTCCGCCTGAACCCGCCACCCGGTGCCCGGACTTCCGTAACTCCTGACGAAGCGTGTGCCGGGGGGAGGCCGGGGGCGGGGGAGCGTCCTAACGTTCGTGGGATGACGACCGCCGCACCCGTTCCGGCCATCGACCACCACGCGCTGCTGGTGTTCCTCCTCCAGCTGGCGCTCCTCCTGCTCCTCGCCGTCTCCCTCGGGCAGCTGGCCGCGCGCTTCAGGATGCCGGCGATCGTCGGCGAGCTCCTCGCGGGCGTGCTCGTCGGCCCCTCGGTCCTCAGCCACCTGCTGCCCGGCGTGGCCGGCTGGCTGCTGCCCGAGCGGGCCGCGCAGATGCACCTCCTCGACGCGGTCGGCCAGCTGGGCGTCCTGCTGCTCGTCGGCGTCACCGGCATGGAGCTGGACTTCGGTCTCGTCAGACGCCGGGGCGCCACCGCGGTCCGGGTGAGCCTCGCCGGGCTGATCCTGCCCCTGGGGCTCGGCGTCGGCACGGGCCTGCTGCTGCCCGCCTCGTTGCTGCCGGACGGTACCGACCCGACGGTGTTCGCCCTGTTCCTCGGCGTGGCCCTGTGCGTCAGCGCGATTCCCGTGATCGCCAAGACCCTGCTGGACATGGACCTGCTGCACCGCGAGGTCGGCCAGCTGACCCTCGCCTCCGGGGTGATCGACGACGTCATCGGCTGGTTCCTGCTCTCCGTCGTCTCGGCGATGGCCACGGCGGGCCTGACCGCGGGCCGGCTCACCGCCTCCCTGCTGTACCCCGTCGCCGTCGTGGTGTCCGCCCTGCTGGTGGGCCGGCCCGCCGTCCGGCTCGCCCTGCGCGCGGCCGGCCGGTCGCCGGAGCCCGGGCCGACCGTCGCCGTGGCGGCCCTGGCCGTCCTGCTCGGGGCGGCGGGTACGCACGCGCTGGGACTGGAGGCGGTCTTCGGCGCCTTCGTGAGCGGGGTCCTGATCAGCACCAGCGGCGAGCTGGACCCGCGCAAGCTGGCCCCCCTGCGCACCACGGTGCTGGCCTTCCTCGCGCCGCTCTACTTCGCCACGGCCGGCCTCCGGATGGACCTGACCGCGCTGGCCAGGCCCGAGGTGCTGGGCGCGGCGTGCGCCGTGCTGGCGGTGGCCGTCCTCGGCAAGTTCGCGGGCGCCTACGCCGGAGCGAAGCTCAGCCGGATGACCGGCTGGGAGGCCCTCGCGCTCGGCGCCGGGATGAACTCCCGGGGGGTGATCGAGGTGATCGTGGCGATGACGGGACTGCGGCTCGGCATCCTCGGGCCCGAGACGTACACCGTGGTGATCCTCGTCGCGATCGTCACCTCGCTCATGGCCCCGCCCGTGCTGCGTGCCGCCATGGCCCGCGTGGAGGAGGGGACGGAGACGGGAAAGGCCCTCGGGGGCAGCCTCGCGCCGCCCCCGCCCGCCAAGGTCTGAGGCGGCCCGCACCGGCCCGGACGGCGGCCGTGGCACGCCGGGCCAGGGCCGCGGGAACCCCGTAGGGCTGACGGACGATCAGGCGGGCCCGGGGGCGAGCCCGTCCTCGACCAGGCCGGCGAGGACCGCCTGGCCCAGCGCGTGGACGGCGGACTGGGGGCGGACCATCACCGTGAACTCCTTGATCCGGCCCTCCCCGTCGAACTGCAGCTGGTCGATCCCGTGGATCTGCCGGCCCGCCACCAGCGCCCGGAAGGGCAGGACCACCGTCGGGGCGGCCTCCCCGTCGGCGCTGGTCTCGACCTCCCCCTCCAGCCGCCCGAGATAGCGCAGGTCCTCGAAGGTGCGCAGCAGGACCCCGAACAGGCCCATGACCATCGCCTTTCCCTCGAAGGGGACGAACTTCACCGGGCTGTAGAGGCGGACGTCCTCCGTGAACAGCTCGTCCAGCGCGGCGAGATCACGCTTCTCCACGGCGGCGCGGAAGCGTTCGGCAGTCTCCATGACCCCTCCAGGGACTCTCATGTCTCCAAGACGTGGTTACTACTCAAGAATGTGACTAGTCACATTCTTGAGTATGATGCCGAGGCGCACGAGGAAACGGAAGGGGCCCGGCATGGCACTGCGGCACGCGGTCCTGGCGGCACTGCTCGACGACGAGTACAGCGGCTACCAGCTGGCCAAGGCCTTCGACATCAGCGTCGCCAACTTCTGGCACGCCCTGCCCCAGCAGCTCTACGCCGAGCTGGCCCGGCTGGAGGCGGACGGACTGGTCGCGGGCCGCGAGGTGGTCCAGGAGACCCGGCCCAACAAGCGGCTCTTCCGGGTCACCGACGCCGGCCGCGCCGAGCTGGAGCGGTTCGCCGAGGCGGCGTCCAAGCCCTCCTCCATCCGCGACGACCTCCTCGTCAAGGTCCAGACCGCCGACCGCGTCGGCACCGGCCCCGTCATCGAGCAGCTGGAGCGGCGGGCGGCCGCGGCCGAGGCCAAGCTCGAACTCCTCGGAAAGCTCCTGGACGGCATGCGCGGCGACCTCGACGAGGCCGAGTACCTCCGGCGGGGCGAGCGGGTCGGGCGCTACCTGACCTGCCTGCGCGGCATCGCCTTCGAACGGGAGCACCGGGACTGGTGCCTGCGCTCCGCGGCCGTACTACGCGAAAGGCAGCAGACGGATGAGGAACGCTGAACCCCCGCACGCCGGACCCCTGCGCTACGTCGCCCTGGGCGACAGCCAGACCGAGGGGGTCGGGGACGGCGACGACACGGTGGGCCTGCGCGGTTTCGCGGACCGGCTCGCCGAGCACCTCGCGGCGGCCCACCCGGGCCTGCTCTACGCCAACCTCGCCGTCCGGGGCCGCCTCGCCGGCCGGATCCGGGCGGAACAGCTGGGCCCGGCCCTGGAGCTGAGGCCCGACGTGGCGACCGTCGTGGCGGGCGTCAACGACCTGCTCCGGCCCCGGTTCGACGCCGCCGAGGTGGCCGGGGAGCTGGAGGAGATGTTCGCCGCGCTGACCGCCGCCGGGGCCCGGGTGGCCACCGCGACCTTCCCCGACGTGGGCCGGATCGCGCCCCTGGCCCGGCCGCTGCGCCCGCGCGTGGACGAGCTCAACGCCCGCGTCCGGGCCGCCGCCGCACGCCACGGGGTCGCCGTCGCCGAGACGGCCCGGGCGGCCGTCGCCACCGACCCGCGCATGTGGAGCACCGACCGGCTCCACGCGAGCCCCCTCGGCCACGCCCGGATCGCCGCGGCCCTGGCCGAGGCCCTCGGCGTACCGGGCTCCGACGACGCCTGGCAGCGCCCCCTGCCGCCCCTGCGGCCCCGCACGGCCGTCCGGACGGCGGCGGCGGAGCTGGGCTGGGCGGCCGGCTTCCTCGGCCCCTGGCTGGGCCGCAGACTGCGCGGCACCTCCTCCGGCGACGGCCGCACCCCCAAGCGCCCGGAGCCCCTGCCCGTGGCCTAGGGGGCGTCCTCCCCGGCCGACTGCACCAGGGCGAAGACAGCCCCCTCCGGGTCCGCCACCAGGGCCAGCCGTCCCCGGATCCGGTCCCGGGGCGGGCTGAGCACCCGCCCGCCCAGCTCGGCCACCCGGGCCGTCGCCGCGTCGGTGTCGTGGACCTCGAAGTACGTCATCCAGTGCGGCCCCCGGTCGTGCGGCAGCGACCGGCCGACCCCGTGCACCGCGGCCACCGGCCGCCCGTCCAGCCGCAGGGTCAGGTAGTCGAAGTCGGCGGAGGCGGCCGGGTGCCGCTCGGACTCGTGGCCGAAGACGTGCTGGTAGAACTTGCCGACCGTCAGTGTGTCCTGGGTGACCAGCTCGTTCCACACCGGCGTCCCCGGCTTCCCGTACGGCCGCCCGTGCCGCCCGGAGTCCTGCCAGATCCCGAAGATCGCGCCCAGCGGGTCGGAGCAGATCGCCACCCGCCCCTCGGCCCCGGCGTCCATCGGGCCCACCGCCACCGTGCCGCCGCAGGAGCGGATCGCCTCGGCCGCGCAGTCGGCGTCGTCCGTGGCGAAGTACGTGGTCCAGGCGACCGGGAGGTGCCGGTCCGGCGGCATCTCACCGATGCCGGCCACCTCCTCCCCGTCGAGGACCGCCCGGACGCCCGGGCCGAGCTGCGCGGGTCCCGGCTCGTACTCCCAGCCGAACAGGTCGGCGTAGAAGTCCTCGGTCCTCCCGAGGCCGTGCACCATCAGGCTCACCCAGCACGGTGTGCCGGACGGCCGCCGCGAAGCCCCCGCTGCCTCGGTCATGTCAGCAGTCTCCTCCGTCGTGTCCCGAATGACGCCGCTGATGCTTCCACTCCGCGGGGCGCGGCGCGCCCCGACCGGGCCGGACGGTACGGGGGTGGACGGAGATGACCGGATCGCTACGGCCCGTCGATGTCCGGCTTGTTACACGGGCCTGCGGGCGGGGAGGAAGATGGGCCCATGACTGCGATCCTCACGGCCTCCGCACTGACGGACGAGCTGGCCTCCCCCCGCCCGCCGGTGCTCCTCGACGTCCGCTGGCAGCTCGGCGGCCCCGATCAGCGCCCCGCCTACGAGGCCGGGCACCTGCCCGGCGCCGTGTACGTCGACCTCGACCGTGAACTGGCAGGTCCGCCCGGGGCCGGCGGCCGCCACCCGCTGCCCGACCCGGAGGCCTTCGGCGCCGTGATGCGCCGCGCCGGGGTGCGCGCGGACGAACCGGTGGTCGTGTACGACGGCGGCCAGGGCTGGGCGGCCGCCCGCGCCTGGTGGCTGCTGCGCTGGACGGGTCACCCGAACGTGCGAGTCCTGGACGGGGGCCTGGCCGCATGGACGGCCGAGGGCGGCCCGGTGACCGCCGACGTGCCCACTCCGGCCGAGGGCGATTTCAAGCCAAACCCGGGAGCGCTGGGCCTGCTGGAAGCCGACGACGCGGCCGCGCTGGCCCGGACGGGACTGCTGCTGGACGCCCGGGCGGGGGAGCGCTACCGGGG
The DNA here is from genome assembly GCF_040301925.1 of Streptomyces sp. NPDC000075. Taxonomy (NCBI): domain Bacteria; kingdom Bacillati; phylum Actinomycetota; class Actinomycetes; order Kitasatosporales; family Streptomycetaceae; genus Streptomyces; species Streptomyces sp. NPDC000075. The sequence continues at coordinate 43,120 of NZ_JBEPFL010000006.1, forward strand.
CGAGGTCGAGCCCATCGACCCGGTCGGCGGGCACATCCCGGGCGCGGTGTCGGCCCCGACCACCGAGAACACGGGCCCCGACGGCCTGTTCCTGCCGGCGGAAGCCCTGCGGGCCCGGTTCGCGGCGCTGGGTGCGCGGCCGGGTACCGAGGTCGGCGTGTACTGCGGTTCGGGGGTCTCCGGGGCGCACGAGGTCCTCGCCCTGGAGGTGGCGGGCATTCCGGCCGCCCTGTACGCGGGCAGCTGGTCGCACTGGTCCTCGGACCCGCAGCGCCCCGTGGCCACCGGCCCCAACCCCTGACGGGTCCGCGTCCGGCGGCGATCCTCCCGGGGAGGATCGCCGCCGCGCGCTACTCCTGCTTCTTGCGCCGGGTCCCGAAGACGATCTCGTCCCAGCTGGGCACCGCCGCGCGGCGCCCGGGCCGGACCCCGTCGGCCTCGGCCTGCCGGTCCGTCGTCCCCGTGAGCCGCTCGCGGTGCCCCGCGACCGTACGGGGCATCAGCACGTCCGCGTACGCGGCGCCGGCCGAGGCCGCCGCGGCCGGGGGCTCCTCCGTCTCGGCCTCCTCGTCCGCGACGTCGGTCCGCTCGGGGACCACCAGGTCGCCCCGGAAGCTGGGGACGGCCTCCAACAGGCTGGTCAGCGTGTCCCGTTCCTCCTCGGGCTCCGGCGCGGGCGGCGGGGCGGGCCGCTCGATCGGCCGGTCGAGGGTGCGGTCCAGCGGCCGGTCGCGCGGCAGCCGGGCGATCCTCGGCACGAACGGGAAGCTCGGCTCGGGGGTCGAGGGCAGGTCGTCCGACTCGCCGATCAGGGAGCGGGCCTCGTCGTCCACGGCGACGACCAGCCGGCGCGGCGGGTCGTAGGTCCAGCTCGCCGAGTGCGGTTCGCCCACCACCCGGTAGACCAGCAGGACCTCCCAGGTGCCGTCGTCGCGGCGCCAGGAGTCCCACTGGACGGAGTCCTTGTCGGCCCCGCGCAGGGTGAGCCGCTCCTGCACGGCCTCGCCGAGCTGCGGTCCGGTGTTCTCCCCGGGGCGGCGTACGGGGGTCTTGCGGGCCCGCTCGGCCATGAAGGCACGCTCGGCCAGGACGGGACCCTCGAAGCGGCGGACCCGGTCGACCGGGATGCCGGCGAGCTGTGCGACCTCCTCAGCGGAGGCACCGGCCCGTATGCGGGCCTGGATGTCACGGGGGCGGAGGTGGCTCTCCACCTCGATCTCGATCTGGTTCAGGCGCGCGCGGTCATTGCGCACGGCAGCCCGCAGCCGCTCGTCGATCGGAAGCGTGTACTCCGTGCTGTCCGCAGCCTTGAGCACCAGTCGTGTTCCGTCATTCGAGACGGCCACGACACGCAGTTCGGGCATGGGGACCTCCCGGGTGGTGCCTGCCGACGTCACGTGCGTCGCTGCTTCCGCTAGTCGAGTGTGGCCTGCCCGGGTGCAGCCTGCCACAACCTTGCCGAGTTAAACCGGCGTGTCGGGCATGCGCCCTTGATCGACGTTATGGCACGGTTACCTGTTGGGCACGCACAGTGACCAAGTGGTTACTGTGCGCAGCAGGAGCCCGTGCGATACCGCGGCATCACCGGTCGTGAGTGCCGCTTCTCCGTCAGCCGGCCCCCTCTCCCGGGTCCGGACATCCGAAAGGAAGGACGGCCCCAGGGCTCGCCACAGTACTCCATTCGGGCCACCTGGGTGGACCGCCGCGCCGCCGAACTTGTCCGGGGCGGCGGGAGTTGGCGTGCCCGGAATCGGGCCCGTAAGGCGGTCCACCTGCGTACGCGGCCGTTTCGGGGTGTCCTGCTTCACAGAATCCGCAGAAACGGAACTTCTCATTTCGCTCATGTGTCAGTAACTGCTGGAAGAGGAGAAGCGCGAGGGGCAGGACACGCAGGGGATGGCGATGGGTCAGAAGACGCCGAGGCAGGGCGAGCCGGGTGCTCCCGAGGACGACGGGCGGGGCGCGGAGCGCAAGAAGCTGGACCTGAGCGTGGCCCAGGTCGCGGGCAGCTCCCTCGCCACCGTCGCGGCCGCCCTGCTCGCCTCCCAACTCGGCGTCTACGGGACCATCCTCGGCGCGGGCGTGGTCAGCGTGGTGGCCACCGCCGGCGGACCCGTCATCCAGCACGCCTTCCGCCGCACCGGCGACCGGCTGCGCGAGGGCGCCCGCCCCAGGGGCCGTCAGGTCCCCGCGCCCGGCTCCGGGGAGGCGCCCGCGCCCCCGCCGCAGGGGGAGTTCGGCGAGGCCACCGTGCACGGCACCCGCGTACGGGGCTGGAAGCGCACGGCGGTCGCCTCCGGAGCGGCCTTCGCCCTGGCCATCGGCGGCCTCGGAACCTACGAGGCCTTCGCGGGCACCTCCGTCAGCAGCGGCGGCGGCACCCTCCTGTCGGGCGGCTTCCGCACGGCCCCCGACCACCGCCCCTCCGGGCCGGAGGGCGGACCGGGATCCGGAGACCGGCGGGGCCAAGAGCGCGGCAAGGACGGGAAGGGTGGAGAGGGCGGCGGGGACGGGACGAAGGACGGGACGGACGGACGCGGTTCCGGCTCCGGGAACTCCCCGAGCCCCTCCCCCTCGCACGGCGGACGCGGCCCGGACCCGGCGCCCACGCCCACCCCCTCCGGCTCGGCCCGCCCGGACCCGTCCCCGACGCCCTCCCGGCAGACCCCCGGCCCGGACCCCACTCCGAGCGGCGGCGGCGCCGGCGCGCCGGGCGGGAGCGGTGCCTCCGGCCGGGAGTGAGCGGGCGTCAGTCCCCGAGGACCCGCCGCAGGTAGTCGTTGCCGAACACCCGGTCCGGGTCCAGCCGGTCGCGCACCGCCGTGAACTCCCCGAAGCGCGGGTAGGCCCCGGCCAGGTACTCCGCGTCCCGGGTGTGCACCTTGCCCCAGTGCGGGCGCCCGCCGTGGGCGGTGAAGATGCGCTCGGCCGCCGTGAAGTAGGCCTGGTAGGGGGTGCCCCGGTACATGTGCACCGCGATGTACGCCGTCTCCCGCCCCGAGGCCGTCGACAGCGGGATGTCGTCCGCCGGGGCCGTCCGCACCTCCACCGGGAAGCTGATCCGCAGGCCGGAGCGGTCGACCATGGCCTTGAGCTCGCGCAGCGCCGCGACCGCCCGCTCGCGCGGGAGGGCGTACTCCATCTCCACGAACCGCACCCGGCGCGGGCTGGTGAACACCTTGTACGGGATGTCGGTGTAGGTGCGCGCCGACAGGGCGCGGCTGGCGACGCGGGCGATGGTGGGGATGGCCGCGGGGACCGCGCGGCCCAGCGAGTTGACGGCCTGGAAGAGGCCGTTGGACAGCAGCTCGTCCTCGATCCAGCCGCTGACCGCGCCGGGCGGGGCGGCGGGCCCCTGGCTGCGGTTGTTGCGCTTGGTGTTGCAGTTGCCGGTGTGCGGGAACCAGTAGAACTCGAAGTGCTCGTTCTCCGCGACGTGCTGGTCGAACTCGGCGGTCACCCGGTCGAAGGGCATCGGCTCCTCACGGGCGGTCAGGAGGAACAGCGGCTCCACCGCGAAGGTGATCGAGGTGACGACGCCCAGCGCGCCGATGCCCAGGCGGGCGGCCGCGAACACCTCCGGATTCTCCTTCTCGGAGCAGACCAGCAGCCGGCCGTCGGCCGTGACCAGCTCCAGCGCGCGGATCTGCGCGGCGATGGAGGCCGAGTCGCGGCCGGTGCCGTGCGTGCCGGTGCTGGTGGCGCCGGAGACCGTCTGCTCCATGATGTCGCCCATGTTGGTCAGCGACAGGCCCTGGGCGGCCAGGGCGCGGTTGAGGTCCTTCAGCGCCGTGCCGGCCGCCACGGTGACGGTGCCCGCGGCCCGGTCGACCGACAGGATCCCGCTGAGCGCCTGCGGCCGTATCAGCACGCCGTCGGTGGCCGCGGCCGCCGTGAAGGAGTGGCCGGTGCCGACCGCCTTCACCCGCAGGCCCTCCGCCGCGGCCCGGCGGACCGCCTCCTGGAGCTCACCGACCGAGGCCGGGGCCACCACCCGCGCCGGCGTGGCGCGGACGTTGCCCGCCCAGTTACGCCACGCGGTCCGCCCGCTCTCCGCTGCTGTCCCCGATGTCGCCGTCACGCGAGGGCTCCTCCCCTTGCGCCGGCCTCGTCAGCCGGCGGTAACCCGCGAACGCCACCGCCGCCGCGGCGGCCCCCGACGAGATCGAGACGACGTAACCGCGCTGGGCCCCGGCCGCGTCGATGACCAGACCGGTCACGGAGGAACCGACCGCGACACCGACCGCCAGGCCGGTGCTGATCCACGTCATGCCCTCGGTGAGCTTCGCGCGTGGTACGTGCGCTTCGATCAGGGCCATCGTGGTGATCATCGTGGGAGCGATGGCGAGGCCCGAGACGAAGAGCGCCACGGCCAGAAACGGAAGGTTCCCGGCCAGTAGGAGGGGGATCATACTCACGGCCATCGCACAGATGCCCAGTACCCACCGGCGTTCCATCCGCCCCTTGAGATGGAGCAGGCCGAAGACGATGCCCGCCAGGCAGGATCCGGCCGCCCAGATGGCCAGGATGAAGCTGGCGGCGGACTTGTGACCCTGCTCCTCGGCGAAGGCGAGCGTGGACACGTCGATGGAGCCGAAGATCGCGCCGGTCGCCACGAAGGTGGCCGTCAGCACCTGGAGTCCGGGGGAGCGCAGGGCCGACGAGCGGTCGCCGTCCAGGCTGCGCGGATGGGGCGGCGGCTCGGTGGCGCGCTGCGCGGTGAGCAGCCAGACGCCGACGAGCAGGCAGCCGGCGGCGATCACCGGACCGGCCTCCGGGAACCAGGTGGTGGACAGCCCGATGGCCAGGATCGGGCCGAAGATGAAGCAGACCTCGTCGATCACGGACTCGAAGGAGTACGCGGTGTGCAGGTCGCGGGGCGCGTCCCGGTAGAGCTCGGTCCAGCGGGCGCGGACCATCGAGCCGACGCTCGGCACGCAGCCCGCGACGGCCGCGAAGACGAACAGGGTCCAGTCGGGCAGTCCGTTGGCGGCGGCCAGCACCAGGGCGGTGACCGAGGCGACGGAGACCAGGGTCGCGGGCCGCAGTACCCGGCGCTGCCCGTACTGGTCCACCAGTCGCGAGACCTGGGGGCCCATGACCGCGGCCGCCAGGGCGAGGGTGCCGGTCAGGGCGCTCGCCATCGCATAGCGGCCGGTGATCTCCGAGATCATCGTGAGGATCCCGACGCCGACCATCGATATCGGCAGCCGGCCTATGAGGCCGGCGGCGCTGAAGGCCTTGGTGCCGGGGGCCGCGAATATGGCGCGGTAGGGACTGGGCAAGGGCTCTCCGTAAGGGACGTCTTCGGCCCATACAGGTTACGACCGCCGACGAGGCACCCGCACGGGGAATATGGCGACACCGACATTTCAGACGGCGGAACTTAGGGTCACCTTACCTGTGAACCGTCCCGGCATACGGACCGGCCGGTTCTCCGGCGCGCACCCCGGGTGGCAGGATTCGGGGCATGTCAGACCAGCTCCGTGCTCCCGACGCGCCCGCGGCCGAAGGCCTCGCGGCCCCCTACGACGCCCTCCTGCTGCTGTCCTTCGGCGGCCCCGAGGGACCCGACGACGTCGTGCCGTTCCTGGAGAACGTCACCCGCGGCCGAGGCATCCCGCGCGAGCGCCTCAAGGAGGTCGGGCAGCACTACTTCGGCTTCGGCGGGGTCAGCCCGATCAACGGGCAGAACCGGGAACTGCTGGCCGCGCTGCGCAAGGACCTCGCGGACGCCGGGGTGGACCTGCCCGTCTACTGGGGCAACCGGAACTGGGCCCCGTACCTGACCGACGTGATGCGCGAGATGGTCCGCGACGGGCGCCGCCGCATCGCCGTCCTCGCCACCAGCGCGTACGCCTCGTACTCCGGCTGCCGCCAGTACCGCGAGAACCTCGCCGACGCGCTGGCCGCCCTGGCCGAGGAGGGCCTGGAGCTCCCCCGCGTGGACAAGTTGCGGCACTACTTCAACCACCCCGGCTTCGTGCGGCCCATGATCGACGGGGTGCTGGCCTCGCTCGCCGCCCTGCCCGAGGACGTACGGGCCGGCGCCCACCTCGCCTTCACCACGCACTCCATCCCCACCGCGGCCGCCGACACCTCCGGCCCGGTCGAGGACCACACCGGGGGCGGCGAGGGCGGGGCCTACGTCAAGCAGCACCTCGACGTGGCCCGGGTCATCGCCGACGCCGTCGCGGCCGAGACCGGCACCGACCGCCCCTGGAAGCTCGTCTACCAGTCCCGCAGCGGCGCCCCGCACATCCCCTGGCTGGAGCCGGACATCTGCGACCACCTGGAGGCCCTGCACGAGCAGGGCGCGCCGGCCGTCGTCATGGTCCCCATCGGCTTCGTCTCGGACCACATGGAGGTCCTCTACGACCTCGACACCGAGGCCACGGCCAAGGCCGCCGAACTGGGCCTGCCCGTCGCGCGCTCCGCGACCGTCGGCGCCGACCCGCGCTTCGCCGCCGCCGTACGGGAGCTGGTGCTGGAGCGCGCCGCCCGCGAGCGCGGCGAGCGCCCCGCCGAGTGCTGGGTGGGCGCCTTGGGCCAGAGCCACGACCTGTGCGCGGTGGGCTGCTGCCCGTCGCGCGCACCCCGCCCGGCGGCCGCCGGCGCGGACAGCCCGTACGCGTAGGGGGCGACGTGATCTCCGAAGAGCTGAAGGCCGAACTGCTGGCCGTGGGTCTGGAGGCGGCCCGGCGGGCGGGAGAGCTGCTGCGCGACGGCCGCCCGGCCGACCTGGCGGTGGCCGCGACCAAGAGCAGCCCGATCGACGTCGTCACCGAGATGGACCTCGCGGCGGAGAAGCTGATCACCGGCATCCTCGCGGAGCGCCGGCCCGAGGACGGGCTGCTCGGCGAGGAGGGCGCGGACGTCCCCGGCAGCAGCGGGATCCGCTGGGTCGTCGACCCGCTGGACGGCACCGTGAACTACCTCTACGGGCTCCCGGGCTGGGGCGTGTCGATCGCCGCCGAGTACGGGGGCGAGACCGTCGTGGGCGTCGTGGAGGCGCCGATGCGCGGGGAGACGTACCACGCCGTCCTCGGCGGCGGGGCCTGGTCGGGCGGCGCGCGGCTGGCCTGCCGGGCGGCCGCCCCGCTGGACCAGGCGCTGGTCGCCACCGGGTTCGGGTACCTCCAGACGAGGCGGGAGCACCAGGCCGAGGTGGCCCGGCGGATCATCCCCCGGGTACGGGACATCCGGCGCGCCGGCTCGGCGGCGCTCGACCTGTGCGACGTCGCGGCGGGCCGGCTCGACGGCTACTACGAGCGCGGGCTGAACCCCTGGGACTACGCGGCGGGCGAGCTGATCGCCCGCGAGGCGGGCGCGCTGACCGGGGGGCGGCCCTCCGAGCCGGCCTCCGGCGAGCTGACCGTCGCGGCCACCCCGGCGGTGTTCGCCTCGCTCCAGCCGCTCCTGGAGGAAGCCGGGGCCTGGCACGACTGAACCCGGGCCCGGACGCGAACGGACCCCCCGCCGCGGGTGCGGCAGGGGGTCCGTCGCCGTTCGGGGCGCCGTACCGGAGCGGGGGCTCCGGCGGGGGCGCCGTCGCTCGGGCCGAGGCGGCCGGTGGCAGGCCGGGGCGGGTGCCCCGGTCAGGCCGCCTTGACCGCCACTCCGTGCTCCGCGGCGAGCCGCTGGAGGTCCTCCAGCGCGGCCTGTTCCACATCCGCGAGGTAGTCGTCGCCCGTCTCACGGGCCTTGCTCAGGTCCGACTGCGTGGCGCTGATGCGCTGCAGGAGACCCGCGGTGAATGCGTCCATGGTGGGTGCGCCCCCTCTTCGTGGGTCGCGGCGTACCTGCGCGGGGCAGTCCGCCGTCAGGGAGTGGATGGGGTGTGCAGACGTCCTCCCCGGCACCCTGGGCCCAGAAACCTCGTAAGGCGAGGGAATCCTCACGTCCGCCGCCTCCGGGGCCCCGGAAAGGGCGTCAGGGGCGCCTTACAGCCGGTTTACGGCCGAAACCGGCAGGATGGAGGCGCAATACAGGTGTGCCCTCAGGAGTGCCCTCGGGGGCTCGAAGGAAGGAAACGACGTGCGCGTACTCGTCGTCGAGGACGAGCAGCTGCTCGCCGATGCGGTGGCCACCGGCCTGCGCCGGGAGGCCATGGCCGTGGACGTCGTGTACGACGGCGCCGCGGCCCTGGAGCGCGTCGGGGTGAACGACTACGACGTGGTGGTGCTCGACCGGGACCTTCCGCTGGTGCACGGCGACGACGTCTGCCGGAAGATCATCGAACTCGGCATGGCCACCCGCGTCCTCATGCTCACCGCCTCCGGTGACGTCAGCGACCGCGTGGAGGGCCTGGAGCTGGGGGCCGACGACTACCTGCCCAAGCCCTTCGCCTTCAGCGAGCTGACCGCCCGCGTCCGGGCCCTGGGACGGCGGACGACCGTGGCGCTGCCCCCGGTGCTGGAGCGGGCCGGGATCAAGCTCGACCCCAACCGGCGTGAGGTCTTCCGCGAGGGCCGGGAGGTACAGCTGGCGCCCAAGGAGTTCGCGGTGCTGGAGGTGCTCATGCGCAGCGAGGGGACCGTGGTCTCCGCCGAGCAGCTGCTGGAGAAGGCCTGGGACGAGAACACCGACCCGTTCACCAACGTGGTCCGCGTGACGGTGATGACCCTGCGCCGCAAGCTGGGCGAGCCGCCCGTCATCGTGACCGTGCCCGGCTCCGGCTACCGGATCTGACCCGGTGGCAGCGACCCCCTCGCCGCCGGCGGCGCCACCGAAACCGACCTGGGACCCCGGCCAGCCCGAGGGTCCTTTCCCTTGGCTGCGGCCGACCATCCGGATACGGCTCACGCTGCTCTACGGCGGCATGTTCCTGATCGCCGGGATCCTGCTGCTGTCGATCATCTACCTGCTGGCCGCGCAGGCCCTGCGGGAGGGCAACGCGCTCCCGTTCAAGATCGTGGGCGGCCAGAAGGTCGAGGTCTCCAGCAGCACCTGTCCCGGTGTGGGCATCGACCAGTCGATCGAGCAGTTCAACGCCGCGATCGGGCAGTGCATCCTCGACCAGCGCAAGCACGCGCTGGACGACCTGCTCAGCCGCTCGCTGATGGCTCTCATGGGTCTGAGCGTGATCGCCTTCGCCTTCGGCTACGCGATGGCCGGCCGGGTGCTCTCGCCGCTGGGCAAGATCACCCGGACCGCCCGCCGGGTGGTCGGCTCCGACCTGACCCGGCGGATCGAGCTGGACGGGCCGGACGACGAGCTGAAGGAGCTCGCCGACACCTTCGACGAGATGCTCGACCGGCTGGAGCGGGCCTTCACGGCCCAGCAGCGGTTCGTGGCCAACGCCTCGCACGAGCTGAGGACCCCGCTGGCCATCAACCGGACGCTGCTGGAGGTCCACCTGTCGGATCCCGGTGCGCCGGTGGAGCTCCAGCAGCTGGGCAAGACGCTGCTGGCCACCAACGAGCGCAGCGAGCAGCTCGTCGAGGGCCTGCTGCTGCTGGCCCGCAGCGAGAACCAGATCGTGGAGCGCAAACCCGTGGACCTGGCCGAGGTCGCCTCGCGCGCCATCGACCAGGCGCGCGGGGAGGCACTGGCCAAGGGCGTGGAGATCCGCGGCGAGCGCGCGCTGGCCGTGGTCCAGGGCAACGGCGTGCTGCTGGAGCGGATCGCCCTCAACCTGGTGCAGAACGCCGTCCGGTACAACGTGCCGGAGGGCGGCTGGGTGGAGGTCACGACCGAGATCCAGCACGGCCAGGCGGTGCTGCTCGTCTCGAACACGGGTCCCGTGGTTCCCGCGTACGAGGTGGACAACCTCTTCGAGCCCTTCAGGCGGCTGCGTACGGAGCGAACGGGGAGCGACAAGGGTGTGGGCCTCGGCCTGTCCATCGCGCGCTCCGTGGCGCGCGCACACGGCGGCCGCATCCTGGCGACCCCGCGCGAGGGCGGCGGCCTGGTGATGCGTGTCACGTTGCCCCTTTGATCCGCCCCCGGGTTGTTCGCTGTCAGCGGAATGACCCGGCGGGGCGGAGCTGCTCGGCTGTGTGATCGATCACATTGTCGAGTGTCCACGCATGCGCGTTCCGTGACCCCGCGACGGCCGGAAAGCCCGGGAAGTCCGGGTTTCCGGCCCCTCCAATGGCGGGAAATACACGGGGTGGCGTTCGTGCAAGACGGCCCCCGGACCGTGTACGGTCCCGGTCGTCATCCCAGCCGCGGGCCCCTGTGGGCATGGGGCTGGGTGTCGATTGAGTAACAGACCTTGATGTGAGGCAAAATCTCCGCCTCAGGTCGGGCACAAGTCCGGCCTCTCGCGCGTTACGTGCGCTGAGACACCGCTAAATCCCAGAGGGGGAGAGCGAAAAAATGGCAACGGACTACGACACCCCACGCAAGACCGACGACGACGTCGACAACGACAGCATCGAAGAGCTCAAGGCTCGACGGAGCGAGAAGTCGTCCTCCAACGTCGACATCGAGGACTTCGACGGCGCCGAGACGCTGGACCTGCCCGGCGCGGACCTCTCCAACGAGGAACTGGCCGTACGGGTGCTGCCCAAGCAGGCCGACGAGTTCACCTGCATGAGCTGCTTCCTGGTGCACCACCGCAGCCAGCTGGCTCGTGAGAAGGACGGCCAGCCGATCTGCCGTGACTGCGACTAGGTCTCGGCCGTGACCGGCTCGACGCCGTTCCGGAAGCTCCGCTTTCGGAAGAACGGCGGACCGGGGGCAGGAGCGCGGGCGGAAGCCACGGGCCCGGAAACGGGCCCCGGGGCCGTCGGCGACCCGGCCGCCGGGACGACTGTCGTGCCGTCCGACACCGCCGCGGCGGTGCCGCCGGCGACAGTGGCGGACGAGGAGTCCCGGGGCAAGCCCGGGACGCGTCGGATGCAAGCCGTCAAGAACGGTGTGCGCAAGGGCGGCGAAAGCGCGCGGAACGCCGCCCTGTACATCACCGACCTGATCATCGAGAACGCCCCGCGCGTTCCGGTCCGGGACCTCGCGACACTGCGCGCGCAGTTCCCCGGCCTCGGCCCCGAACAACTGGCCGACAAGCTGATCGCCGGCGCCGCGAACGCCACCTCGACCGTGGGCGCGGGCGTCGGCGCGGCCGCCATGATGCCGGTCCCGCCCGCCATGCCGGCGGAGCTGGCCGCCGAGATCACCGGCGTCGCCGCCATCGAGCTGAAGCTCATCGCCGAACTGCACGAGGTCTACGGACAGCGGCCGCCCGGCACCCTGAAGGACCGCAGCCTCGCCTACCTCACGGCGTGGACCGAGGAACGCGGGATCGACCTGACCAAGCCGACCACGCTCAACGCGGCGCTCGGCGGCCAGATGAAGCGCGAACTGCGCCAGCAGATCATGAAGCGGATGTTCCGCAACCTGCCGAACCTGATGCCGTTCATGGTGGGCGCCGCCGTCGGCGCGGTCATGAACCGCCGGGACACCAGGAAACTCGCCGAGAAGGTGCGTACGGACCTGCGCCGCCGGGCCGTGCCCTGGGCGGCCCTCCCCGCCGCCGGGTCCCCGCAGCGCCCCGTCCAGGCCCTTCCCGGGGCCGCCCCGGCCGCACTGGAACCCCCCGACGCGGACGCCGACGCGGATCCGGACGTGGACGGGTTCGGCCGCTGACCGCCCCCCGGCGTTCAGGCCTGGCGGGCGGAGGCCTCCCGCGCCGCCCGGACCGCGGCGGCCAGGGCCTGCGGCTCGCGCGTGGAGACGTACACGTACGGGGTCGGGTCCGCCGGGTCCGTGACCTCGATCCGGACCGCCGTCGGGATGTAGCTGCGCATCAGCATGAAGGCCCGCATGTCGGCCTTGTACGTGCGCCAGGCCCGGGCCTCCTCGCCCTCCAGCACCTCGGGCTCGCCCAGGGCCGACACCGGGATCCGGGACTCGCCCGCCGCCAGCACCCCGTTCACCACCCGCACGCGCGCGGAGCCGATCGAGCTCACCAGCATCCCCGCCAGCGCTCCGCCGCCGACGAACCCGGCCAGCAGCGGCAGGGTGCCCAGCGGGAGCGTGATCAGCGCACCGGCCACACCGGTCAGCGCGGCGATGCCCCACCAGGAGCGGGGGGCGGACAGGCGTTCTTCGTGGTGCGCGGGGGAGGGCTGCATGCCCACAAGCCTCCCACGAGGCGACCGGCGGGTAGCCGCGCGGGTAAGGTCTGCGGCTGTGAGTGGACGAAACACAGCGTTGACGCCGCCGGCCGATGCCGTCGCTCCGGTCCGGCATCCCGATGCCCCGGCACCCGGAGAGCTCCTCGGTGCGCACTACGAACACTGTTTCGGGTGCGGCGGGGGCCAGCCCCACGGGCTCCACCTGGAGGCCCGCGCGGGCGAGGGCGTACGCGTCACCGCCGAGTTCACCGTCCGGCCCGCCCACCAGGGCGCGCCCGGCCTCGCCCACGGCGGGGTGCTGGCCACCGCGCTCGACGAGACGCTGGGCTCCCTGAACTGGCTGCTGCGGGTCATCGCGGTGACCGGCCGGCTGGAGACCGACTTCGTGCGGCCCGTCCCGGTGGACACCGTGCTGTACCTGGAGGCCGAGGTCACGGCCGTCGCCGGCCGCAAGATCTACTCCACGGCCGTGGGCCGGATAGGCGGCCCGGACGGCCCCGTCGCCGTCCGCGCCGACGCGCTCTTCATCGAGGTGAAGGTCGACCACTTCATCGACAACGGTCGGCCCGAGGAGATCCGGGCGGCGATGGCCGACCCGGACCAGGTCAGGCGCGCACGCGCCTTCGAGGTGAACCCCTGATGTCCCAGAACAACGGACCCCGTCATGAGCTCGACGTGCTGATCCGCCGCGTCGACCCCGAGGTGCCCATCCCCGCCTACGGCCACCCCGGCGACGCCGGCTGCGACCTGGTGACCACCGTGGCCGCCGAGCTGGAGCCGGGCGAGCGGGCCGTGCTGCCCACCGGCGTCTCCATCGCCCTGCCCGACGGGTACGCCGCCTTCGTGCACCCCCGGTCGGGCCTGGCCGCCCGCTGCGGGCTCGCGCTCGTGAATGCCCCGGGGACGGTGGATGCCGGGTACCGTGGGGAGATCAAGGTGATCGTGGTCAATCTCGACCCGCGCGAGAGCGTCCGGTTCGAGCGCTTCGACCGCATTGCCCAGCTGGTTGTCCAGCGGGTCGAGAAGGTCCGCTTCCACGAGGTGGCGGAACTTCCCGGCTCGGCCCGGGCCGACGGGGGGTTCGGCTCCACCGGCGGTCATGCGGCCGTGGCCGGATCCGGCGCTGGTCAGCAGGGTGGGAATGGCTACGCTTCGGTCGTAACCGACCGGGAAGGACAGTGACGTGTTCGGACGTCGCAAGAAGAACGACTCCGCCGACGACGGCGGCGCGGCCGAGCAGGTCGACGGCGTGCGCGCCGACGAGGCGGCCGAAGCCGGGGAACCCCGCCGGCTGAACCTGCCGCCGGCCCCGCGGCCGGACGGCCCCTGGGACGTCTCCGAGGTGCCCGGAAACCCCGCCGACGGCCGGGTCGACCTGGGCGGCATCCTCGTACCCGGTGTCGAGGGCATGGAACTGCGCGTCGAGGTGGCCGGGGACGCGATCGTCGCCGCCACCGTGGTCCTGCGGGACAGCGCCGTCCAGCTCCAGGCCTTCGCCGCCCCCAAGAAGGAGGGCATCTGGGGCGAGGTCCGCGACGAGATCGCCTCGGGCATCACCCAGCAGGGCGGTCTGATCGACGAGGTCGACGGCCCCCTGGGCTGGGAGCTGCGCGCGCAGGTCCCCGTACCGCTGCCCGACGGCCAGACCGGTGCCCAGCTGGTCCGCTTCGTCGGCGTCGACGGCCCGCGCTGGTTCCTGCGCGGCGTCATCTCCGGCCAGGGCGCGGTGCGCCCCGAGTCGGCCGGCGTGCTGGAGCAGATCTTCCGGGACACCGTCGTCGTGCGCGGCGACGGCCCGATGGCCCCGCGCGACCCCATCGTCCTGAAGCTGCCGAACGACGCCCAGATGGTGCCGGACGGCGTGCAGACGGCCGAGGAGCAGGAGAGCTCCCGCTTCTCCGGCGGCATGGGCCAGCTGGAGCAGGGCCCGATGATCACCGAGATCCGCTGAACCGGCGGACCCCGGCGCCACCCGTTTCCAGACCGCGGGCCGTACTCCTCCGGGGATACGGCCCGCTGCCGTACCCGCCGGGCGTCAGGGATGCGTCAGGGATCCCCCTCCGGCGGCCGATCGGTGCGTGAACAGCGCAAACGTCCCCGAGAATGAGCGCATGGGACGCGGCAGGCTGAGGATCTATCTGGGCGCGGCACCCGGTGTGGGCAAGACGTACGCCATGCTCTCCGAGGGCCACCGGCGGGTGGAGCGGGGCGCCGACTGCGTCGTCGGCTTCGTCGAGCACCACGGGCGCCCGCGCACCGAGGTCATGCTGCACGGCCTCGAACAGGTGCCACGGCGGGAGATGGTCCACCGGGGCGCGTCCTTCAGCGAGATGGACGTGGACGCGGTCCTCGCGCGCCGCCCGGCCGTGGCCCTCGTCGACGAGCTCGCCCACACCAACGTGCCCGGCTCGCGCAACGCCAAGCGCTGGCAGGACGTCGAGGAACTGCTGCGCGCCGGCATCGACGTGGTCACCACCGTCAACATCCAGCACCTGGAGTCCCTCGGGGACGTGGTCGAGACGATCACCGGGGTGCGCCAGCGCGAGACCGTCCCGGACGAGGTGGTCCGCCGGGCCGACCAGATCGAGCTGGTCGACATGGACCCGCAGGCCCTGCGCCGGCGGATGGCCCACGGCAACATCTACCAGCCCGACAAGGTCGACGCGGCCCTGTCCAACTACTTCCGCCCCGGCAACCTCACCGCCCTGCGCGAGCTGGCGCTGCTGTGGACGGCCGACCGGGCCGACGAGTACCTCCAGCGGTACCGCGGCGAGCACGGCATCCGCTCCACCTGGCAGGCCCGCGAGCGCATCGTCGTCGGCCTCACCGGCGGCCCCGAGGGGCGCACGCTCATCCGCCGGGCCTCCCGGATGGCCGCGAAGGGCTCCGGCAGCGAGATCCTGGCCGTCTACATCGCCCGCAGCGACGGGCTGACCTCGGCCTCCCCGAAGGAGCTCGCGGTTCAGCGGACCCTGGTCGAGGACCTGGGAGGAACGTTTCACCATGTGATCGGCGACAACGTCCCCGAAGCCCTCCTCGCCTTCGCCCGCGGGGTCAACGCGACCCAGATCGTCCTGGGCTCCAGCCGCCGCAAGGCCTGGCAGTACGTCCTCGGCCCCGGGGTGGGCGCCACGGTGGCCCGTGACTCGGGACCCGACCTCGACGTGCACATCGTCACCCACGAGGAGGTGGCCAAGGGGCGCGGGCTGCCCGTGGCCCGCTCCGCCGCCCGGCTCGGGCGGACCAGGATCGTCGCGGGCTGGCTGGTCGGGGTGGTCTTCCCGGTGCTGCTGTGCCTGCTGCTGACCCACATCAGCACGGACCCCGGCCTCGCCAACGACATGCTGCTGTTCCTGGGGCTGACGGTGGCGGCCGCTCTGCTGGGCGGCCTCTGGCCGGCCCTCGCCTCGGCCGCCTTCGGCTCGCTGCTGCTGAACTACTTCTTCGTCGAGCCGCTGCACCGGTTCACCATCTCCGACCCCCGCAACATCATGGCCATCTCGGTCTTCTTCGGGGTCGCCGTCTCGGTGGCCTCGGTGGTGGACCTGGCCGCCCGGCGCACCCACCAGGCGGCCCGGCTGCGGGCGGAGTCCGAGATCCTGTCCACCCTGGCCGGGAGCGTCCTGCGCGGCGAGACCGCCCTGGACGCGCTGCTGGAGCGGGTCCGCGAGACCTTCGCCATGCGGTCGGTGGCGCTGCTGGAGCGGGCGGACGAGCGGGAGCCCTGGACCCGGGCCGCCGGAGTGGGCCCCGGCCCGGCGGCCCGGCCCGAGGACGCCGACGTGGACATGCCGATCGGCGACCACATGGCGCTGGCCCTGTCCGGGCGGGTGCTGCCCGCCGAGGACCGCCGGGTGCTCGGCGCCTTCGCCGCCCAGGCCGCTGTGGTGCTCGACCGCCAGCGGCTCGTCGGCGAGGCCGAGGAGGCCCGCCGGCTGGCCGAGGGCAACCGGATCCGCACCGCCCTGCTGGCCGCCGTCAGCCACGACCTGCGCACCCCTCTGGCCTCCATCAAGGCCTCCGTCAGCTCCCTGCGCTCGGACGACGTGGAGTGGTCCGAGGAGGACCGGGCCGAGTTGCTGGAGGGCATCGAGGACGGCGCCGACCGGCTCGACCACCTGGTGGGCAACCTGCTCGACATGTCCCGGCTGCAGACCGGCACCGTGACCCCGCTGATCCGGGAGATCGACCTCGACGAGGTGGTCCCGATGGCGCTGGGCGGCGTACCGGAGGACAGCGTGGAGCTGGACGTGCCGGAGACGCTGCCGATGGTGCGGGTGGACCCGGGGCTGCTGGAGCGGACGGTGGCCAACGTGGTGGAGAACGCCGTCAAGTACAGCCCCCGCGGCCGGCGGGTGCTGGTCGCGGCCAGCGCCCTCGGCGACCGCGTCGAGGTCCGGGTCGTCGACCGCGGCCCCGGGGTGCCCGACGAGGCCAAGGACCGCATCTTCGCCCCGTTCCAGCGGCACGGCGACGCCCCGCGCGGCGCCGGGGTGGGCCTGGGCCTGGCGGTGGCGCGGGGCTTCGCCGAGGCCATGGACGGCACCCTCGCCGCCGAGGACACCCCGGGCGGCGGGCTGACCATGGTGCTCACCCTCCGCGCCGGAACCCCGCACCGCCCCGACGGCGTTGACCACCCGGAGCCCCGCGCGCCCCAGCGGGCCGGGGACCTCCCCGACCTGCCCGACCTCCCCGAACGACAGAAAGCAGGACCCCCATGACCCGGGTGCTCGTGGTGGACGACGAGCCGCAGATCGTCCGAGCCCTCGTGATCAACCTCAAGGCCCGCAAGTACGAGGTCGACGCCGCGGCCGACGGGGCGGGCGCCCTGGAACTCGCGGCCGCCCGCCACCCCGACGTGGTGGTCCTCGACCTCGGCCTGCCCGACATGGACGGGGTCGAGGTGATCAGGGGGCTGCGCGGCTGGACCCGCGTCCCGATCCTCGTCCTCTCCGCCCGGCACAGCTCCGACGAGAAGGTCGAGGCCCTCGACGCGGGCGCCGACGACTACGTCACCAAGCCCTTCGGCATGGACGAGCTCCTTGCCCGCCTGCGCGCGGCCGTCCGCCGGGCCGAGCCGCCCGCCGGGGCGGGCGAGGACGAGGTGGTCGTCGAGACCGACGGGTTCACGGTGGACCTCGCGGCCAAGAAGGCGGTCCGCGAGGGACGCGACGTACGGCTCACCCCCACCGAGTGGCACCTGCTGGAGGTGCTCGTGCGCAACGGCGGGAAGCTGGTCAGCCAGAAACAGCTCCTCCAGGAGGTCTGGGGGCCCTCCTACGGGACCGAGACCAACTACCTGAGGGTCTACATGGCCCAGCTGCGCCGCAAGCTGGAGGCGGACCCCTCGCACCCGCGGCACTTCATCACCGAACCGGGCATGGGCTACCGCTTCGAGAAGTAGTGGGGCGGGGGCGGTGGGGCTTCGAGTGCCGGCGGGGGCGCCGGTACGCTTCCTGTATGAGTGCTGAACCGCGTCCCGAGAAGCCCGCGAAACCGGCCAGGCCGGCGGGCCGGTTCCGCCGGATGATTGAGCGGCTGTCCACCTCCCAGGAGGAGCTGCATTCGGCGGAGCTGCAGGAGGACGCAGAAGCCGCGGGGTGCACGCGGATCTGCGACTGCCACGACCGCCAGATAGTCAAGGTGACCGGAACCCTGCGTACCGTCACCCTGCGGCCGCGCGCGGGCGTACCCGCCCTGGAGGCGGAGCTCTTCGACGGCTCGGCCGCGCTGGACGTGGTGTGGCTCGGGCGTCGCTCGATCGTGGGAATCGAGCCCGGGCGGCGCATGATCGCCTCCGGGCGGATCGCGATGAGCCACGGGCGCCGGGTCCTCTTCAACCCGAAGTACGAACTCCGACCCGTGGGACAGGAGCAGTAACCGGTGACGTCACTCGACCGTCCGACCCCGCCCGAGTCCGCCCCGGCCCCCTCCGGGGACCAGAAGGAGGTCACGCAGGCGGCGCTGTTCGACGCCTTCGGCGGCATCCGGGGCACCGTGGAGACGATGCTCCCCGGCCTGCTGTTCGTGATGATCTACACGATCAACAAGGACGTGAAGATGTCCGCCATCGCGGCGGGCGTGGTCGCGGTGCTCCTGGTGATCGTGCGCCTCGTGCGCAAGGACACCGTCAAGCACGCCTTCAGCGGGGTCTTCGGCGTGGGCGTCGGCGTGGCCTTCGCCCTGTTCACGGGCAGCGCCAAGGGCTTCTACCTGCCCGGCATGATCTACGGCGTGGGCCTCGGCGTCGCCTTCACGCTCTCCGCGCTGGTGGGCTTCCCGCTGCTGGGCGTCATCCTGGGGCCGGTCTTCAAGGAGAACCTGTCCTGGCGCACCCGCAACCCCGGCCGCAAGAAGGCCTACACCAAGGCCAGCCTGGCCTGGGGCCTGATCTTCCTGGCGAAGTACGCGATCCTCTTCCCGCTCTACTGGTGGGGTGACGAGACCCAGCTGGGCTGGGTGCTGATCGCGCTGAAGCTCCCGCCGATGGTGCTCGCCGTGTACTTCACCTGGGTCTTCCTGGCGAAGGCGCCGCCGCCGATCGACGTGATCGCCGAGTACGAGGCCGAGGAGGCCGCCCGCGAGAAGCGGGGCTGAGCCCGGACACGGCGAAGGGGCGGGGTGACGGTGGTCACCCCGCCCCTTCGGCGTTCCCTCAGTGCTTGGCCTGGAGGAGGTCCTCCAGCTGCTCCTCACGGGCCTGGGCGGCCACGAAGAGGAGCTCGTCGCCCGGCTCCAGGGTCTCCTCGCCGTGCGGGGTGAGCACCCGGTTGCCGCGGATGATCGTCACCAGCGAGGTGTCCTCGGGCCAGTTGATCTCGCTGATCTGGGTACCGGCGACCGAGGAGTCGGCCGGCAGGGTCAGCTCGACGAGGTTGGCGTCGCCGTGGCTGAAGCGCAGCAGGCGCACCAGGTCGCCGACGCTGACGGCCTCCTCGACCAGGGCCGACATCAGGCGCGGCGTGGACACCGCCACGTCGACGCCCCAGGACTCGTTGAAGAGCCACTCGTTCTTCGGGTTGTTCACCCGCGCCACGACCCGGGGGACCCCGTACTCGGTCTTGGCGAGGAGGGAGACGACCAGGTTGACCTTGTCGTCACCGGTGGCGGCGATGACCACGTTGCAGCGCTGGAGCGCCGCCTCGTCGAGCGAGGTGATCTCGCAGGCGTCGGCCAGCAGCCACTCCGCCTGCGGCACCCGCTCCACCGAGATGGCGGTCGGCGCCTTGTCCACGAGGAGCACCTCGTGGCCGTTCTCCAGCAGCTCGCCCGCGATGGAGCGGCCCACGGCCCCGGCTCCGGCGATCGCGACCCTCATGCGTGTGCCTCCTCGGGACCCTCGGCGAAGGCCGCCTCGACCTTGTCGATCTCGTCCGTGCGCATCATCACGTGGACGAGGTCGCCCTCCTGGAGCACGGTCTGCGAAGTCGGCAGCATGGCCTCGCCCAGGCGGGTGAGGAACGCGACGCGCACGCCCGTCTCCTCCTGGAGCCTGCTGACCTTGTGCCCGATCCAGGCGGGGGAGGTGTGCACCTCCGCGAGCTGGACGCCGCCGCTCGGGTCCCGCCACAGGGGCTCGGCGCCCGACGGCAGCAGCCGGCGCAGCATCTGGTCGGCGGTCCACCGCACGGTCGCGACGGTGGGGATGCCCAGGCGCTGGTACACCTCGGCGCGCTTGGGGTCGTAGATGCGGGCGGCGACGTTCTCGACGCCGAACATCTCGCGGGCCACGCGGGCTGCGATGATGTTGGAATTGTCACCACTGCTGACCGCGGCGAAGGCTCCGGCCTCCTCGATCCCGGCCTCGCGCAGGGTGTCCTGGTCGAAGCCGACCCCGGTGACGCGGCGGCCGCCGAACGAAGCCCCGAGCCGGCGGAATGCGGTGGGGTCCTGGTCGACCACGGCGACCGTATGCCCCTGCTGCTCCAAGGTCTGCGCGAGAGCGGAACCCACTCTTCCACAGCCCATAATGACGATGTGCACGGCCGTCCTTCCGGCTGACAGCGGCTCGCTGGTTTCCAGCCTCATTGCATGCTCTGGCTAAACAGGGTCTCAGACCATGGCCCAAGCTACACACGGGCGGTCACCGGTGTGACCATTTGGGGTCCGCGCGGTGCCTCATTGGCGGCGCATTGGTGAGGATCACGGACCGGGGGTTCGTCAGTCCTATATCGAACGCTTACGATCCTCTGCGTGTCCAAACTGACCGACGTGCCCAAACGGATCCTGATCGGCCGGGCGCTGCGCAGCGACCGCCTCGGGGAAACGCTCCTCCCCAAGCGGATCGCCCTTCCCGTCTTCGCCTCCGACCCGCTCTCGTCCGTGGCATATGCCCCCGGCGAGGTCTTGCTGGTCCTGTCGATCGCGGGTGTGTCGGCGTACCACTTCAGCCCCTGGATCGCGGTCGCGGTCGTCGTGCTGATGTTCACCGTCGTGGCCTCCTACCGGCAGAACGTCCACGCGTACCCCAGCGGCGGCGGCGACTACGAGGTCGCCAACACCAACCTCGGCCCCAAGGCCGGGCTGACGGTGGCGAGCGCCCTGCTCGTCGACTACGTCCTGACCGTCGCCGTGTCCATTTCCTCCGGCGTCGAGAATCTCGGCTCGGCCGTCGATTTCGTCATCGAGCACAAGGTGCTCTCGGCGATCATCATGATTCTGCTCCTCACGCTGATGAACCTGCGCGGAGTGAAGGAATCCGGGAAACTCTTCGCCATCCCGACGTACGTGTTCGTCGGCGCCGTCTTCGTCATGATCGGCTGGGGCGCCTGGCGCGGCCTGGTCATGGGCGACACCATGACGGCGCCCACCGCCCACCTGGAGATCAAGGCCGAGCACCAGGGGCTCGCCGGCTTCGCGCTGGTCTTCCTGCTGCTGCGCGCCTTCTCCTCCGGCTGTGCCGCCCTGACCGGCGTCGAGGCGATCAGCAACGGCGTGCCGGCCTTCCGCAAGCCCAAGAGCAAGAACGCCGCCACCACCCTCGCCCTCATGGGCGGCCTGGCCGTCACCATGTTCTGCGGGATCATCGGCCTGGCCATGGCCACCAAGGTGCGCATGGCCGAGGCCCCCGCCACCAACCTGCTCGACAACGGCGTCCCGGTCGGCGACGGCTTCGTCCAGCACCCGGTGATCTCCCAGGTGGCCGAGGCCGTCTTCGGCAACGGCAGCATCCTGTTCGTCGTCCTGGCGACCGCGACGGCCCTGGTCCTCTTCCTGGCCGCCAACACCGCGTACAACGGCTTCCCGCTGCTCGGCTCGATCCTCGCCCAGGACCGCTACCTGCCGCGCCAGCTGCACACCCGCGGCGACCGGCTCGCCTTCTCCAACGGCATCGTGCTGCTCGCGGGCGCCGCCATGCTGCTGGTGTGGATCTACGACGCCGACTCCACCAAGCTGATCCAGCTCTACATCGTCGGCGTGTTCGTCTCCTTCACGCTCAGCCAGATCGGCATGGTCCGGCACTGGAACCGCCACCTGTCGACCGAGCGCGACCAGGCCGCCCGCCGCCGGATGCACCGCTCCCGGGCCATCAACACCTTCGGCGCGATCTTCACCGGGCTGGTGCTGGTCGTCGTCCTGGCCACCAAGTTCACGCACGGCGCGTGGGTCGCCCTGCTGGGCATGCTGATCTTCTACGGCACCATGACGGCCATCCGGAAGCACTACGACCGGGTCGCCTCCGAGATCGCCGCGGACGAGGGCCCCAGCGACGACAGCGTGCGCCCCTCCCGGGTCCACTCCATCGTCCTGGTCTCCAAGGTCCACAAGCCCACCCTGCGCGCCCTGGCCTTCGCCAAGCTGACCCGCTCGGACACCCTGGAGGCGCTCAGCATCAGCGTCGACCCGGCCGAGACCAAGGCGCTCAAGGCGGAGTGGGAGCGGCGCGGGATCAACGTCCCGCTGAAGATCCTCGACTCGCCCTACCGCGAGATCACCCGCCCGGTGGTCGAGTACGTCAAGGGGCTGCGCAGCGAGAACCCGCGCGACGCCGTCAGCGTCTACATCCCCGAGTACGTCGTCGGCCGCTGGTACGAGCACCTGCTGCACAACCAGAGCGCCCTGCGCCTCAAGGGCCGGCTGCTCTTCACCCCCGGCGTGATGGTCACCTCGGTGCCCTACCAGCTGGAGTCCTCGGAGCTCGCCCGCCGGCGGGCCCGCAAGCGCCAGGAGTGGAACGCCCCGGGCGCGGTGCGCCGCGGCCCCGTCGACACCCCGCGGCCGCGTGCGAAGGACCCGGCGGGGAAGTAGCCCCGGCGGGTGGCGAACGGCCGGACGGGATCCACGTAAACTGGTGGGTCGGTCGTCCGGCCGTTCTTTCTTTTGATCCTTGGAGCCTCCCCACCATGACCGAGCAGAACGAGAAGCAGTCCTTGGTCGGGGAGGAGTACGAGGTCGAGGTCGGCCCCGTCGCGCACGGCGGCCACTGCATCGCGCGGACCTCCGACGGCCGCGTCCTGTTCGTCCGGCACACCCTGCCCGGCGAGAAGGTCGTCGCGCGCGTGACGGAGGGCGAGACGGACTCCCGCTTCCTGCGCGCCGACGCGGTCACGATCCTCACCCCCTCCAAGGACCGGGTCGAGGCCCCCTGCCCGTTCGCCGGCCCCGGCAAGTGCGGCGGCTGCGACTGGCAGCACGCCAAGCCGGGCGCCCAGCGCCGGCTCAAGGGCGAGGTCGTCGCCGAGCAGCTGAAGCGGCTCGCCGGCCTCACCCCGGAGGAGGCCGGCTGGGACGGCACCGTCGCCCCCGCCGAGGGCGACAAGCTGCCGGCCGGCGAGGTCCCGCAGTGGCGCACCCGCGTCCAGTACGCCATCGACGAGGACGGCCGCGTCGGCCTGCGCAAGCACCGCTCGCACGACATCGAGCCCGTCGACCACTGCATGATCGCGGCGGCCGGGGTCACGGAACTCGGCATCGAGAAGCGCTCCTGGCCGGCGATGGCCTCCGTCGAGGCGATCGCCGCCTCCGGCTCGAACGACCGCCAGGTCGTCCTCACCCCCCGCCCGGGCGGCCGCCTCCCGCTCGTCGAGCTCGACAAGCCGGTCTCCGTCCTGCGCGTGGAGGAGAAGGACGGGGGCGTGCACCGCGTCCACGGCCGCCCCTTCGTCCGCGAGCGCGCCGACGGCCGCACGTACCGCGTCGGCATGGGCGGCTTCTGGCAGGTCCACCCGCAGGCCGCCGACACCCTGATCAAGGCCGTCATGCAGGGCCTGATGCCGCGCAAGGGCGAGATGGCCCTCGACCTCTACTGCGGCGTGGGCATCTTCGCGGGCGCCCTCGCGGAGCGCCTCGGCGAGACCGGGGCCGTCCTCGGCATCGAGTCGGGCAAGCGCGCGGTGGAGGACGCCCGCCACAACCTGGCGGACTTCCCCCGGGTCCGCATCGAGCAGGGCAAGGTCGACACCGCCCTCCCGCGCACCGGCATCACCGAGTGCGACCTGATCGTCCTGGACCCCCCGCGCGCGGGCGCCGGCAAGCAGACGGTCCGCCACATCGCGAGCCTCTCGGCCCGCCGCATCGCCTACGTGGCCTGCGACCCGGCGGCCCTGGCCCGCGACCTGGCCTACTTCGCCGAAGCCGGCTACAAGCCCCGCACCCTCCGCGTCTTCGACCTGTTTCCGATGACGCACCACGTGGAGTGCGTGGCGATCCTGGAGCCCCTGGAAAAGGGCCGCTGACCTGGCGCTTCTCCGAGTGTGCGTTATGGGCGTTACGTGCGTTAGGACGTGACACACGTTTGACGCACGAACGGCGCGAAATTCTGATGAGTCGGCATGCAAGCTTGGCGACCGTCGAGTGGCGCTCAGCTGTGGTCGTCGACACCTAGAGGCGGCAGGGGCAGGCTGCCGAGCCATTGGCAGGCCCCTCCCCAGCCGCTTCTCAGTAGTGACGTTCCTCCTGGCTCGGCCTGGGGTCATGACTCACCCGGGTGCGTACGGCGCTCACGTAGTCCGGCAGTCGGACGGCGTCACACCTTGCCGCTTCCTGCCCCTCGAAGTACCTGACGCGGCAAGCCTCGGCGTACTGGACACTTGCTACCTCCATGACGGCTTCCCGGCGGATGCGCTACTGGCGGGCCCCTTCGATCTCGTTGAGACGTCTGTGTTCGGTGGCTCCGCCGCGAGGGGTGACCTCCTCCGCGATCTCGGCGAGCACCGCTGCTGAGACCGCAGGACATTCCGGTTCAGCAGGACAGGCCGGCTCCGCCCCCGTCTCATCCCCCGCCGCTGTTCGTCTCCCCACTTCACCATCACCGCACAGGGCCAGTCAGTGGGGTTCCTCGTCCTCCAGGAGCAGGACCGGACCAAGCGCGTCGCCACCGGGAAGGAAATCGACGAGGCTAAAAAGCACTCCTGGGGTCAGGATCTCCCGATTCGGCTACGCACCCCGTCCGGACGCCTCCGTTTCGTCCCCTGCGGCGGCCGACAGCATCGGGCAAGTGAATGGACCGACACCCCGACCATCCCGTCGAAGGCGAGGATCAGCGTCTGGATGAGTTGGAGGGCACGTCCTTGGACGGACTTGGCCAAGGATGGGTTTCGTTCTGCACGGCCCGGACCACGGCGTGCGGCCGTGAGCGCGACGGTACGGGGACGGCAAGGCGCCGGGCGGGGATGTCGACGAGCTTGATCTCGTACCCGCCACGCCACCAACCCCCGTACAGTTCATTCGTCTTGGGGATCCTTCCCGGACCTGCGTGCAGCGGCGACGCGGGCAGGCCACTTCTCCACGTCTGGAACGCCTCCGCTTCTCGACGATCCGGCCGTCCGCCTCTGCGAGCTCTTGCAGCAGCAGCTGCTCCGTGAACGTCGCACGATGCTGTGAAGGAGAGCTGGCTCTTGTCCGAAGGCCGGAGTCTCCTGTGCTCCGATGCGTTGACCGGCCGTTCCAAGGGTTCGCCCTCGACTCATGACCTACCTGACGGGGCGGATGGCGTGAGTGACCGTGGTGCAGGGCGGGTGCTGCGTGGAGGTTTACCACCAGGAGTATCCGGTGACGCCTTTGCGGGCGACCTGCCTGTCGGAAGGGTGTGTGAAGAGGTCCATGCACGGCGTGAAGGTCGAGCCTTCGCGGACGTGGGTCAGGCGCTGGTGTCCACAGACGGAATGCCGACCACGGACACGTTGATGCCTTGGGCGCGCAGTGCACGGGCCGCCTGCAGCAGGGACACCTGGGCGAAGGTGAACAGGTTCTTCGTCGTCAGGGCCTTGCCGCTCTTGAGCGAGATGGCGTAGACGACCTTCCTCGGAGTGAAGTCCTCGCCGACGGGGTGCCCCGGACGCCCTTCCCGCACGCGCCGGACGAACTCGGCGCGCGCCTGCGCGTCGTTGCGCAGAGCATCGGCGGAGATCCTGCCCTGGGCGAAGAGGTGGCTGAGCGGTGCCGAGGAGGCTGCTTGCTTGACGTGGACCAGGGTCCCGTCTTCAGCGAGCAGGTCCGCGGCCTCGAATCCGTGCGGATGCAAGGCGGTCCGGATCAGCTGACGATCTAGGCAGAGGTAACCGCGCTTCGCCGCCTCCAGGTTGTACTCCTCCTCCGTCGCGAGATCGGCCGACCAGTCCGGCAGCGGACAGCCGGCCGGCGCGGTGAGCAGGGTGTCGACCTCGCTCCGGATGCCCTCCAGGTACTGGTCCCCGATCTCGAACCAACGCCCCTCGTGGTGGAAGTAGCGGCTGGAGCCGAGCGGGATCTCCGCCGCGATCCACTTGTGGGCCTTCACCTGGGCGCTCACCGGATCGGTGCCCTCCTCGTCCCGATGCATCTGTATGTAGCCCGCTGTCAGGGCTTCCAGGCGCCTGCCGGGCGGGATCCCGTCGAGAAGTTCCAGAATGTCGTCGGTCCCCGGAAGAGAAGGCATGAGGCGGCGGATGGGTCCGACCTTCACCTGGTAGGAGAGTGCGGCGTCCTCCTGGTCGAGGCAGGTCGCGGGGACGGCGAGGGCCAGTGATCCGGTATCCGCCGAGGCACCCAGCAGATCGTCGAGGCGTACCTCCAGGGCGCTGCGCCGCGGGTCTCCGTTCTTGAGGGGCCGGACACGGGCGATGGCCTCGAATTCCGGCGCGGGAGAGCGGCGGGCGAGGATCGCCCGGATCTGCCTGAGATCGTGGAGCAGGTCCTCGGGCTGCGCACCGAGATGGATCTTGAGGGCGTCCGTACCCGCCACCTGAGCCGTTCGCCGGCTGTGCTTCCCGATCGTGAGCTCCGTCGAGCTCAGGGTGCCGACCAGCCGGCTCACCACCTCTCCGTACTCCTCGATGGGGAACGCGCGGATGTGCTGGCCCTGGGCGGCCGAGCTCCGGTCCGTGCGGCCTCTGGCGTCCATCAGGCTGTGCGTGACCTGGCGGATGGCGTCGGGCTGTGCGGCGCGCAGGACGAAATCGAAGCCGAAGCCGGGAGAGATCCGGCTCTGGTCGAGCAGCAGATGCCCCATGCCGAAAGTGAGAGCGAAGACGTCGTCGGCGACGGGGAGGAGCAGGACGCACGCCGAGGTGCGGTTCTCCACGGGCGGCTTCCGCCCGGTGAGGGTGTGCACGGCGGAGGTCCAGTCGGGCGGCCGGTGGTGGCCGATCACACCGTGGCAGAGGAGCGCGGGGGCGCCCCCGACCGTCAAGTCCTCGACGGCGAAGGAGTGATCGTGCTCATACCTGGCGTTGAGTGCTGCGCGCAGGTCCGCGGGAGACGGGCCCGTGTCCCGGAGCAGGTAGAGAGTGCTGCGCCGGGTCCTGGGGGCGGTGGCAGGGCTGGGGGTGACGGTTGGGTCGAGCGGCATGAGGACTCCCGAGGTTGTGAGGCGAGACCGTGGTGCTTACGACATTCAGTAGATGTGTCAGTGAAAGCGCTGTCAAACATGTATTCACGTTCGGGTTGTGGTGTAGGGTGTGCACTGCCCGCCCAGAGGAGAGGTGCCGCCCGGTCATGCCCGAGACAACAGCCCACGTGACAGCCGCGGAGATCTCCCGCATCGCCGGTGTCACCCGGGCCACCGTCAGCAACTGGCGCCGACGGCACGCCGACTTCCCCCATCCGTCCGGCGGCACCGATACCAGTCCGCTCTACGACCTTGGAGCGGTCCAGGCGTGGCTCGGCTCGCGCGGTCACACGCAGGTTGCCGACCCCCGGGAGGAGCTGCGCACCGCGGTCCGCTTCCAGGCCTCCGACCCGGACAGGACGACCTGGCGCATCGGCTTCGTCCTCACGCTCGCCCGCCGCTCCACGGACGAGACGGCGGCGCTCGCCGACCTCACGGACGCCGAGCTCGTCGCCCGCGCCGCCGAAGAGGTGACCGAGCTCCTGGCCTCGCTCCCTGGGCAGGCGCCCGCGAGTCCCCCGTTCTCCGCATCCGACGGCCCCACACTGCGCGCGATCCTCCGCTGCGTGCGTGAGCAGGGCGGCCCGGCTGCGCTCGCGGTGCTCGCGGAAAGGGAGCTGGAGGACAGCGCCGCGACCGGTGTCTACGGAACCCCCGAACCCTTGACGCGGCTGGTCGCGGAGCTGCTCCCGGCCGGGGTCGCGCTGGTGCTGGACCCGGCCTGCGGCAGCGGCGCGCTGCTGGCGGCCGCCGCAGGGCGCGGCGCCACCACCCTCCTCGGCCAGGACTCCGTACCCGTACAGGCCCAGCGCGCCGCGGTCGGGCTGAGCCTCGCCGCGCCGCGGGCCGAGGTCACCGTACGCCTCGGGGACAGCCTTCGTGCGGACGCCTTCGACGGCCTGACGGCGGATGCCGTGGTGTGCAACCCGCCGTACGGAGACCGAGACTGGGGCCACGACGAGCTCGCCTACGACCCGCGCTGGGCGTACGGGGTACCGGGCCGGGCCGAATCCGAGCTCGCCTGGGTGCAGCACTGCCTCGCCCACCTCATCCCCGGCGGCTGGGCCGTGCTGCTCCTGCCGCCCGCCACCGCCTCCCGCCCCTCCGGGCGCCGGGTGCGGGCGGAGCTGGTGCGCGGTGGCGCCGTACGGGCCGTACTGGCTCTCCCGGCCGGGGCCGCACCGCCGCTGCACGTGGGCCTGCAGCTGTGGGTACTGCAACGGCCCGAGCCGGGCGGTCTGGAGCGGAAGTCGGTGCTGTTCGTCGACATGGCAGGGGCGCCCGGGTCGGGTGCCGGGGAACAGGCGGCAGGCTCGCCGCGAACGGGTTCTTCCCGTGCCCCGATCGACTGGGCCGACCTGACGGCGCGGACGCTCGCCCACTGGGCGGCCTTCACCGCCGACCCGGACGGGTTCGCGGCCGAGCCCGGCAGCGCACGTGCGGTACCGGTTGTGGACCTCCTCGACGAGCTTGTCGACCTCACCCCGGCCCGCCAGGTCCGTATTTCCCGCACGGACGTCGACCCCGTCGAGCTGTCCACGCGCACGGAGACGGGCCGCCGTGAGCTGACCGAAGCCGCCCGCTCCCTCCTCGACGCGGCGGACCTCACCGCCTGGACCCCACCCGAACCCGGCGGCCCGGCCCGGGAATGGCGTACGGCCACCGCCTCCGACCTTGCCCGGGGCGGGGCACTGACCCTGCTCCGTACCGTGCCGGACGCCAAGGGCCCGGAACCGGAGCCGGAAGGCGCCGCCTCCGCAACGGCGGCGCCGGTCCTCACCGGAGCGGACATCGCGCGCGGGACGGGCCCGACCGGCGATCCTGCGGAACTCCGTTCGGCGGCTCCCGTGCCCGTGGTCGCCGTCGGCGATGTCCTGGTACGGGCGGTCGTGGGCGGCGCCGGGCCGACGGCTCGAGTGGCGGACGAGGGGGACGCGGGGGCTCTTCTCGGCCCCCAGGTCCATCTCCTGCGGCCGGACCCGGCCCGCCTGGATTCCTGGTTCCTGGCCGGGTTTGTCGGCTCTGCGGAGAACATCGCGGGGGCCTCCACCGGCAGCACCGTCCTGCACGTGGCTCCGGGCCGGCTACGGGTCCCGCTGCTGCCCTTGGACGAGCAGCGCCGCTACGGCGAGGCCTTCCGTCACGTCCATGAACTGCGTGCGCGGGCGCGGGAGGCCGCGCGCCTCGCGGAGGAGACGGCGGCCCTGCTGACGGGCGGCCTCACGGGCGGCGCCCTACTCCCGGCCCCGGCCGGGGTGTCGTCCGATACCGAACCGGCCTGAACCACACGCGTACTTCTCGACCATCCACCACACTTGTCCGCACCCGCTTCCCTTGGGCGGGACGGTCCGGAAGGAAACCGGGGAACCCCTTGAACAGCAGTAAGCACACGGAACTGGCGAACCACGCCTGGTCCGTCGCCGACCTCCTGCGCGGCGACTACAAGCAGTCCGACTACGGCAAGGTCATCCTGCCGTTCACGGTGCTGCGCCGGCTGGAGTGCGTCCTGGAGCCGACCCGGGCGAAGGTCGCGGAGACCGCAGCCCAGTACGAGGGCCAGGAGATCGATCCGGACCACTGGCTGCGCAAGGCCTCGGGCCACTCCTTCTACAACAGGAGCGGCCTGACCCTGAAGAAGATCGCCGGGGACCCGAAGAGCGCGGCGAAGAACCTGCAGAAGTACGTGGGTGCCTTCTCGGACAACGCCCGCGAAGTCCTCGACAAGTACGAGTTCACCCAGCAGATCAAGCGGCTCGACGATGCCGACCTGCTCTACCAGGTCATCGGCAAGTTCACCGACCTAGATCTGCACCCCGAGGTCGTCTCCAACCACAACATGGGCTACATCTTCGAGGAGCTGATCCGCCGCTTCGCGGAGCAGTCCAACGAGACGGCGGGTGAGCACTTCACCCCCCGCGAGGTCATCAAGCTGATGGTCAACCTCCTGATCGCGCCCGACGGGGACGCCTTGACGGTGCCGGGCGCGGTCCGCACGGTCATGGACCCAGCGTGCGGCACGGGCGGCATGCTGTCGGCCGCCGAGGACCACATCAAGGCCCTGAATCCGGACGCGACGGTCGAGGTCTACGGCCAGGAGCTCAACCCCGAGTCCTGGGCCATCTGCCGGTCCGACCTGATGATCAAGGGCCAGGACCCGGAGCACATCGCGTTCGGCAACTCCTTCAGCGACCCTGCCCACCGGAGGGAGAAGTTCGACTACCTCCTGGCCAATCCGCCGTTCGGCGTGGAGTGGAAGAAGGTCAAGGACGAGGTCGAGTACGAGCACAAGCACATGGGCGAGGCCGGCCGCTTCGCCGCGGGCCTGCCGCGCATCAACGACGGTTCGCTGCTCTTCCTCCAGCACATGATCTCGATGATGAAGCCGGTGGACGCGAAGGGCGGTGGCGGTTCCCGCATCGCCATCGTCTTCAACGGCTCCCCGCTCTTCACCGGCGCGGCAGGCTCGGGTGAATCCGAGATCCGCCGCTGGATCCTGGAGAACGACTGGCTGGAGGCGATCGTCGCTCTCCCTGACCAGCTCTTCTACAACACGGGCATCTCCACGTACTTCTGGATCCTCACCAACCGCAAGTCCCCTGACCACAAGGGCAAGGTCGTCCTGCTGGATGCGCGCGACCAGTTCCAGAAGATGCGCAAGTCGCTGGGCGACAAGCGCAAGGAGTTGGGCAAGCAGCACATTGCGGACGTGACGCGCCTGTACGCGGAGGCCATCCAGGCCGCAGCGGACCCGGACCACGAGCTCCACGGCAAGGTGAAGGTCTTCGACAACGAGGCCTTCGGCTACCAGCGCATTACGGTCGAACGCCCCCTGAAGCTCCGCTTCGAGGTCACGGAGGAGACGCTTGAGGCGTTGGCGTCGGCGAAGCCGGTCCAGAAGTTGGCGGACGCGGAAGCGTTCGTAGCCGCCGTCCGCACGCTGCTCGGCTCGTCGTGGCAGACCAAGTCCGACGCGCTGGTGGCGCTGAAGGACGCGGTGGTTGCTGCCGGCCTGCTGTGGCCGATGGGTGCCCCCTTCGCGAAGGCTCTCCGCGACGCGATTGGCGTCCGCGACCCCGGAGGCGAGGTGCAGAAGATCAAGGGTGAGCCGGAACCGGACACGGAACTGCGGGACTACGAGAACGTCTCGCTGGGCGAAGACGTTGAGGAGTACCTGAAGCGAGAAGTCCACCCGCACGTCCCGGACGCGTGGATCGACCACACGAAGACGAAAATCGGCTACGAGATCCCGTTCACTCGGCACTTCTACGTGTATGAACCGCCGAGGCCACTGTCGGAGATCGACACGGAGCTTAAAGCCCTGGAGGCGGAGATCCAGGCACTGTTGGGGGAGGTAACGGAATGACGACTATCCCGCTGAAATATGTCGCGCGGATCAACGCCGGCCAGTCACCTCCCTCTGCTGAGGTGAGCGAACTCGTGGCAGGGCGGCCGTTCCTCCAGGGAAATGCCGAGTTTCGGGAGGCCAACCCCTCCGCCCGCTATCAGTGCGACGCCGCCCCTAAGGTGGCGAGTGTTGGGGATGTGCTGTTGTCCGTTCGAGCTCCGGTCGGCGCACTAAACATCGCAGACCTCTCGTACGGTATCGGCCGTGGTCTGTGTGCCGTCACTGCCATCGACTGTGACGCCCGTTTTCTGTGGTGGTGGCTCCACTATGCCCGCCCTGAGCTCGATGCCGTCTCTACTGGTACCACCTATCGGGCCATTACTTCCGAAGATGTCGGGGCGCTCTCGTTCCCAGTCCTGTCCAGGAAAGAGCAGCGCCGCATTGCTGACTTCCTCGACGCCGAGACCGCTCGGATCGATAGGTTGAGCATTCTTCAGCGGAGTGCCATCCAAAAACTCGACGAGCGGGAATCAGCTCAGCTGGACCTGGGAATTAATGAGTTCATGGAGTCCCACGGTGTTGTGCCGCTTCGCCGATTCCTCTTGGGTGTTGACCAAGGTGTCAGTCCTCAATGCGATGCAGTACCGGCTGCCGACGAAGAATGGGGGGTTCTGAAGGTCAGCTGTCTAAGGCCCGGTCTGTTTATCCCCTCAGAGAACAAGAGACTCCCGGCGGAAGTTGAACCCGATCAGGGAAGTGAGGTGCGTGAAGGGGACTTGCTCATTGTTCGAGCGAACACTCCCCAACTTGTAGGTTCAACTGCTGTTGTACCCCAGGTTCGCCGGAGGCTGCTCCTTTCGGACAAGATTTTCCGCGTCCGCTTGGACGGCAGGATTGCCGCCAACTTCGTGGCAACGGTGGCGCGAGGACGTCGAATTCGCGCCCTCTGTGCGGCTGGGTCGAACGGTGCTTCCCAGTCCATGGCGAACATTCGGTTCGAAGAGGTCAAGGCTTGGCCAATCCCTGCGGCTGGTCTGGATGCGCAAGCCGACTTTGTGACGCGGGTGGCGGAGGAGCGAGCTGCACTGGACAGGCTGCGCCCGCAGATTGAACGCCAGCTCGCCCTCCTCGCCGAGCGCCGCCAAGCCCTCATCACCGCCGCCGTCACAGGCCAGTTCGACGTATCCACCGCCAGCGGGCGCAACGTAACGGAGGGAATCACCGTATGAGCCCCGTCCACGACGAGTCCGCCTTCGGCTCCGCCATAGTCGCGGCCCTGGCCGAGCGCGGCTGGCGCGCGGCCAGCCCCGCCGGGTATCAGCCCGACCTCGGCCTGGACACACAGGAGCTGTTCGAGTTCATCGGCAAGACCCAGGCCGAGGAGTGGCACGAGCTCCGGACCGTCTACGGCGACGCCAACGAGGCCCAGCGCGGCTTCGCCCGACGGCTCGACCAGGCCATCGCCAACGACGGGCTGCTCCACGTCCTGCGCAACGGCGTCAAGGATCGCGGCGTTCTCATCCGAGTGGCCTATTTCAAGCCAAACCTGGTGCCCGACGACTCCGCCCTCGACGGCTACCACGCCAACCGCCTCACCGTCGTCCGCGAGCTTCCCTACGCCACCAAGCAGCTCGACTGGCACCACCGCCTCGACCTCACCCTTTTCCTGAACGGCATCCCCGTCGCCACCGCCGAGCTCAAGAACCCGCTCACCGGCCAGGGTATCGAGCACGCCAAGGAGCAGTACCGGACCGACCGCGACCCCACCGAGCTGATCTTCACCCGCCGGGTCATCGCCAATTTCGCCGTCGACCCGGACCTGGTCTTCGTCGCCACCCAGCTCAAGGGCAAGAACACCCGCTTCCTGCCCTTCAACACCGGCTCCGAAGGCCCCGGCCGCCCCGGCGGCGCCGGCAACCCGGTCCCCTCCGCCTTCGGCCAGTACGCCACCTCCTACCTCTGGGAGCAGGTCTGGGAGCGGGACAACTGGCTGGACCTCCTCCAGCGCTTCGCCCACCAGCAGAAGTCCAAGACCTCCGGTGGCACCACCACCCGCACCACGATCTTCCCGCGCTATCACCAGTGGGACGTGGTCAAGAAGCTGACCGCCCACGCAGCCACCCACGGTGCCGGTCAGAACTACCTGATCATGGCCTCGGCCGGCTCCGGCAAGTCCAACACCATCGGCTGGCTCGTCCACCGCCTCTCCGACCTGCACGCGGACAACGATCCCCGCACGCTGGACACCGAGGCCCTTTCCGCCGGCTTCATCAAGCCCGGTGCGCCTGTCTTCGACAAGGTCATCGTCATCACCGACCGCCGGAACCTGGACGCCCAGCTCCGCGAGACGGTCGGCAGCTTCTCCCAGACCGACGGCCTGGTCGTCAAGATCGACGAGAAGCACGGCGCCAAGAGCGAGCAGCTCGCCCGCGCCCTCTCCCGCGACACCGGCAAGATCGTCACTGTCACCCTGCACTCGTTCCCCGCACTGCTCGACTACCTCCAGCGCAACCCGACCGAGATCAAGGGCACCTCCTTCGCGATCGTCATCGACGAGGCCCACTCCTCCCAGTCCGGCGACGCAGCGACCTCCGTCCGGGCCGCCCTCCGCGAACTCGGCCTCGACTCCGATTCCGACGACGCCGGCGCGACCAGCGTCACCGTCACCGACAAGCTCAAGAAGAAGGCGCTCGAACGCTCCCAGGCCGCCAATCTCTCCTACTTCGCCTTCACCGCCACCCCCAAGTCCAAGACCCTCGAACTCTTCGGCACCCCGGATCAGGTGAACGGCAAGGCCGCCTACCGTCCCTTCCACACGTACTCCATGCGCCAGGCCATCGAGGAAGGGTTCATCCTCGACCCGCTGCGCAACTACGTCACGTACAACACGTACTGGAAGCTGGTGAACCAGAACCACGACGAGCGCGAGGTCGACCCCGCCAAGGCGAACTCGCTCCTCGCCCGGTACGTCCTCACCCACGACTCGACCGTCTCCCAGCATGCACAGGTGATCGTCGAGCACTTCGTCGCCCACACCCGGGGCCGACTCGGCGGGCGCGCCAAGTCCATGGTCGTGACCGCCTCCCGGCATTCCGCCGTCCAGATGGCCCGCGCCATCAAGAGCTACATCAAGGACCGCGACTACCACACCAGGTACCCGGACCTGGGTGTCCTGATCGCCTTCTCCGGCTCCCTCACCATCGACGGCGAGGAGACCACCGAGCCGAAGGAGAACGGCGGCCTCTCCGAGACGGCCCTGCCCAAGGCATTCGGCTACACGCGTGCTGACGACAAGGCTGTCAAGGCGGGAGCGAAGGGGCAGCAGGAGTACCGGATCCTGGTCGTGGCCGAGAAGTACCAGACCGGCTTCGACCAGCCCCTGTTGACGACCATGTACGTCAACAAGACGCTGACCGGCATCGCGGCAGTCCAGACCCTCTCCCGTCTGAACCGCACCGCCGAGCGCAAGGCGCAAGCCGACCTCGCCGTCCTGGACTTCACCAACGAGGCCGAGGACATCAAGGAGGCGTTCCGCCCGTACTTCGAGGAGGCGAACACCCTCCCCTCGGACCCCAACCTGCTCTACACCGCCCAGAGCCGGGTCATGTCCGCGCCGATCATCTCCGAAGCGGAGATGGACGAGTTCGCGGCCGCCTACTTCGAGGCGAAGGAGAAGGCCGCCGGCTCTCAGGCCAAGTGGGAGAAGCTGCACGCCGAGCTCTACCGCCGCCTGTCCCCGGCCGTCACCCGCTACGAAGCCCTACGCGACAACGACGAGGACGAGGACGACGTCAAGACGGCCGAGGACTTCCGCGCCGACCTCATCGACTACGTACGCAAGTACGGCTTCCTCGCCCAGATCGTGCCTTACCACGATCCCGACCTGGAGCGCCTCCACCTGTACGGGCGCTACCTCCTTACCCGGCTGCGCGGGCGCACGGACGGCGGCGTGGACATCGGCGAGGTGGACCTCAGCCACCTGCGGGTGCAGAAGACCGGCGAGTATGACGTCTCCCTCAGCCCCGAGGGGGCGGCGACGCTGCCGGGCTTCGGTGAGGGCGAAGGCGGTGCCAAGGAGGCGGAGAAGTCGCTCCTGTCGGAACTGATCGAGAAGTTCAACGCCAAGTTCGGCACTGACTTCACCGAACAGGACGTCATCCGTCCCTTCGAGGAGGCCAAGGCCGATGCGAAGGTACGGGCCGCGGCCGTCGTCAACGACGAGGACAACTTTGGAAAGGTGTTCGACAAGGTCTTCGCCGACAAGATGGCCGACCACATCGACACCATCGCCGGTCTCGGCCGCCAGTACTTCGGCGCCGACCGGAACTTCAAGTCAAGCCTCGACCGCAGCGCTCGCCGCGCCGCGTGGCGGATGATCCGCCGCGAGGAGGGCGTGGACGACGCGGCATAGGGAGCCGGCGCCGGCCCGCGTACACCGTGGCGGTGTACGCGGGCCCAGCGCCGCGCTTGGCTACGCCTGGGGCCCGGCCGCCAGCTCCACGAACCCGGCCCAGGCGTCGGGGCCCACGGTCAGCACGGGGCCGGTGAGCCGCTGGGAGTCCCGGACTTGGACGGTGCCGGATGCGGTGGCCACCTCGACGCACTCGCCGCCCTCTGCCCCGCTGTAGCTGCTCTTCCGCCAGAGAAGCCCAGCCCGGCCCGGGTCCGCAACGACTTCAGTTGCCGCCCGAACGCCGTCACACACCCCGACCCGGCTCGTCCTCCGGGTGCTGCCCCACCGGCTCCCGCTCGGCCTCGTCATCGTCCCGCACCGCAGTCACCCTCCAACGCAAGTGCATCGCGCCGACTCCCGCGCACACCGAACGCGACGGTGCGTCACCCATGGTCACGCTACGCCACCACGATTCACCGTGGAGCCATGGCGACCAACCCCGTCGGTGCCACCCCCACCACGCAACCCCTGCACCACACCCACCACTACGAGATGCGCTTCAGCTCCACCCCGTGCGGCGCCCGCCTCGCGCGCCGCCTGTGGGCGAGCGGCTGCACGCCTGGGGCTTCCCCTACGGCACCGAGGCCCACGACACCCTCACCGTGCTCGTGGCCGAGCTCGCCACGAACGCCGTCCGTCACGGCCGTGTCCCCAGCCGGGACTTCCGCGTGCGCCTCACCGCCATGCACCCCGCGACCGTACCGATCGAGGCGACCGACACCCGCGGCGAACGCCTCCCCGAGCCCGCTACCTGCCCGCCGGGCCTGGACAGGACCGACGGGGGAGGGGGCGAAACCTCGACGCCATGGACGCTTCTCGGCCATAGCCGACGAACCCGGCCAACCTCACTGGACGGAAGATCGCCACACGCCGCAGACTGGTTCCGGCATGTCGGGCCGGCCGACACCACCTGTGTACGCACGCCGGCGCGCGGACGCGACGGGGGCGGAGCAAGGTGTCGCAGCAGGTGATCGCCGGGAGGTACGAACTCCTGGAGGAACTCAGCCACGGTGGCATGGGCGATGTCTGGCGCGGCTATGACGCCGTGCTGGACCGGCCCGTCGCCGTGAAGCTGATCCGGCAGCAGTCCGTCACCTCACCTCAACTCGCCGAGGAGTTCGCCAAACGGTTCCGGCGTGAGGCCCGGATCACCGCCCGGATCCAGCACCCCGGCGTCCCCCAGGTGTACGACGCGGTCCTCGACGACACGTACGAGCGGCTGTTCCTCGTCATGGAGCTGGTCGAAGGCGTCCAGCTGTCCGGCTACGTGGACCCGGCCCGGCCGCTGCCCGTGAGCTGGGCCGCGGCCGTCGCCGCCCAGGTGGCCACGGTCCTGTCGCACGCCCACGAGGTGCCGGCCATCCACCGGGACCTCAAGCCGGGCAACATCCTCGTCGCCCGCGACGGGACGGTAAAGGTCCTCGACTTCGGCATCGCGGCCATCCTGCGCAACGACGCGACCAAGCTGACCGCGACCGGCTCCCCCATCGGGACCTCGCAGTACATGGCGCCCGAGCAGGTCCGTGGCGGCCGGATCACCCCGCAGACCGATCTGTACGCCCTCGGGTGCGTGCTGCACGAGCTGCTCAGCGGGCGGGTGCTGTTCCAGGCGGACAGTGAGTTCCTGCTCATGTACCAGCACGTCAGCGCAGCCCCCACCCCGCTCCGGCAGCTGCGTTCCGAGGTGCCGACCGGGCTGGAGGAGCTTGTTCTCCACCTGCTGCGCAAGGCCCCCGAAGCGCGGCCCGCCGACATCCAGGAGGTGTACGAGCGGCTGCGGCCCTTCCTGCCGAGGGTCGGCCAGGCACCGGCGCCGGGCGAAGCCGGACCGGCCGGTGCGCCCGACCCGACCGGGCTGT
This sequence comes from Streptomyces sp. NPDC000075, assembly GCF_040301925.1. NCBI lineage: Bacteria > Bacillati > Actinomycetota > Actinomycetes > Kitasatosporales > Streptomycetaceae > Streptomyces > Streptomyces sp. NPDC000075. Next base: position 80,666 of record NZ_JBEPFL010000006.1, read on the forward strand.
TCCGTAACCCGTACGCCCCCCGTGCCCGCGCCCAGAGCGGGCGAGGCGCGGCGGGAGCCCCCGCTCCGGGACTCCCTGCCGCCGAACCCCTCGCAGTCCCAGCCGTGATGCGGGCCGAGATCAAGGAGGCGTACGCGCACTCCGACGCCCTTCTTGAGGAGGAGCGGTTCGCCCAGGCCGCCGAGGTACTCGGCGAGGTCATCGAGCCGGCCGCTCGCCTGCTCGGCGTGGAGAGCCGGCCGGTGCTGGAGCTGCGCACCCAGCGGGCCGCCATCCAGCTCCTCGGTGGTGACTACCGGGCCGCGCTGCCCGAATTCGCCGCGCTGGCCGACGCGTACGGCCGCATCAACGGCCCCAGCAGCGCACAGGCCCGCGCCTGCCGGGCCCAGGCCGCCCGCTGCCGTGCCGAACTCGGCCAGGTGACGGAGGCGCTCGCCACGCTGCAAGCGGTACTGGGCGTCGTACGGTCCGTCGACAGCGACGCCAGTGAGGAAGCCCTCGAACTGCGCCGCGACATCGGCATGCTGCTTCTCGCGCAGGGCCGGGCGGCCGAGGCCCGCGCCGTCCTCGAACCCCTCCACGCCGACCTCGTCCTGGTCTACGGGCCGCAGGACGAGATGACCGCGGAGATCGCCGAGGCACTGGCGCTGATCCGCCTCGACCTCGACGGGACCGGAGGGTCCTGAACCGCCCTCGAGGCCTCATCAGCCGTATCGGGCTTCGGCCGGGGTCCAGAACGAAGGGAAGACCATGAGCGGGAAGAAGGCCGCGGGCAGCGGCGAGAGCGTCGCGCTCCAGGTGCGGCAGGTGGAGAAGGCACTCCGCAGCGTCTACGTGGACGCGGGCCTTCTGCACGTCAGCGATCTGGATGGCAAGTCACCTCAGGAACGGGATCCGCGACTGCTGTCGCGCGCGCTGACGGCGCAGGCCGTGCGGATGGTGACCGGCTTCAGTCCGCAGGAGGCCGCGGACACCGTCATAGACGGCATCGCCGACCAGGGAATCGACGCGATCGCGGTGGTGGACGGCCCCGATCCCCATATCTACCTCGTCCAGGCGAAGTGGAGCCAGTACGGGAAGGCCAAGAGCGAGCGGGAGGCCGTCCTCGAACTGCTGGCGGGCCTGCGGCTCATCGACGACGAGGACTTCTCGCCGTTCAACCCACGTGGGCGCCAGCTGGCGGAGCAGGCGAAGGCGGTCATGTCGAAGGGACCCGTACCCGTCACACAGGTCGTGGTGCTCATGCGCACGGACGAGGTCATCGAAGGCTTCCGACATGCCTTGGTCAACGGTGAGAAGGAGTTCAACCGGTTCGGTGAACTTCTCGACCACCGGATCATCCTGGCCCCGGACGTGTGGGCCTCGGTGCGGGATGACCTGGCTCCCAAGCCCGTCGAGCTCACCACGGTTCTGTTTCCCTGGTTCGCGGTCAACACCCCCTACGACTCCTATCAGGGCGTCGTCTCGGCGGAGCTGGTCGCCGAATGGGCCGAGCACGGTTCCCACCTCTTCAACCTCAACATCCGCAATCCGCTGGGCCGGACCTCGATCAACAACGAGCTGATTGAGACGCTCACGGAGGAGCCGGCTCACTTCCTGTACTTCAACAACGGCATCACCGTCCTGTGCGAGTCGGTGGAGAAGACGTACCAGTCGATGCGGACGCCTCACGCCTCCCCGCTCACGCTCACGCTGCACAACGCCAGCGTCGTCAACGGCGCCCAGACGGTCCGATCCGTCGCGGACGCGATCGCCGCAGACGAAGGCGCGGCTTCCGCGCAGGTTCCCGTACGGATCATCGTGACGGGAAAGGCTGTCGACTTCGCCAAGAGGACCACCCAGGCCACCAACCGGCAGAACCGGGTGGAAGCACGCGACTTCATCACGCTCGACCCCGTCCAGGCCGCCATCCTGGAGGAGATGCGCGCCGAACTCGGACTCGACTACAGCGTCCGGCGCGGTGAGCTGGAGCCGCCGGAGGCCACCGGCTGCTCGGTGGTGGAGGCGGCTTGCGCCCTGGCGTGCGCGCACCCTGACAGCCAGTACGCGGCCCGTATGGCCACCACCCTCGATGTCCTGTGGGAACGCGGCTCCCAGGGCATCTACGATGTGCTCTTCCGGCCCCAGCCGGGCGCCTACCTCCTGTGGAACAGCGTGCGGGTCCTGCGCGCCGTACGCAGCGCCCTGCACGCCCTGCGTCCGCGCTACGAGGGACGGGGCGCAGCCCTCATCGACAACGGCGTCTACCTCCTCGCCCACCTGGTTTTCCAGCGCCTGGACACCGAATCGATCGACGAACCCGACCCCCAGCTCGAATGGTCGGCCGATGCCCTCGCCCGCGTGCCCGGCCTGATCAAGGAACTGCTTCCCGCCGTCGCCGCCGTCATCGATGAGCTGTACGGCGAGCGCTCACAGATCCGTGGCGTGTGTGCGGACGTCGCCCGCTGCCGCGAAGTCGCCGGCCGGGTACTCGACGCTGCCGCAGACCCGCGAAGCCCGGTCGCGCGGGACAAGTACCGGCGCATCCCCGCACAGCGCAAGCCCCGACGCCCCAACGCCGTTCATGTGCTCATCGACCAAGGGGTGCTTGAGGAAGGTGACCCGCTGACCCTCACCACCGCCTACCCGATGGAAGCAGAAGCACTCCGGGAGTGGCTCGCCCAGGACGAGAAGCGCTCTCGTGCCACCTGGGTGAAGCACCGAACCAAGCCCGTCCTGTGGGCGGCCGACGGCAAGCGGTACTCGCCCTCCGGGCTGATCACCCACATGTGGAAGCTCGCCGAATGGGCGGAACAACCAGTGGCGAACCAGGGCACCGCCCGATGGGTGGCTCCCACCGGCGAGACCCTTGCCGACCTTGCCTGGCGAGTCCTCAACGGGCTCGAAGAGCCGGGACCGGGTCCCGAAGACGACTGACGCACGCGGGCGAGGGGGCGCTCACGCGGCCCTCTCGCATCCTGTGAGGAGAACCACCGACCCATGCCCCACCTCGCCTTCGACATCGCCTTCTGCGCCCAGCTCCCCAAACTCCAGGGGACCGTCCGGCAGGGGGTGTTCGATGCCTGGGAGAAGTTCGAACGGCTCACCCAGGAGCAGCTGTTCAAGGACCCCGGACTGAAGCTGGAGTCCCTGGAAGGGGCTCGTGACCGGCATATCCGGACGATCCGGATCGACCGGGGCACCCGTGGCGTCGTGCTCGCACCCGACAGCGGGGACACGTACGTCCTGCTGCGGGTGCTGCCGCACGACAAGGCCAACGCCTGGGCGGTCAAGCAGAAGGCGAGCATCAACACGGTCACCCGCGCCGTCGAGATCCGGGACATCGCCGTCCTGGAGGAACTCACCCCGGTCTACGAGCGGGTGGCGCCGGAACCCGCGCGGCGCCTCTTCGCGGCGTTCTCGGACGGGGACCTGGCCGCGCTGGGCATCGACGAGACCACCCTGCGCCAGGCACGGGTCCTGACCACCCTCGAACAGTTGGAGGCGTTCGCGCCCTTCTTCCCACAGGACCAACGCGAGGTCCTGGAGTACCTCGCGGCCGGGTTCACGGTGGAGGACGTGTGGCGAGACGTGGTGGCCGTCAACCTGGCCGCCGCCGACAGTTCGGAGCCCGTGAACCCGGCCGACTACGAGACCGCCATCCGCCACACCCGTACCCGTATCGCGCTGGTCACCGGGTCCGAGGAGCTCCGCGAGATCCTCGACAAGCCCTTCGCCGCGTGGCGGGTCTTCCTGCACCCCTCCCAGCACAAGGTGGCCTACCGGCCCTCGTACTCAGGTCCGGCCCAGGTCACCGGGGGCCCCGGCACGGGCAAGACGGTCGTCGCCCTGCATCGCGTACGCCACCTGCTCGGCCACCTGCGCGACGGCGACCGCATCCTGCTCACCACCTACACCAACGCACTGGTGGCCGCCCTGCGCGCGGGCCTCGCCGAGCTCGTCGACGACGTGACGCTCCGGGACCGGGTGGACATCATGACCGTCGACGCGTTCGCCGGGCGGGTGCTGTCCACGTCGCGTCGACCTCTGCGCGCCGACGAGGAGCCGGCCCGCTGGCAGCAGGCCGCCAGGGCCGCAGGCTTCACCGGGAGCCCGCAGTTCCTCGCCCAGGAGTATAGGCACGTCGTCCTTGCCCAGAACCTGCGCGCGTACGAGCAGTACGAAGCCGCCGAGCGCAAAGGGCGTGGCGGCGCGCTGCCGGCGGCGGCCCGGCCGCTGGTCTGGGGTGCCATCGAGGAGTTCGCCGCCCGGCTGGCCTCCGACGGGCTGCGGACCTATCTCGGCACCTGCATGGAGGCTGCGGACCTGCTGGAGCGGACTGGACCGTGCTACCGGCACGTCGTCGTCGACGAGGCCCAGGACCTGCACCCCGCCCAGTGGCGCCTCCTGCGCGCCGCCGCACCCGTGCGCCCAGACGACCTGTTCATCGCGGGCGACCCGCACCAGCGGATCTACGACAGCAAGGTCTCCCTGAAGGCGGTCGGGATCAAAGTCGCGGGGCGGTCGTCGAAGATGCGCAAGAACTACCGCTCCACACACGAGATCCTGAGCTGGTCCACCGCGCTCCTCGTCGGACGCCCCTTCGCGGAGCTTGAGGACGACGCCCGGCACGAAACCCTGCTCGGCTACCGTTCGGCCCTCCACGGGAGCGGCCCCGAGACGCACGCGGCCGGCTCCCCCGAGGCGGAGCTGGCCGCGCTCGTCACGCGTGTCCGCGGTTGGCTGGAGGACGGCATCGCCCCGGGTGACATCGGCGTGAGCGCCCGCTTCAACCGGACCTGCGACCAGGTGACGGAACGTCTGTCGGCGGCCGGCATCCGCGCTCAGCGGCTGCGGGCGGACCGGCCGGCGGTGGCCGACGCGGTGAACGTTGGCACCATGCACTCCTTCAAAGGCCTGGAGTACCGGTGCGTCGCGGTGGTCGGCGTCCATGACGGCGCCGTGCCTTTTCCCAAGGCGGTGACGCCCGTGGACGTCGACCGGCTCCAGCACGAGGCCGATCTGCTGGCGGAACGATGCCTGCTCTTCGTCGCCTGCACCCGGGCCCGCGACGACCTGTACGTGTCCTGGGCGGGGCACCCCAGCCCCTTCCTGCTCACCGCCGGGATGTGAGCGGCAACGCACCGGCTCGCCCGCACCAGCAGTCTGTGGTGTCACGACAACCATGACGAGCAGATGAGATGGGCGAGCTCGCGGACCGCGTGGCCCGGTTGGAACATGAGGTCACGGAGGCTCAAGAGGCGTTGCGAGTCGTCGAGAAGATCGACGAGGAGATCGAAAGCGCCATGGATGAGATCGAGAGCGTGTGCGAGGCGCTCCTCAACCTCTCGGGGGAACTCGACGGAGAGATCGCCGATCACAACTACGCCGCTGTCGAAGGATACGCCTACGAGCTGTGGGGTCTGGTCGACAGCGAACAGGCTCGGCGTGCTGTCGACACGGTCGCGCTGTTGACCGCGATTCGAGACGGGCGTGCTCTCCCTGCCACGTCCGTGGACGCGCTCATCATCGCTCTGAAGGACGTCAAGGCATCGCATCCCACACTCACACAGGAAGAACTCGACCAAGAGTTCCAGGCTGCTATGGATCGGGCCGAGGGGATCTGGAGGGAGATCTACGACGACGGCTCATGGGAGAGCGAGTACGAGCGCGAAAACCACCTTGCCGACCATATGCACGAGGCGAGGCAGGAAGCGATCTCCGAGCGTGCGGTACGAGCGGGCCGCTTGCTGATGGAGCTCTGCGATCACCTCGCGGAGACCGTGTGGCCGGAGGTCACGGATGGCCTCCGCAGGACGGACCTCGAAAGGGTGGCGCGGGCCCTGAAGGAGGCGTCCTTGGCGGGGGAGACGGCCCCGGCGGTATACAAGCTTTACGAGGCCAATTTGTCGGTGCAATACGAGTCGGATCCATACTCGCTCGGAGTCATGGGCGAGCAGCTGATGGCCTTCGAGTCATGGTTGGGCGTTCAGGAGAAGGGCTGATACCACCGCCATGAGTTCGCAGGTCGGTCTCTTCGACGGAATGTAGTACGTGGGGCTGCGGCCAGCCGAAGCCGAGGCGGTCACGCTGCCAGACTGCGAAATCTGGCGGTCCTCCTCCAAGGCTTCGGCCCGGACTGGTCTGGGCCCGCGAACGCCCGCGCCAGTCCGCTTGGCCTGCACACCAGAGGACCGTTCAGCGTTGGGTGAGTTTTTCCAGGCGCAGATCGCCCGCCAGCAGAGCGACGGCTCCTTGGGCGACTGGACGGAACACGGCCCCGCCTTGGGCGGTGAGCGGGTCCTCGCGGTGTCCGTGTCCCTGCTCGCCGCCGCCTCGTCGCACGCGAGCGCGAGTGCCTTCCGCGGTGCGTGCAATCTTGCTGCGGTAGGAGTGGAAGCCCAGTTCTGTGCAGAGGCCAAGCACTATCAGGTCCGGCGGACCAGGGCACTCACTTCGCTTTCGTCGCCGTGCCTGCGTCGACCTCGGTTGCCTTGCCCGTCCCGTCGAGGTGGCCAGTGACGCTCGTTTGGACGCAGGGCCCCACCCGCCAGGTTGCCGAGTCCACTCGGACCTGCAGGTTTCTTGGCTTCTGGGTCTGTGTACTTCTTCCCGATGACGCACCACGTGGAGTGCGTGGCGATACTGGAGCCGGTTGCGAGGGGCCGCTGATCTGCCATTCTGTGGTGGTCATCGGTCGTCGGCCTGTTTCGGCTGATCCCACTCCCGGACTCGACGGGAGACCGAAGAACCGTGGGCGGGGCTCCGCTAGCGGAGGGGAACGATCGTGCTTGCCGACCGGCTGTGCGAAGCGTGCCTCGTCGGCTTCAGCCGGATCTCCCCGGATGCTGTCGGCGTTCCCGCCGTCACCACCGGCAGGGCCGGATGATCGGAGAGTCCGCCACGGTGCTCGCCGACGATTGCCAACGGCTGCGACGGCAATCATCGCAACACCGGGCAGACAGCCGCGCCGGCGGCCTCGTTCAATACCGGGCGGCGGCCGCCCGCGCTGCCCGGACGCCATCGGGGGGGCACTGGAGTGCGCCTGGAACGCACGGTCCACGGCTGAAGCCGCAGACGTACACGGTGCAGGCGCCCGGTTGCTGGTAGCCGACGCGCGAGGTCTCCCTCCCAGTATTGCGGCACCTCCGCCGCACCGGTCGGAACAGGATGTCAGCGGCCGGCCCGTAGGTGGATGTCCTGGGTCCAGGCGTTGGAGCGGCCCGAAGTGGTGGTCTTGCACGACGTGGCGTAGCAGCGCCAGAACCAGTTGCCGTTCTTCCGCCGCCGGATCTCGATCTCCGTACCCCGGCACCTGCCGCACTTCGGCGGGCGGGCGAAGGTCTCCGCGTGCTCGTGCGCGAGCAGCTTGCGGGCGAAGTGCGCGCCGCGCATCGCGATCATCATCTCCCGGGTCCAGCTATGGGAGAGGGTGTTCAGGCTTCCGAGGAGGACGGTGCGCTCGTCGAAGACCGAGATCTTCTGGTGCATGACGTTCATCGGGATCACGGTGTGGGCCACGGCGCGCAGGTCAGCGATCAGCGCCTGGCTCGCGGGCTTGCGCTGCAACTGCTCCGTGTCGTCACGGATGAAGACCGTGATCCGTACACCCCGGTCGGCGGCGGCCGCCAGGGCGGGCAGCAGGGAGCGGAGCCGCTTGGCGACCCACGGCGCCCAGAGCCACAGGGAGTGGCGTGTCTGAAGGTCGTCTCGTCGTGGACGTCGGTCACCTCCACGTGCCGGCCCAGCACCTCGGCCAGGGCCGTGCCGAACTCGCCGCGGAACGGGACCGGGGCCTTCGGCGGGGCGATCAGGTGCTTGGCCTTCAGGATTCGGACGCCCGGGGTTCCGATCAGTGCGGCAAGCCGGGCCAGGGCCGTTCCGGGCTTGGCGTTCCTGAGGCGGGCCCCGCCGGCGACGACGTAGCCGGGTCTTCGTCCGGGTCACGGCCACATTGAACAGGCGGACGCCGTTACGAAGCCACGCGTCGGCCCCGGGCTGCAGGTGGGCGAGGGCCATCCAGAGCTCCCGGTCCCCACTGCCCTCCACCGTGTCGAAAACGACGATGTCGAACTCGCGGCCCTGGAACCCGTGGGCCGTGCCGACGTCCGCGAGCGGGCGGTCGGCACCTTCGACGTCACGCAGTGCTTCCAGGGTGGCCTCGGCCTGGACGCCGTACGGCGTGACGATGCCCGCCTCCTCACCCTGCTCGCGGTGGAGTTCCACCAGAGCCCGGGCAATGAGGGAGCCGGCCGGCCACCACCCCTTGCGACTGCCGGTCAGGTGGGCGCGGGCCAGCTCGTGCAGGCCGTCGGTGTCGATGAGGACGATCTCGGGGTCGTTGTCCGGCCGCCCCCGCAGCGCCTGGGGGCCGCCTGTGAGGACACCGCCGTAGGCGAGGTCGTTGGCCAGGCGCATGACGGCGGGGCCGAATCGGTGCTGTTCGGTGAGAGTGATGCAGGACGGGTGCGCCTGGGCGTCGGAGGGTTCACGGATGCCGCAGTGCTGGAAGACGTCCGGGTGCAGCCACTGCTTGATGTCGGGGCGGTCGTTGTTGCCGAGGGACGGCGGGATCACCGGCCCCAGCTGCATGAAGTCCCCGAGCAGGACGGCCGCCCGGTCCGCCTTTCCGGTGGCGAGCAGGACCTCGGGGAGGGTCGCGGCACCCGCTTCGTCGACGAGGACCACGTCATACGGCCCCTCGAAGACCGTTCGGTTGGTCCGGAACCGGGCCAGGGTGGTGGCGACCAGCTTGGCGGACTTGATGATCTCGCCCTGGGCGTTGTGGGCGAGCCGTTCGTACTCCTCCTCGCCTGCTGGTACTGCTTCTCCAGTTCCGGGCGGCGGGTGCGGTCGGCGGCCACGGCGGGCCGCAGTCGTTCGGCCCGGTCGTGCTGGACCGGCCAGCCCCGTTCGGAGGCATGTTCGGCCAGGGCGTGGGCCTGCCGGGCGCGGGCGGCCGTCTCGGAGGCCCGGATCGCCTCCTGCTCCAGGGCGTGAGCCCGTTGCTCCGCCTGCTTGCTCTCGGCCACCAGGGACACGACGTCGGCTTCGAGCCGGGCGATCTGGTCCCGGGTGAGCGGGATGGTCTCGGTCAGTGCGTTGATACGTGCCCCGAGACGGGCGATGTGCGCGGTCGCGGTGGCGCGGGCTTCCTGGGCTGCCACACGGGCGCCGGTGGCGGCCCCCGGGCGTCCGCCAGTTCGTTCTGGAGCGCGGAGATCAGCTCGCGCTGTCGCCACCGGCCGACGGCGCTCTTCGCCTCGAGGTCCTTCAGCTTCTGTTCCAGGGAGCGGCGGCGGTCTTCCACGAGGAGAGCGTCGGCCTCGCGGTTGCCGGCCGCTTCCCGTACTCGGGTGATTTCCTCCGAGAGGTCGTCGACCTCGCGCCACCGCTCCTTCGCGGCGTCGGCGGCCTTCTGACGTGCGTGCGCCGTCCCGATGGCCTCCCCCGAGTCAGCCAGGATCCGGATCGCCCGGCTGAGCCGCTGCTCCGCCTCCGTCGCCCGGGCCTGCGTCGCCGCCACGTCCTGTCCCGGCGTCCGTACGAGCTTCAGCGCCGCGAAGTACGACGGGGCGTCGAAGCCCACAAGGCTGCTTTCCAGCGCTGCCAACCGCCCCGCCCGCTGCCCGATCGCGACGAGTTCGGCCTCGAGGGCCGCGCGCCGGGCCGCGGCCTCCGTCAGCCGGGCCCGGACCATCAGGGGCAGGGACACGGAAGGGTCCTCGGCCACCTCGCGCAGGTGCGGCGGTCCCACCCGGACGACGTCACCGGACGCGTGGCGCTTCTCCCGCACCACCCCCAGCAGGGCGTTGTCCACGGAGATGTTCGTCGCGGACACCAGCAGCACACGCCGGCCCTGGGCGATCAGGTCACCGATGGCCCGCTTGAGGACGGTGGTCTTCCCCGTGCCAGGCGGCCCCCACACCAGGTGGACGCCTTCACCGAGGCAGGCCCGGTAGGCGTCGGCCTGGGCCGGATGGAATCCCGGCGGGTCGACGGCTTCGGCCGACGCTCCGCCGATCGTGCCGGTCGCGAGAGCGGTGGCGAGGGGATGTTCGCCCAGTCCCGCGATGCCGTCGCGCAGAGCCTCGATCAGGAAGGTGGGCGGCTGCTTGAGCATCAGAGGTAGGGGTCGGTGATCTCGGTGAACTCCGGTACCCGCAGCGTCAGCAGGGAGTCGTTCTGTACGGTTTCGGAGACGGCGAAGCCCTTGGATCCGATGCCGTCATCGTCCGGTCCGGCCAGCCTCAGGTGGTCCTGCTGCCCGGTCCGATGTCAGAGCCCCGCAGATCGACCACGTATCGGCCGGGACCACCGCTCCGGGCCGCCCTGCCGACGCGCTGCCAACGTGGCTGCCTGTCCGCGCCCCCCTCGACGGCGATCCACTCGCCGAGTGCCGAGGCGATCTCCTCGCGCCATCCCACCTGTCGTCCCCCGATCAGCCCGGTCCGATGGGCGGCCCGCTGCTGAGCCGCGTACCTACCCACCTGGTGGTTGTCACACGCAGTGAACGTCCGACGGCGGGCAGGCTCAACGCGGTCGTGAGTCGACCGACCGGTGAGATCCGGCCAGCTGCTGCAGTCCCCGGCCGCGATGGCTCCCCGTGCGGGAGAATGGCCCGCGATGACCCGCAGCACCACCGGGCCGGAACCGCAGACCGGCGTGTACGGCCCCTTCGCCCACCTCACCGCACCGAACGCCGTGCTGTACCGGCACGTGATGCGGGCCTTCGTCACCGCCAAGGAGCGGTTCGCCGTTCACCTGCGGCCCGAGGACGTGTACGCCGCGCTGCCCGCTGCGGTGAGGCCCGCCGAGGTGGAGGCCGTGGCGAGCGCGCTGGACGCTCTGGCCGCGGTGAGGTGGGGGAACCTGCGGGCCGACCCGGACACCGCCCGGGTCACCGCCGTCGAGGACTTCTACCGCAAGCGGTACATCTACCAGCTCACGCAGGCCGGGGAGGCCGCCGAGGAAGCCCTGGGCGTCTACGACGAGGCGCTCGGGCGGCGCGGTGCGCTCCAGGCCGTGGCCCTGCACGACATCGTCACTCAGCTGCGGGCGCTCTTGGTGCTCGCAGCCGAGGACGAGCCCGATCCGGCCAAGGCACACCTGGCGCTGGACGCGCTGGCCAGCCGGTTCGGCGCGCTCGCCGAGAACGCCCGCGCCTTCATGGGGTCGCTGCAGCGCACCATTGATCTCCACGAGGTGAAGGAGGAGGCGTTCCTCGCGTACAAGGACCGGTTGATCCAGTACCTGGAGCGGTTCATCCAGGATCTGATCACGCTGGGCGGCCGGATCGCCCGCCTGATCCTGGAGCTGGAGGAAGGCGGTCTGATCGACGGCTTGCTCCGGGCCGCCGCCGCGCGGGAGGCCGAAGACGCCGCCCCCGAGGAACTGCCGCAGGCGGCGCGGGACGCCCTGGAGCGATGGACGGGGAAGTGGGCAGGGCTCGCCGCCTGGTTCATCAGCCGGGACGGCCGTGAGTCGCAGGCCCGGCTGCTACGCGGCCGGGCGCTCGGGGCGATCCCTCAGCTGCTGGCCGTCGTACGGGCGCTGAACGAGCGCCGTGCCGGGCGTTCCGACCGGTCCGCGGACTTCCGTACCCTCGCCCGCTGGTTCGCCGAGGCGGCCGATGACGATGCCAGGCACCGGCTCTGGCGGAGCGCCTTCGGCCTGTATCCCGCCCGCCACCTCACCGTCGATGCCGACACCCTCGCCGCACGGGCCGAGCGGCCGGTGCCCGCCGGTACGCCGTGGGCCGGGGCGGAACCCTTGCGGATCAGCCCCCAGCTGCGGCGGACCGGCAGCTACGAGCGGCGCGGCAAACCGCGCAAGGTCGAGGACCGGGCAGACCTGCGGCGGCAGCTCGCCGAGGTGGCCGCCAAGCAGCGGGCCGAAATCGCGGCAGCGCGCGCACGGCTCGTCACCGACGGGATCACCCGCCTCTCCGGGCTCGGAGAACTCGATCCGGTCGCGTTCGGTCTGTTCCTGCATCTGCTCGGCGACGCGCTGGCCACCTGGCGGCCGGGCATGCGCCACACCGTGGCCACGAGCAGCGACGGCTCCATGGAGATCCGGCTCAGCGCGCTGGCCGACCCGACCACGGCGGAGGTCCGCACACCCGGTGGGGTGTTCCGTGGGCCCGACCACCTGATCGAGATCGTCGACCTGACGGGCGGGGAAGGAGAGCCGTGAACAATCAACTGGCCGAGGTGCTCGACGGGCAGCACGCCGCCGATCTGCGCAAGGCTGCGCGCGCCCTGTTGAAACAACCCCTCCTGCTGGCGCGCGGCCCCGCTGCGGAGGAGTTCCGTCTCGTCCGCCGGCACGCCGCCGAACTGCGTGAATGGTTCGACCGGAACACCGGCTGGGGGCTCCAGACGGATGCCGGATCCGCCCGCCTGCGCAAGATCCCCGGTACGCTCACCGACCCCACCCACCCGGCGCGCGAGGCGACCCGCGCAGCCGCCCCCTTCACCCGGCGCCGGTACGTGCTGCTCTGTCTCGCCCTGGCCGCCCTGGAACGCGGCGAGGCCCAGATCGCGCTGGGCCGCCTCGCCGAACAGGTCGTGCTCGACGCAGCCGACCCCCACCTGATCGCCGCAGGCATCGAATTCACCCTCGACCGGCGTGCCGAGAGGATCGATCTGGCCGCCGTCGTACGGCTCCTGCTCGCACTCGGCGTGCTGCGGCGGGTCGCCGGCGACGAGGACGCGTACGTGAGCGGGGCGGGCGACGTTCTGTACGACGTGGAACGGCGGGTGCTGGCCGGGTTGCTCGCCGCGCGCCGGGGGCCCTCCACGGTGCACGCGCGATCCCCGGAGGACCGGCTCGCCGAACTCGTCGCGGAGACCGCGCTCGACAGCGACGAACTGCGGTTCCGTGCGATGCGGCGCAAGCTGACCCGGCGGCTGCTCGACGATCCGGTGCTCTACTACGACGAACTCGACGATGCCGAACTCGCCTACCTCACCCGACAGCGCGGCTTCCTCACCGCCCGCATCACGGAGCTGACCGGACTCGTCCCGGAAGTGCGGGCCGAGGGCATCGCGATGGTCGACCCGGACGATGACCTGACCGACCTCAGGATGCCCGAGCAGGGCACGTACGGCCATGTCACCCTGCTGCTGGCCGAACACCTGGCAGCCGCGGACGGACCCGTGGGCGTCGACGCACTGGCCGACCGTGTCAGGGAGCTCGCCGCCGAACACGGCGGTTTCTGGGCCAAGTCCGCAAGGGAGCCGGGCATGGAGGCCGAACTCGTCGAGCAGGCCGTGGCCCGGCTCACCGCTCTGCGGCTCGCCTCGCGGACCGACGGGGGCGTGGCGCCGCTTCCCGCCCTCGCCCGGTACGCGGTCGGTCCTGCCGTCGTCATCGAACCCACGACAGCGCGGATGCCCGCGCAGCGAAAGGCCGGTAATCCGTGACCCGCCTCCCCGCCCCCGGGCGAGCCCGCTGGCAGCCCCTGCGCATCGGCCTGGTCGATCTGTTCCACTACGACGTGGAGGAGTTCCACTTCCGCGACGGCCGACTGCTGCTGCGAGGGAACAACGGCACCGGCAAATCCAAGGTACTGGCCCTGACGCTGCCGTTCCTGCTCGACGGAGACCTCACCTCCCGCCGGGTGGAGCCCGATGGCGATCCCGGCAAGCGCATGGAGTGGAACCTCCTTCTGGGCGGCGAGCACCCGCACTCCGAGCGGCTCGGGTACACCTGGATCGAGTTCGGCCGGCGCGAAGAGACCAGCGGCGTTCCGCACTTCCGCACCCTGCTCTGTGGCCTCAAGGCCGTGAGCGGGCGGGGCATAGCCCGCCACTGGTACGCGCTCACCGACCAGCGCGTCGACCACGGCCGGGAGGAGCCGGCGGAAGGCACGTTCAGCCTGCTCGACGCCACCGGCACCGCGCTGTCCCGGGACCGGCTGGCCGAGGCCGTCGCCGGCCACGGCATGGTGTACGACCAGGCGAGGAGCTATCGACGGGCGGTCGACGAGGCACTGTTCGGGCTGGGCGAGCAGCGGTACGGAGCCCTGGTCGACCTGCTGATCCAGCTGCGTCAGCCGCAGCTGTCCAAGCGGCCCAACGAGGCCGCCCTCTCCCGGGCACTGACCGAGGCCCTGCCACCCGTGGACCAGGCCGTCATCGCGGATGTGGCCGAGGCCTTCCGGTCCCTGGACGAGGAGAAGGAGGAACTGGCCGCCGCCTCCGCCGCCGAGCGGGCGGCCTCCGGCTTCCTCGACCACTACCGCCGCTACGCGCGCATCGCCACGAGGCGCCGAGCCCGGCTGCCGCGCGCGGAGCACTCCCGTTACGAGCACCTCCAACGGGACCTCGCCGGCGCCCACGAGCAGCGCGTCAGGGCGGAGGAGGAGCGAGCGGCCACCGAGGAACACCTCGCCGAGCTGGAGGAGACCGAGGCCCGGCTGAAGGCTCAGGAGGCGGCCCTGCGCGAGGGACCGGAGATGCGCAGCGCACGGGAGCTCGAGCAGGCCGCCCAGTCGGTGGAGCGGACCATGCGGGCCGCGGAGCGGGCCCGGGACGACCAGCAACAGGCCGAAGGCCATCGCACCCGGGCGCTCGGCCGCCTCGGCGCAGCCGAGAACCGGCTGCGTACGGCCGGACTTCTCGCCGCGGACACGTTCCGGGACGTGCGGGAAGCGGCCGAGGCGGCCCGGATCGGGCCGATCGGCGACTTCGGACCCGGTGGCGCCCTGCCCGCTGAAGCGGAGCTCCGCCGGGTCGCCGACCAGGCGATGGACCGAGGCCGCCGAGCGCTCGCCCACACGGAGGAGCTCGCAGGGGCCGCCGAACGCGCGGCCGAGCAGCGGCGTCAGGCAGCCGTTCGCCTCGACGAAGCGGACACCGACCTCGACCGGGCCACCGGGGCGCTCGGCCTGGCGGAGGAAGCCGCGACCGCCGCCGGGCGGGCCTTGCTGGACGACGTACGGGGACGCGTCCTCGCATGGACCGAGCTGACCTGCTCCGACGTGACGGGTCTGCTCGACGAGCTCCAGGAGTGGACCGAGCACTGCGACGGCCCCTATCCGGTCCGCGGCCACGCCTCCCGGGCGCATGGAGAGGCATCGTCGCGGCTGGCCGGGATCGGGGCGGATGCGGCCCGGCGACTCGCCGACCTTGAGGCGCGTGCGGGTGAGATCCGTGTGGAGCTGAGCGCACTGGAGGAGGGGGGCCGCCGGCCTCCCCGCCCTCCGTACACCCGCACGCCCGGCTACCGGGAGCACCTGGCCGGCGCACCGCTGTGGCGGCTGGTGGACTTCCGCGACGGACTGCCGGAAGCGGACCGCGCCGGACTGGAAGCCGCACTGGAGGCCTCGGGGCTGCTGGACGCGTGGATCCTGCCCGACGGCACCGCGCTCGCCCCGGACGGATTCGACGTGCTCCTGTCGCCCGATGCCGGCCCGGCGCCCGGAGCCCGTCTCGGTGAGCTGCTGCGACCGGCCGTGGACAGTGGCGACGCTCGGGCCTCGGCGGTGGGCGAGGGCACCGTGGCAGGGGTGCTCGCCGCCGTCGGCCTGGGGGAGCGGAGCGGAGCCGGCACCTCGGTGGCGACCGACGGACGGTTCCGCGTGGGCGTACTGACGGGACGCTGGGGCAAGCCCGCCGCCGAGTACATCGGTGAAGGTGCGAGGGAAGCCGCGAGGAGGGCCCGCCTGGCCGCGCTGACTGCCGAACTCGGGCTGCTCCAGGAGGAGTGCGAGGAGGTACGGGCCCAGGCGGAGAACGTGGCCGCGCGCCGCCTGACCCTCGACGGCGAGCTGGCCCGCGTGCCCGATGAGGGCCCGCTCGTCCGCGCCCATGCCCGGGTCACGGCTGCCGTCGAGGCGGTACGCGCGGCCCGGCACCGGCGCGAGCAATGGGCCGCCGGACTTGCCGCGGCAGCCGAATCGGCCGAGCTGGCGGCCGCCGAGCTCACCGGAACGGCCGCCGATCTGGGCTTGCCCGCCGACCGGGAAGGCCTCGCCACCGTGCGCGCCGCGCACGGGGCCCTCGCCGTCTCCCTGGCCGCATGGTGGCCCGCGCTGCGCGAACGTGCCGAGGCCACTCGCCAGGTGGAGGACGAACGGGCCGAGGCGTCCCGGGCGGAAGAGCGCTCCGCCGAACTCGCCCGGCGTGCCGAGGCGGCCGGGCACGAGGCGGCTGCCGCGGAAGAGCGGCACCACACGCTCCGCTCGACCGTCGGTGCGGCCGTGGCCGAACTCCAGCGTCGGCTCACGGAGACCGCCGACGCCCTGCGGCACTGCCTTGCCGACCAGAAGGCGACTCGGCAGCGATACACGGCGGCCGACCGCGCGGCCGGCAAGGCCGAAGGCCGCATCGAGCAGCTGGAGAAGGGGCTGACCGAAGCCGCCGCCGCCCGGGCAGAAGCCATCGCGGGACTCCAGCGGTTCACCGCCACCGGCCTCATCACGGTCGCCCTGCCCGATCTGACGGTGCCCGCCGTGGACGACGGGTCCTGGGCCGCGACCCCCGCCATCGCCCTCGCCCGTGCCATCGAATCGGGCCTGACGGCCGCCGACGACTCGGACGGTGCCTGGGACCGGGCCCAGCGCCGTCTGGGCGAGGAGTTCAAGATCCTCCAGGATGCCCTCTCCCGGCACGGACACACCGCCTCCGCCCGTATGGTCGAGGACGGCATGGTCGTCGACATCGTGTACCAGGGGCGGGAACGAGCCGTACCCGAACTGGCCGGGGCGCTCACCGCCGAGGTCGGTGAGCTCATCCGCATCCTGTCCGCCCACGAGCGCGAGATCCTCGAGACCCACCTGGTCACCGAGGTGGCGGGCACCTTGCAGGAACTCATCGGTGCGGCCGAACGGCAGGTCCGGGACATGAACGCCGAGCTGGAGGACCGCCCGACCTCCACCGGCATGAAACTGCGGCTGGTCTGGCGGTCCTCCCGCAAGGCCCCGGCCGGACTGGCCCAGGCCCGCGAACGCCTGCGTCAGTCCGCCGACGCCTGGACCCCGGAGGACCGTTCGGCGGTGGGCGAGTTCCTCCAGGGGCAGATCGCCCGCCAGCAGATCGACGACACCTCGGGCAGCTGGACGGAACACCTCACCGCCGCCCTGGACTACCGGACCTGGCACGAGTTCGGAGTCGAACGGCACCAGCAGGGCCGCTGGGTCCCCGCGACGGGCCCCGCCTCGGGCGGCGAGCGGGTCCTCGCGGTGTCCGTGCCCCTGTTCGCCGCCGCTTCGTCGCACTACGCGAGCGCCGGCAGCCCCCACGCACCGCGCCTGGTCACCCTGGACGAGGCGTTCGCCGGCGTGGACGACGACTCACGTGCCAAGTGCCTGGGTCTGCTGCACGCCTTCGACCTGGACGTGGTGATGACCAGTGAACGGGAGTGGGCCTGCTACCCACAGGTGCCCGGCATCGCCATCGCCCAGCTGTCCCGCATCGATGACGTGGCGGCCGTACTGGTCACCCGATGGGAGTGGGACGGCATGCGGCGGACGCGCCGCGACGACCCGGTCCGGGACACCTCGGGGGCCGGGAAGGCCGTGCCCGCCGGCCGGGAGCCCTTGTGGAGCTGACGACGGGCAGCGAACGGGTGCCGGTCGACACGGTACGGCTGCGGAGCCTGCTCGGGGCTCCCGAGCTCGCCTGGCTCGTGGAGCGGGTACGCCGACGCCTGGCGGCCGAAGAGCCCCTGACCGGCGCCGTCACCCTGACCCGGCCCACGCCGGACCAACGGCGCGGGGCCGAACGCCTGCTCGGCCGCGCGCCCGGGGGTGGCCGGTCCCTCACCGTACGCCTGGAAGCAGTGGACGCCGTCCTGCGCCGGTCCGGCATCAGCGAGGACGGGCTCGCGGCAGCGGTCACCGCCCTGACCGGACCGGTCACCCTGCTCGGTCCCGCCCGGCGGGCCGAGGAGGAGGCGTGGCGGGACGCGTTCGCCCCGATCGACGAGCTGTCCGAGGAGATTCCCCGCCTGGCACCGTGGGCCGTCCGTCTCCGGGGCGACGGCCTGGTACGGCGCCTGGCGGGGAACCCGGCGGCCGCTCGGAACCTGCTCCTCCAAGCGGTGACCGTCCTGCGGGCCCTGCCCGCCGACCCGGCGGTCTCGCTGCCCGCCTTCGCAGCCCGCTTCCTGGACAGCTCCCACGCGCTGGACGACGGTACCCCTCTGGCCACCGTCACCCTGTCCGGTCTCCGTGCGATGACGGGCTTCCCCGACGGGAGCGGGGCCCAATGGCGACGGGACGCCTGGGCGTCGGCGGGACTGCTGCGCGACGAGCTGTCCTCGACCGTGCTCGTGCTGAACATGCGGGGCACCCCCGCCCTGGACTGGATGGCCGACGCGGGCGAGCCCTCCGTCCTGACCCTGAGGCAGCTCCTGCGCCGCCCTCCCGACTCCACCACCGGGGTCATCCACGTGTGTGAGAACCCTGCGGTGATCGCGGCGGCGGCCGACGCCCACGGCCGGGACTGCTCGCCGCTGGTCTGTCTGCAGGGCCAGCCGTCTGCCGCTGCCCTCGCCCTCCTGCGCCGGCTCCATGAAGGCGGTGCGAAGGTGCGCTACCACGGTGACTTCGACTGGGGCGGTCTGCGCATCGCCTCCGCTCTCCTGCGCCGCGTCCCGTGGCGGCCGTGGCGCTTCACGGCCGCCGACTACAGGGCCGCGGCGCTCACGGCACCGGCGGGCCCGCCCCTCATCGGCCGTCCGGCAGAGACTCCCTGGGACCCGGAACTGTCCGCCGCGCTCGTGGAGTTCGGCGTCAGGGTCGAGGAGGAGACCGTCCTCGATCATTTGTTGACCGACCTGGTGTGATCGGCCCCCACGGTAGGAGTCGCCGGTATCCTCCTGGCACCCCTGCGGGCTCAGACGGGCAGTCCCGTCGGTTCCTTGATGCGCTTCATGATGATCTGCGAGTTGACCTCCGTGACCCCCGAGAGGGCCGTCAGGTGTTCGATCCACAGGCGTTCGTACGCGCGGAGGTCGTTGACGGCGATGCGCAGGAGGCAGCCGGGGCTGCCGAAGAGGCGGTAGGCCTCGATGACGTCGGGGATGTCCTGGAGCGCCGCCTCGAAGGCCTCGACGGCCTCGCGGTCGCGGCGGACCTCCACCGAGACCAGCACCTCGAAGCCGCGGCCCACCGCCTCGGGGTCGATCACCGCGCGGTAGCCCTGGATCACCCCGTCCTGCTCCAGCTGCCGGACCCGGCGCATGCAGGGGGAGGGGGTCAGGCCGACCCGCTGGGCCAGTTCCTGGTTGCTGAGGCGGCCGTCGCGCTGGAGCTCGCGCAAGATTTCTCGATCGATGGCGTCCATGGCGCAATTATCCGCCATGGTTTGTGACAGGAGGCGTTCAATGCGCAATCGCATTGCGCGTAGATCTCACTATCATTGCCCTTTCTAGGACTTTTGTGCGAGAGCCCCGTTCCGGGGGCCGGACGTCAGGGAAGGGTGGTCATGGGGCGCATCGTCGTCATCAGCACCGGCGGGACGATAGCCAGCCGGTGGACGGGCTCGGGTTTCGCCGCCGAGGCCGACGGGCGTGAGGTCATGGCCACCGCGCCGCTGCCCGAGGGCATCACCGTCGAGGTCGTCGACCTGTTCAGCGTGAACAGCCCCCGCCTCACCACCGCCCACCAGCTGACCCTGCTGCGCACCGTCCACGAGGTCCTGGCCGACCCCACCGTCGACGGCATCGTGGTCACCCACGGCACGGACACCCTGGAGGAGTCCGCGTTCCTGGTGGACCTGCACCACCACGACCCCCGCAGCGTCGTCTTCACCGGCTCGCAGCTGCCCATGGGCTCCGCCGAGGGCGACGGCCCCGGCAACCTCTACGATGCCCTGCTCACCGCCGCGACCACGCGCGGGCTCGGCGTCCTGATCGCCTTCGCGGGCCGGGTGCACGCCGCCCGGGGCACCATGAAGACGCAGGCCGTGGCCCTGGACGCGTTCGCGGACCCCTCCCGCGAGCTCCTCGGCAAGATCGGCTTCGGCAAGGTCACCGTCCTGCGCAGCCCGCAGCGGCCGCAGGCGCTGCCGCTGCCCGCGATGCCGGAGCTGCCGCCGCGCGTGGACATGGTGATGCACCACGCCGACGGCGACCCGGTGCTCCTGAACGCCGCCGTCGCGGCCGGCGCCCGGGGCGTCGTCCTCGTCGGCACCGGCGCGGGCAACGCCACCCCCGAGATCGTCGACGCGGTGCGGGAAGCCGTGGCCCGGGGCGTGCTCGTCGCTCTGACCACCCGCGTCCCGGCCGGCCCGGTCACCGAGATCTACACGCACGGCGGCGCGGTCGACCTGGTCGCCGCCGGGGCCGTCCCCACCGGTACGCTGCGCGCCGGCCAGGCCCGGATCGCGGTCCTCTCCGCGCTGCTGGCCTCCGAGAACCCGGTCGAGCAGGCCCGCGTGCTGCGCGCGGCGCTGTCCGAAGAGGACCCGGTCCTCGTCGACGCCTGACGCTCGCGCCGACCCCCGCCGCAACGCGCACGCCGTCGCGGCGGCGGGGGGCCGGCGTCCCGGCTCAGGCCGTGAACGCCGCCAGGATCCGGTCCGCCGCCGACGTCGCCGTGACCGTCCCCGCGCGGACGCCCGCCTCCAGGGCGGGGGCCAGTTCCCGTACCGACGGGTTCGCCTTCAGGCGTTCCAGGAGCTCGTCGCGGACCATCGACCAGGTCCACTCCACCTGCTGCGCCGCCCGCTTGGCGGCCAGCCGGCCGCCCGCCTCCAGCAGGATCCGGTGCTGCTCCAGGCGGTTCCAGACCTCCGCCAGCCCCGTCGACTCCCGCGCGCTGCACGTCAGCACCGGCGGGGTCCACGCCGCGTCCGCCGGGTGCATCAGGCGCAGCGCGCCCGACAGTTCCCGGGCCGCGGCCTTCGCGTCGCGTTCGTGGGGGCCGTCCGCCTTGTTCACCGCGAGGACGTCCGCCAGCTCCAGGACGCCCTTCTTGATGCCCTGCAACTGGTCGCCCGTGCGGGCCAGGGAGAGCAGCAGGAAGGAGTCCACCATGCCCGCCACCGTCGTCTCCGACTGGCCCACGCCGACCGTTTCGACGAGGACCACGTCGTAGCCCGCCGCCTCCATCACGATCATCGACTCGCGGGTGGCCTTCGCGACCCCGCCCAGCGTCCCCGCCGAGGGGGAGGGGCGGACGAAGGCCGCCGGGTCGACCGCGAGCCGCTCCATCCGGGTCTTGTCACCCAGGATGGAGCCGCCCGTACGGGTGGACGAGGGGTCGACCGCCAGGACGGCGACCCGGTGCCCGAGGCCCGTCAGCATCGTGCCGAACGCGTCGATGAAGGTGGACTTACCCACCCCCGGCACCCCGCTGATGCCGATCCGGCGCGCCTTCCCCGAGTGGGGCAGGAGCTCCGTCAGCAGCCGCTGGGCCAGGGCCCGGTGGTCGGCCCGGGTGGACTCGACGAGGGTGATGGCGCGCGCGATCTGCGCGCGCTTCCCGTCGAGCACGCCCTTCACGTACACGTCGATGTCGATCTTCGGGGGCATCCCGCCTCCGCCTACAGCTCGTGGCCCAGGTCCGCGGCGAGCCGCGTCACCAGGTCGTGGGCCGCGTCCGGGATGACCGTGCCGGGCGGGAACACGGCCGCCGCGCCCATCTCCAGCAGCGTGGGGACGTCGGCCGGCGGGATGACGCCGCCGACCACGATCATGATGTCCTCACGGCCCTCTTCCGCCAGCTGCTCGCGCAGCGCCGGTACGAGGGTCAGGTGGCCGGCCGCCAGCGACGAGACGCCCACCACGTGGACGTCCGCCTCGACGGCCTGACGGGCCACCTCCGCCGGGGTCTGGAACAGCGGGCCCACGTCCACGTCGAAGCCCAGGTCGGCGAAGGCCGTGGCGATCACCTTCTGGCCGCGGTCGTGGCCGTCCTGGCCCATCTTCGCCACCAGGATGCGCGGACGGCGGCCCTCCGCCTCCTCGAACCGGTCGACGAGCGCACGGGTGCGCTCCAGGGACGGGGACTCGCCTGCTTCGGTGCGGTACACACCCGAGATCGTACGGATCTGGCTCGCGTGCCGTCCGTACACCTTCTCCAGGGCGTCCGAGATCTCGCCGACCGTGGCCTTGGCCCGCGCCGCGTCCACCGCCAGGGCGAGGAGGTTGCCCTCCAGGCCCTGACCGGCCCCGCGCTCGGCCGCGTTCGTCAGCGCCCGCAGGGCGTCCTGCGTACGGGCCTCGTCGCGCTCCTCGCGCAGCCGGCGCAGCTTGGCGATCTGCTGGGCGCGCACCGAGGAGTTGTCGACCACCAGGACGTCGATCTGCTCGTCGTTCTCCACCCGGTACTTGTTGACGCCGATCACCGGCTGGCGCCCCGAGTCGATCCGCGCCTGGGTACGGGCCGCGGCCTCCTCCACGCGCAGCTTCGGGATGCCCGCGTCGATGGCCTGCGCCATACCGCCGGCCGCCTCGACCTCCTGGATGTGCTGCCAGGCCCGGCGCGCCAGGTCGTACGTCAGCCGCTCCACGTACGCGCTGCCGCCCCACGGGTCGATCGACCGGCAGGTCCCCGACTCCTGCTGGAGCAGCAGCTGGGTGTTGCGGGCGATGCGCGCCGAGAAGTCCGTCGGCAGGGCGAGCGCCTCGTCGAGGGCGTTGGTGTGCAGCGACTGCGTGTGGCCCTGGGTCGCGGCCATCGCCTCGATACAGGTCCGCGTCACGTTGTTGAACACGTCCTGCGCGGTCAGCGACCAGCCCGAGGTCTGTGAATGCGTGCGCAGGGAGAGGGACTTGGCGTTCTTCGGGTCGAACTGCTTCACCAGCTTCGCCCACAGCAGGCGCGCCGCGCGCAGTTTGGCGACCTCCATGAAGAAGTTCATGCCGATCGCCCAGAAGAACGACAGGCGCGGCGCGAACGCGTCCACGTCCAGCCCGGCGCCCTGCCCGGCCCGCAGGTACTCCACGCCGTCGGCCAGGGTGTAGGCCAGCTCCAGGTCGGCCGTGGCCCCCGCCTCCTGGATGTGGTACCCGGAGATCGAGATGGAGTTGTAGCGCGGCATCTTCTGCGAGGTGAAGGAGAAGATGTCCGAGATGATCCGCATCGAGGGCTTCGGCGGATAGATGTAGGTGTTGCGGACCATGAACTCCTTGAGGATGTCGTTCTGGATGGTCCCGGCGAGCTTGTCGGGGGAGACGCCCTGCTCCTCCGCCGCCACGATGTACAGGGCGAGGACCGGCAGCACCGCGCCGTTCATCGTCATGGACACCGACATCTTGTCCAGCGGAATGCCGTCGAACAGCTGGCGCATGTCGTAGATCGAGTCGATCGCCACGCCCGCCATGCCGACGTCGCCCGTCACGCGCGGGTGGTCGCTGTCGTAGCCGCGGTGCGTCGGCAGGTCGAAGGCCACCGACAGGCCCTTCTGGCCAGCCGCGAGGTTGCGCCGGTAGAAGGCGTTGGACTCCTCCGCCGTGGAGAAGCCGGCGTACTGCCGGATCGTCCAGGGCTGGTTCACGTACATCGTCGGGTACGGGCCGCGCAGGTACGGGGCCACGCCCGGGTACGTCCCCAGGAAGTCCAGGCCCTCCAGGTCCCGGCCGGTGTACAGCGGCTGTACGCCGATGCCCTCGGGGGTCTCCCACACCAGGTCGCCCGCGGCGGCCCCGGTGGACTCCTTCACCGCCGCGCGCCACTGGTCGGCGGTGGCCGCCGGAGCGGCCGCGCCGAGGGCGAGCTCGGAGAAATCGGGGATGCCGCTCACCCTGTGCTCACTGTTCACGGGGGACTCCCATCCGGTCGAGTACGGAGGACAGCACGGCGACCGCGTCGCAGCCGGCGAAGACGTACTCGTCCACGGCGCCGGCCGAGGTGCCCGGCCGGCCCGCGAGGAACACCGTCGACGCGCCGGCCGCGCGCAGGGCCGCCGCCACCTCCGCAGCCTGCTCCTCGTACAGCGCGTCACTGGAGCACAGCACCGCCACGCCGTCCGCGCCGGCGGCGGCGTACGCCTCGGCGGCGGTCGCCGCGTCCACCGACACCGGCTCGTGCACGGGCTCGATGCCGCCCGCCTGGAAGAGGTTCGAGGCGAACGTGGCCCGCGCGGTGTGCGCGGCGGCCGGGCCCAGCGCGGCGAGGAACACCCTCGGGCGGGCGCCCGTCGACTCCAGGTGCGCGTCACTGCGGGCGCGCAGCGCCTCGTACGCCTCGTCCCGGCGCACTCGGGGCAGTCCGCCGGCGGGGGCCGCCGGAGCGGCCTCGCGCACCAGGGGCTTCTCCGAGAGCAGCGGGAACTCGCTGACGCCGGTGATCGGTTCGCGTCGCGTCGCCAGCTTCTTCGAGCGCGCCGCCCAGGTGGCGGCGAGGCGCTCCGCGACCAGGCCGGAGCGCAGGGCGGCGGCCAGGCCGCCGGCCCGCTCGACGGTCTGGAAGAACTCCCAGGCGGCGTGCGCCAGTTCGTCGGTGAGCCGCTCCACGTAGTAGGAGCCGCCGGCCGGGTCGATCACCCGGGCCAGGTGGGACTCCTCCAGGAGGATGGTGGAGGTGTTGCGGGCGATGCGCCGGGCGAAGGCGTCCGGCAGCCCCAGTTCGGCGTCGAAGGGGAGCACGGTGACGGAGTCCGCGCCGCCGACGCCGGCCGCCATGGAGGCGACGGTGGTCCGCAGCATGTTCACCCACGGGTCGCGGCGGGTCATCATCACCGGCGAGGTGACGGCGTGCTGCCGCTGGGCGCCGGCCTCCGGCGCGCCGCAGGCCTCGGCGACGCGGGCCCACAGGCGGCGGGCGGCGCGCAGCTTGGCGATGGTCAGGAACTGGTCGGCGGTCGCCGCGTAGCGGAACTCCAGCTGCCCGAGGGCGGCTTCGGTGCCGAGGCCGCCCTCGGTGAGGGTGCGCAGGTACGCGACGCCGGTGGCCAGGGACAGCCCGAGCTCCTCGGCGGCCGAACCCCCGGCCTCGTGGTACGGCAGGGCGTCCACGGCCAGGGCGCGGACGCCGGGCCAGGACGCGGCCGCCTCGCGGGCCAGCTCGACGGCGGGAGCGGTGTCCGGGGCCTCGCCGGTACGGGCCTCGTGGCCCAGCGGGTCGATGCCGAGCGAGGCACGGGCGGCCTCGGGGGCCACGCCGCGCTCCGCGTACAGGGCGAGCAACGCCCGTGCGGCTTCGGCGTATTCGGCTCCGGCGTCCAGGACGACGGGCGCGAGGTCGAGGTAGACCCCGTCCAGGGCGCGGCCGAGTCCGGCGACGGGGATCCCGGAGCGGCCGACGGTCAGCCAGAGGGAGGTGGTGCCGTTCTCCAGGTCGGCCAGGGCGGCCTCGTTGACGCGTACGGGGTCACTGCCCGCGATCCGCTGGCGCACGTCCCAGCCGGAGGTGCTGGTGCCGTCGGGGGTGCCGCCGCGTACGAAGGGCGCGAAGCCGGGGAACCCCGTGGGCTCGGCCTTCGCGTCCGCGCCGGAGGGCGCCGTGTACAGCGGGCGGGTGGTGAGCCCGTCCTCGAGCGTCGTGGACAGTGCTGCTTCCGCTGCCTCGCCGGTCAGTTCCTTGCCCGACTTGCGCAGGACGCCCTCGACGAGGCGTTGCCACTGCTCATGTGTCGCGTCAGGAAACTCGGCGGCCAGGGAGAGCCCGTCGTCAGGCAGGACCGTCATGGCCCGAACTCTAGGGGGGCCCGCTTAAGCCAGACCAGAACCACCGGATGTGATCTCCCCCTCTCAGATGAGCCGGTGCCCTGGTCGGACGGTGTCCGGGGGCGGTGGCCGGGAGCGGAGCCCCCGGGGGCGGGGCCGGGGGCGGTGGCCGGGGGGACGGCTGCCCCGCAGCGGTGGTCCGCGCGAAAGGGGCGTGGCGGTGGCGTTGCGGGACCGTGAAATCCAGCCATGGGTTTTCGGCCGCACGGCACGGCGAACCCGCAGGTCAGGCCGGGTGCGGCCGACCCCGGCCGGGGCCTGGAGTGGGGCTTGACCCCGGTCGGCGGCGCTGACAGGCTCCGAGCCATGACCGCGAACGAGCACCTCGTCCCGCGGCTCCACACCCCCGGCCCCTGTACCGCGCCGGGCGCGTGTCCGGGCCGCTGTCCGGCCCCCCTCGGGGTCTGACCCCCGAACCCGTCGGCCCCGGCCGGGCCCGCCCCGCCCGGATGCGCCCTCGCACCGTTCCGGCCCGCCCGGCCCCCCGCCCGCACGGCCCGGACCCCCGGCACCCGTCGGCGGCCGGGACCTGATGGTCCGGGGTCCCCGTCGGCGTCGCCCGGCCGGGCCCCCGCACCGCCGGGCCCGCGGGCCGGAACCCGTCTCCCCGGTGGCGGGCCGTCCGGCACGGCCTTCCGCGCCGTGGTCCGGTCCGGGGGCCCGCCCGGCCCCCACCCCGCCCCCGCGTCCGCCCGGCCCCGTCGGGCCGGTGCGTCCGCCCTGCCGCCCTCTCCCGCTCACGTACGGCCCCGCCGCCCGGCGGAGCCGTGTCCTCGTACACCCCAGGAGCTGCCATGACCACCGTCGCCTCCACCACCGTCACCCGCATCGGCGGCCGCATCGGCGCCGAGATCGGCGGCGTCCGCCTCGGCGGTGACCTCGACGCCGCCACCGTCGGCGAGATCCGCGCCGCCCTCCTCGCCCACAAGGTCGTGTTCTTCCGCGGCCAGGACCACCTCGACGAGGCCGGCCACGAGGCCTTCGCCCGGCTGCTCGGGACGCCCGTCGCGCACCCCACCGTCCCCTCCGCGGACGGCCGTTACGCCCTCGGCATCGACTCCCACCACGGCGCCCGCGCCAACCAGTGGCACACCGACGTCACCTTCGTCCCCGCCTACCCCGCCTTCTCCATCCTGCGCGCCGTCACCATCCCCCCGTACGGCGGCGACACCCTCTGGGCCAACACCGCCGCCGCCTACGCCCACCTGCCCGCCCCGCTCCAGGCCCTCGCCGACGGACTGCGCGCCGTCCACTCCAACGAGTACGACTACGCCGCCCTCAAGCCCGACGCCCTGCCCGAGGCCCTCGCCCAGTACCGCGAGGTGTTCACCTCCACCACCTTCCTCACCGAGCACCCCGTGGTCCGCGTCCACCCCGAGACCGGCGAACGCACCCTGCTCCTCGGCAACTTCGTCCAGCGCATCGCCGGGCTGACCGGCCGGGACTCGCGTGCCCTCGTCGACCTCCTCCAGGCGCACATCGAGAGCCCCGAGAACACCGTCCGCTGGCAGTGGCGGACCGGTGACGTCGCGATCTGGGACAACCGGGCCACCCAGCACTACGGCGTCGACGACTCCGACGACCACGAGCGCACCCTGCGCCGCGTCACCGTCGACGGCGACGTCCCCGTCGGTCCCGACGGTGTCCCCTCCCGCCTGATCAGCCCCGAGAGCGTCCCGGACCCGGCGTTCGGCATCGCCTCCGGAGCCTCCACCTCCGCCTGACCCGAACCCTGAGGAGCCCCCGTGCCCAAGCTGCTCGCCCTGACCGGCAGCCCCTCCGCCCACTCCCGCACCTTCGTCGTCGCCGAGCACGTGCTGCGCCGTCTCGACCACGCCGGCTTCGAGACCGCCCACCTCGACGTACGCCTCCTGCCCGCCGCCGACCTGCTCTCCGCCCGCCGCGGCGAGCCGGAGATCCGCCGCGCGCTGGAGGCCGTCGCCGAGGCCGACGGCCTGGTCATCGCGACCCCCGTCTACAAGGCCTCGTACACCGGACTGCTCAAGGCCTTCCTGGACCTGCTCCCGCAGGACGGCCTGGCCGGCAAGACGGTCCTGCCGCTCGCCACCGGCGGCAGCCTCGCCCACGTCCTGACCATCGACTACGCCCTGCGTCCGGTCCTCGCCGCCCTCGGCGCCCGGCACGTCACCGCCGGCCGCTTCGTCCTGGACTCCTCCGTCGAGCGTGGCGCGGGACCGGACCGGCTGCGCCCCGAGGCGGAACTCGACCTCTACCAGGCCGTCGACGAGTTCGCCGACGCCCTGCGCGCCACGACCCCCACCCTCGCCGCCACCCCGTAACCCCGCACCGACAAGGACCCGCCATGCCCGCAGCAGCCCCGCTCACCCCGACCGCCCGCACCCGGCGCCAGTTCCTCACCCTGCTCGGCATCTCGGCGGCAGCGGTGAGCTGCGGCACCGCCACCGCCACCGGCGGGTCCGGCCGCCCGGGCGGGGGCGGACAGGTCACCACGCTCAAGTACCAGGGCAGCGTCGGCGCCGTCACCCTCCCCGAACTCGCCGCCGACCTCGGCTTCCTCGGCGGCCTCACCCTGGAGTGGGTCGGCAACACCATCAGCGGCCCGCAGGACATCCAGTCCGCCGCCACCGGCCAGATCCACTTCGGCGGCGCCTTCAACGGGGCGATCATCAAACTCGCCGCCGGCAAGGCCCCGATCCAGGCCGTCATCTCCTACTACGGGGTCGACCAGGACGTCTTCAGCGGCTACTACGTCCTGGAGGACAGCCCGATCCGCTCCGCCCGAGACCTGCTCGGCAAGAAGGTCGCCATGAACACCCTGGGCGCGCACTCCCAGGCCATCCTCGACATCTACCTGAGCCGGGGCGGGATCCCCAAGGCGGAGGCGGCCAAGGTCGAGGCCCTGGTCGTGCCGCCCGTCAACACCGAACAGACGCTGCGCCAGAAGCAGATCGACGTGGGCGTGCTGGGCGGCGTCCTGCGCGACAAGGCCCTCGCCGCCGGCGGGATACGCCCGCTGTTCAGCGACTTCGACCTGCTCGGCAAGTTCAGCGCCGGCTCCTACGTGATGACCCGGCGCTTCATCAAGGAGAACCCGGACACCGTCCGCACCTTCACCACCGGTGTCGCCAAGGCCATCGAGTGGTCCCGCACGACCCCGCGCGAGGAGGTCATCGCCCGGATGGAGTCGATCATCAAGAAGCGCGGCCGCAACGAGGACACGGCCACGCTCAAGTACTGGCGTTCGTACGGGGTCGCCGAGACCGGCGGCCGCATCGAGGACAAGGAGTTCGCCCTCTGGCTGGACTGGCTCGCCGAGCGCGGGGAGATCAAGGCCGGGCAGCTCAAGCCGTCCGATCTGTACACGAACGAGTTCAACGGGTACGGGAAGGGCTGACCGGTCATGGCGAAGATCGAGTTCCGGTCGGTGACGAAGACCTTCCCGGTCAAGGGCAGGAGCAAGGAGGAGTTCACCGCCCTCGACGGCATCGACCTGGAGGTCGGGGCGGGGGAGTTCCTCGTCGTCGTCGGCCCCAGCGGCTGCGGCAAGTCCACCCTCCTCGACCTCCTCGGCGGCCTCACCCGGCCCACCTCCGGGGAGATCCTCCTCGACGGCAGACCCGTCACCGGCCCGGGCCTGGACCGGGGCATCGTCTTCCAGCAGTACGCCCTCCTGCCCTGGCGCACCGCACTCGGCAACGTCGAGTTCGGCCTGGAGGCGACCGGCGTCCCCCGCAGGCAACGAGCGGCGCGGGCCCGGGAGTTCCTGGAACTGGTGGGTCTCACCGGATTCGAGGACCGGCATCCGCACGAGCTCTCCGGCGGCATGCGCCAGCGGGTCGCGATCGCCCGCTCGCTGGCCTACGACCCGGACGTGCTCCTGATGGACGAGCCCTTCGCCGCCCTCGACGCGCAGACCCGCGAGTCCCTCCAGGACGAGCTGCGCCGCATCTGGCAGGCCACCGGCAAGACGGTCGTCTTCATCACGCACGGCATCGAGGAGGCCGTGTACCTGGGGCAGCGGGTGGCCGTCATCACCTCCCGGCCGGGCCGCGTCAAGGAGGTCGTACCGGTCTCCTTCGGGGACCGCTCCACCGGGGCGACGGGCGAGGACCTGCGTTCCAGCCCGGAGTTCGCCCACCACCGCCACGAGATCTGGACCCTGCTCCACGACGAGGTGGCCCGCGCCCAGCGACTGGAGAAGGAAGAGGCCTCCGTATGAGCACCGAGACCCCCGTCCCCGTCCTTCCCGCCCCGGCCGGGGAGACACCCCCCGAGGCCCGGGCCGTACGGGGCCCCGCGCGCCCGGTGCGACCCGCCGGACCCGGCCCCGACCCGGCCGGTCCCCCGCCCGGCACCCCGCCGCTTGCCGTACCCGCCCGCCGCCGGACGGGGGCGACGACCCTGCTGCGGTGGCTGCGGGCCGGGCTGCTGCGCTCGGCGGCGGTGCTCGCCCTGCTCGCCGTGTGGGAGGCCGCCCCCCGGCTCGGGCTGGTCGACGCCACCTTCCTGCCGCCCTTCAGCGAGGTGGCCCGGGCCTGGTGGGGGCTGCTCGCCGACGGCCAGCTCGGCGAGCACACCCGGGCCAGCCTCATCCGCTCCTTCGGCGGCTTCGCCATCGCCGTGGCCGTCGCCGTCCCGCTCGGCCTGCTGATCGGCTGGTACCGCCCCGTCGCGGCCTTCCTCGGCCCGCTGCTGGAGCTCTTCCGCAACACGGCGGCCCTCGCGCTGCTGCCCGTCTTCGTGCTGCTCCTCGGCATCGGGGAGACGTCGAAGGTGTCGATCGTCGTCTACGCCTGCGTCTGGCCGGTCCTGCTGAACACCATCAGCGCCGTCGGCAACGCCGATCCCACACTGGTCCGGCTGGCCCGCTCGATGGACCTTTCCACCCCGCGGCTCTTCCAGAAGGTGATCCTCCCGGCCTCCGTCCCGGCCGTCTTCACCGGCATCCGGCTGGCGGGCGCGGTCTCGATCCTGGTCCTCGTCGCCGCCGAGATGATCGGCGCCAAGGCCGGACTGGGCTACCTGATCAACGCCTCGCAGTTCAACTTCGCCATCCCCCAGATGTACGCCGGGATCATCACGATCTCCGCGATCGGGGTGGCCTTCAACCAGCTCCTGGTCGCGGTCGAACGCCGCCTCAGCCTCTGGCGCGTCCCCGCCTGACCCGCCCCGCCACACCCAAGGGAACCGACATGCCCGCACCCCGCACCCTCCACCTCAACGCCTTCCTGATGAACGCCGGCCACCACGACGCTGCCTGGCGCCACCCGGCGGCCAGCCCCGAGCGCGTCACCGACGTCGCCTACTTCCAGGAACTGGCGCGCACCGCCGAGCGCGGCCTGCTCGACTCGATCTTCTTCGCCGACGGTGTGGCCCTGTGGGGCAAGGCCCGCTACAACGCACTCGGCGGGTTCGAGCCGCTCACCCTGCTGTCGGCCATCGCCGCCGTCACCGAGCGCATCGGACTCATCGCGACCGTCTCCACCACCTTCAACGAGCCCTACAACCTGGCCCGCAAGTTCGCCTCCCTCGACCACATCAGCGGCGGCCGGGCCGGCTGGAACATCGTCACCTCCGGCACCGTCGACGAGGCCCGCAACTTCAACCGCGACGAGCACCTGGAGCACGCGGTGCGCTACGAGCGGGCCCGCGAGTTCCTCGACGTCGCCACCAAGCTCTGGGACAGCTGGGAGGACGACGCCGTCCTCCTCGACAAGGAGCGCGGGATCTACGCCGACACCGACAAGCTGCACCCCGCCGCCCACCGGGGCGAGCACTTCTCCGTCGCCGGCCCGCTCAACGTTCCCCGCTCGCCCCAGGGGCACCCGCTGCTCGTCCAGGCCGGGTCCTCCGAGGACGGCAAGGAGTTCGCGGCGCGGTACGCGGAGGCCGTCTTCACCGCCCAGCAGACCCTCGCCGACGGCCAGAGCTTCTACAAGGACCTCAAGTCCCGTCTCGGCAAGTACGGCCGGGCCGAGGAGGACCTCCTCGTCCTGCCCGGCATCGCCCCCGTCATCGGCTCCACCGAAGCCGAGGCGAAGGCCCTGGAGCAGGAGCTCACCGAGCTCCAGATCCCCGAGTACGGGCTCGCCCAGCTCTCCGGGATGCTCGGCACCGACCTGACCGGCCTCCCGCTGGACGGGCCGCTCCCCGAGCTGCCCGAGGAGCGGGACATCAACGGCAACAAGAGCCGCTTCACCCTCGTCGCCGAACTCGCCCGCCGCGACGGGCTCACCCTGCGCGAGCTCATCGCCCGCCTCGGCGCGGGCCGCGGCCACCGCGTCCACGCGGGCACCCCCGAGCAGATCGCCGACCAGCTGGAGGAGTGGTTCACCCAGGGGGCCGCCGACGGCTTCAACATCATGGCGCCCGTCCTGCCCACCGGCCTGACCGACTTCGTCGACCACGTCGTGCCGGTCCTCCAGCGCCGGGGCCTCTTCCGCACGGAGTACACCGGCACCACCCTGCGCGAGCACTACGGCCTGGCGCGCCCCGTGAACCGGTACGCCCGGAACCACGCGTGAGCGGCCCCGCCGCGGACCACCTCGCCGACGTCCTCGTCGTCGGCGGGGGTCCGGCCGCCACCTGGGCCGCCCTGAAGGCCGCCGAGGCCGGGGCGTCCGTCGTCCTCGCCGACAAGGGCTACTGCGGCACCAGCGGGGCGACGGCCGCGGGCGGCACCGGCGTCTGGTACGTCCCGCCCGAGCCCGCGGCCCGCGAGGCCGCCATGGCCTCCCGCGAGGGCCTCGGCGGCTACCTCGCCGACCGCCGCTGGATGGCCCGCGTCCTCGACGAGACGTACGAGCGGATCAACGAGCTCGCCGTCGAAGGCCGTTACCCCTTCCCGGCCGGCCCCGACGGGCAGCAGCTCCGCGGCGGCCTCCAGGGCCCCGAGTACATGCGGCGGATGCGCGCCCGTATCCGCCGCGCCGGGGTCCGCGTCCTCGACCACAGCCCGGTCACCGAGCTGCTCACCACGGCCGACGGAGCCGTGGCGGGCGCCGCCGGATACCGCCGCCAGGCCCGCGAGCACTACCGGGTCCGGGCCGGCGCCGTCGTCCTCGCCACCGGCGGCTGCGCCTTCCTCAGCGGGGCGCTGGGCACCAACACCAACACCGGCGACGGCGCCCTGTTCGCCGCCGAGGCCGGGGCCGAGCTCTCCGGAATGGAGTTCTCCAACGCCTACGGCATCGCCCCCGAGGGAACCTCCGTCACCAAGACCGCCTTCTACTCCTTCGCCACCTTCTACCGGGAGGACGGCGCGGAACTGGAGGGCGCCGCCAGCCAGGGCGGCCGCTCGGCCATCGCCCGCGAACTGCTCACCGGCGCCAGGGTGTACGCCCGCCTCGACCGTGCCGGCCCGGACGCGCGGGCCGCCATGCGCCGCGCCCAGCCCAACTTCTTCCTCACCTTCGACCGGCTCGGCATCGACCCCTTCACCGACCGCTTCTCCGTGACCCTGCTGGCCGAGGGCACCGTGCGCGGCACCGGCGGGATCCGGCTCACCGGCGAAGACTGCGCCACGGGCGTCCCCGGCCTGTACGCCGCCGGGGACGCGGCCACCCGCGAGGAGATCTGCGGGGGCTTCACCGGAGGCGGCAGCCACAACGCCGCCTGGGCCATCTCCTCCGGCAGCTGGGCCGGGCGGGGCGCGGCCCGGCACGCGCGTGCGCTCGGCTCCGGGGGCGCAGCCTCCCGGCCGGTGCGCGGGGCGGGCGGAGCGGGGCTCCGCCCCGGCGGATCCGCCGCCGCCTCTCCCGGCCACCGCGCGGCCGTGGACCTCGTACAGGGGGAAGTGCTCCCGTACGACAAGAACTACCTGCGCCACGGCGACGGGCTCGCCCGGTCCCTGCGCGCCCTCGACACGGCCTGGGCGGCGCTGCGGGACTCCCTGCACGGCGAGGGCGCGGGCCTGGTCAAGGCACGGGAGGCGGCGGCGATGACGGCGCACGCGCGGTGGATGTACGCGGCCGCGCTGGCCCGCCGCGAGAGCCGGGGCATGGCCAGACGGCTCGACCATCCGGACCAGGACCCGGCGTTGCACCACCGGATCCTGACCGGCGGACTGGACCGGGTGTGGACCCAGCCCGCGGAGGTGGCGGCATGATCGAACTGGTCTCCGCGCAGCGGTGCATCGCGTGCGACAAGTGCGTCGACGTCTGTCCGACGGACGTCTTCGAGCGCGGCCCGGACGGGATCCCCCTCCTGGCCCGGCAGGAGGACTGCCAGACCTGCTTCCTGTGCGAGGCCAACTGCCCGGTCGACGCGCTCTTCGTGTCCCCGCTGACCCGGCCGCTGCCCGAGGACCCGGCCGTGCGGGACGAGGACGGCCTGGCGGGCAGGGGGCTGCTCGGCAGCTACCGCCGCGAGATCGGCTGGGGCCACGGCCGCACCCCCGGCTCGCTGAGGGCCATCGGGCCCGCACTGGGCGCCGACGGGGGCAAGCCGATCACCTCCTGAGGAGGGGCGGGCCGGGGCGTGTGCCGTGTGCGGCGTCCGGCTCAGACCGTGAGGACGATCTTGCCCCCGACACCGCCGGCCGCGCTCAGCTCCCAGGCCCGGCCGGCCTCGGCCAGCGGGAGGACGTGCCCCACCTTGACGGTGAGCTTCCCGGTGTCGGCCAGTTCCGCGAGGGCGGTGAGGTCGGTGGTCGAGGAGCGCGCCCAGATGTGCTTCGCGCCCTTGTCGCCCGCGTCGTTGTCGGCGACGGAGATCACCGGCCCGCCCGGGCGGACGACCGACTGGAGCAGCTCGACGCCGCCCTCGCCGTAGAAGTCGAGCCCGACGTCCACACCCCCGGGGGCCAGCGCGGTGATCCGCTCGGCCACGCCGTCCCCGTAGAGCACCGGTTCGGCGCCCAGCGAGCGCAGGTAGTCGTGGTTGCGGGCGCCGGCCGTGCCGATGACCCGGGCGCCGAGGGCGACCGCGATCTGTACGCCGAGCGAGCCGACCCCGCCGGCGGCGGAGTGGATGACGACGGTCTGGCCGGCGGTGACCCCGGCGCGGGTGACGGCCTGGTAGGAGGTGAGCCCGGCCAGGGGGAGGCCCGCGGCCTCCTCGAACGAGAGCGTCGCGGGCTTGCGGGCGAGGGTGCGCACGGGGGCCGAGACCAGCTCGGCGTACGTGCCCAGCTGGACCCATTCCTTGCGGACGTACCCGTAGACCTCGTCGCCCACGGAGTAGTCGTCGGTGTCCGGGCCGACGGCCTCGACGACACCGGCCACGTCCCATCCGGGGATCACCGGGTGACGGACCTCCAGGACGTGCCCGAGGAAGCCGGCGGCGAGCTTCCAGTCCACCGGGTTGACCCCGGCGGCCCTGACGCGGATCAGCACCTCTCCGGGCCCGACCTTGGGCTCGGGTACCTCAACGAGCTCCAGGGCGGTGGGAGTTCCGTAACTGCTGTAGGTGATTGCCTTCATGTAGGGGCCAACGAACAGAGCGGTGGGAGGTGTTCCGCCGCGTTCCCCGGCTCCGGCGATCCTCAGGCGTTCCTCCGGCCGTCGTCAGGCGGGCAGGGTGCTGGAGTGCGAGTGCCGCCGGGCCGCGCTGAGCAGGGCCTGGATCTGCGCGCCCGACTGGTCCACGTCGTCCACCGGGGAGGGGAAGGGCAGCCGTACGTCCCGGTGCCCGGTGCGCTCCTCCAGGCGCAGGGTGATCCCGTACCGGTCCAGGGCGAGCGGCAGCGCGCGGACGACGGCCGGGGTGGGGCGGGGGCGGACCAGCCGCAGCAGCAGGGTGACCAGTGCGGGGTGCTCGTCGAGGAGGTGGGTGAGCATGCCCGCCTCGTAGGGGGCGAGGGGGTCGGGCCAGGCCCCGTCCAGCTCCTCCAGCCCGAGGTACGAGGTCCCCTCCGCGGTCTCCAGGACCGCCTGGCCGTATTCCACGCAGGTGGTGGCGTCGGCGCCGGCGTGCTCGTCGGCGTACGGGGTCAGCAGGTGTCCGATCACGGTGACGCGGGCCCGTACCCGGTCGCGCACGGGGGTGGGGGCGACGTCGGTGAACTCGAGCCGGATGGAGGGGCGTTCCCCGCCGAGGAGGGAGGCGGGGTGTCCGGCGGCGGGTGCCGCCGGGTGCAGATGGAGCCGGCCGAGGGGATCGCCGTCGTCGAGGTGGCGGACCTCGTGGCGGACCCCGTCGATGACCACGGTCATGGAGTGGGCGGCGGCCAGGACGGAGCGGACCCGTTCGGCGTCGGTGGGCCGGGCGTCGGCGGGCGTGGCGGCGGGGGCACCGGGCAGGCGCATGCGGATCTCTCCCTCGTCCTGACATTCGGAAGGTTAGGTATGCCTAACCTAACTCATTCGGGGGTCGGGGTGTACCCCGGGAACCTTCGGGCGCCGTCCGGGTGACTTCGGTGCGGACTCGGTGCGGCGTGCCGGGTGAGACCGGTGTGTGCGGCGTCGCGTAACGTGCGGACCCCGTCGCCATGGGGCGTGGCGGCGAGACCCCACGTGCCCCGTGTCGGTGTTGGGCCGAACGGGTGAAACGCGAGAGGATGGGGGGATGCACATGAAGCGCACGGCCGAGGCGGCCCGGTGAGCAGGTACGACGTCACCGACGAGCAGTGGGAGGGACTCGCGCAGGTGGTGCCGCTGCGCAGTCGCAACGAATGGCCCTCCCGGGTGGACCACCGCACGATCCCCAAGGCCCCCGGGGCGTCCGCGGCGGAACAGCGGCGCTTCGTGGTGATCCGGGTTCAGATCTTCGCCGACGCGCGGGAGGTGGCGGAGTACCTGATCGCGCAGATCCCCGTCCTGCTGGACCTCACCGGCGCCGACGGCGAAGTGGCCAAGCGGATCCTCGACTTCAGCAGCGGGGTGGTCTTCGGCCTGGGCAGCGGGATGCACCGGGTCGACCGGAACGTCTTCCTGCTGGCGCCCGTCGGGACCGAGGTCGAGGGGATCGCGGCCGCGGCCGTCCCCCGATCGTAGGAAGGTCGCGGCGGTGGAACGGTTCGCCGGGCCCGGCCCGGGCCCCGCGGACCGTACCGTCCGCCCATGGACGCCACATCGCACGCGGCGGGGCCCGGAGCCCTCGGCGCGTTATCCGCTGAAGCCGACTGTGAAGCCGGACGTGAGGCTGGTCGTGAACCCGGTCGTGAAGCCGGTCGTGAGGCTGGTCGCGAAGCCGGTCGTGATGCCGGTCGCGAAGCCGCCGCCGGGGCCGGGCCGCCGGGGCAGCACCGGCGGCCCGCCGTCACCGAGTTGCGGCTCGCCGCCTTCGGGCCGCACCGGAAGGCGGTGCTCCCGCTCGGTCCGGTGACCCTGCTGACCGGACCCAGCGGCAGCGGCAAGTCCCAGGCGCTGGACGCCTACGGGGCCCTGGCCCGGCTCGCCGCCGGGTCCGCGCTGGACGAGGTCTTCCCCGACGCGGCCGCCCGGGTGCCTGAGTGGGCCGTCCCCGACGCCGGAGGGCGGCGCGGCTTCCGGATCGGCTGCACCGTCGACGGCCCGGTCGGCCCCCTCCGCCTCGACCTC
The DNA here is from genome assembly GCF_040301925.1 of Streptomyces sp. NPDC000075. Lineage (NCBI taxonomy): Bacteria > Bacillati > Actinomycetota > Actinomycetes > Kitasatosporales > Streptomycetaceae > Streptomyces > Streptomyces sp. NPDC000075. The sequence continues at coordinate 117,730 of NZ_JBEPFL010000006.1, forward strand.
GCCGTACAGGCGGAGCCCTCGCTGCGGATCGCCGGCGAACGGCTCTCCCTGCGCGGGGAGGTGCTCCTCGCCACCGCCCTGCGCGACCCGCGCCGGCGGTCGGTCCAGGCCGCCTGGCTGACCGGCGGCGCCGTCGGCATGACCCGCGCCCCGCTGCCCGACGACCGGCTCGGCACCGCCCTGCTGCCGCTGCGCGTGGCCGGGGCGACCGCAGGTCAGCGGCTGGTGCTGGCCGCCGCCGAGCAGGTGGTGGTGGCGCTGAGGTCCGTGTTCCCCTGCAACCCCCGGCCCGGCCGGATGCGGGCGCCCGTGCCGCCGGGGGAGGGGCGGCTGCGCGCCGACTGCGGGAACCTGGCCGACGTCCTGCGCCGGACCCGCCACGAGTGCGGCACCCGGCACGCCCTGCTGGCCCGGGCGGCACGGACCGGGTGCGCGGGGCCGGTGACCGGGCTGGAGGTCAGGGGCGGAAGCGGCTTCGGCGGGGACGGCTTCAGCGGAGACGGCCGCGGCGGGGCCGTCCGGGGTGGGGACGGCGGGGGTGGGGACGGCGGGCCGGTCGCGGCCGTGCTGGAGCGCGGCGCCGGGCGGCCCGCCACGGAGTTCGCCCGGCTCGGCGACGGTGAACTCCGCTTCCTGGCCCTGGCCCTCGTCCTGCTCACCGGGCCCGGCGTGCTGGACGTGGACCCGGCCGCCGAGCTCCTCTCGGCCCGGCAGGCGCTGACCGTGCTCGCCGACGGCCTCGACCGGGGCCTGGACCGGCGGCAGGGCGCCGAACTGCTGCGCCTGGCCCTGCTGTCCGGGGAGCGCGGCCACATCCGGCTGGTGGCCGGGGTCGGCGAGGACACCGCGGGAACCGCCCGGGGGATCCCGGGCGTCTCAGTGGTAGACCTGTCCCCATGAGTGCTGCACCCACGGACGACGGGCCAAAGCCCCCGCACGGCGAACGGCTGTACCGACTCCAGCGACGGCTGGCCGAATTCGCGGCCGCCCGGGACTGGGCCCCGTACCACACCCCCAAGAACCTCGCCGTGGCGCTGAGCGTGGAAGCCTCCGAACTGGTCGAGATCTTCCAGTGGCTGACACCGGAACAGTCAGCGGCGATCATGGAGAATCCGGAAAGCGCACACCGGGTGACCGATGAGGTCGCCGACGTGCTGGCGTATCTGCTGCAGTTCTGTGAGGTTCTCGGGGTGGATGTGCTGGATGCGCTCGCCGCGAAGATCGAGAGGAACGAGCACCGTTTCCCGGCGACCGGGACATCGGCACCAGATCGTCACTCTTCGGAGTGATGGTGTCGTCCACAACCATGTTTGTGTCCACAGATTTCCGAATACCCCTGGCTTTACTGGCTCGTTGCCTTCACTCTGGGTAGTGGAGATTGGCGGGATGTCGTGCGGACGGGGGACGGCATATGGATGCGGTACGGCTCATCGCGGCCGGCCGGCACGCGCTGGCAGGGAGCGCGGCCGCGTGGGACATCGTGGGGGAGGCCTGGCAGGCCCAGGCCCTCGCCCAGGGGGTGGGAAGCTGGCTGGCGGTCACCGGGCCGCCGGAGCTGAGAGCGGAGGCTGGGGGACTGGGGGAAGCGGGCAGCAGAGGCTGCGGGGCCATAGACCGTGCGGCCCTGGGCGACGGTGAGGGCATCGGGCCCGAACAGCCGCCCCGGGCGGCGCAGCTGACGGGGGTGGCCGATGTGCGTCAGGCGCTGCTGGGGCTCCAGGCGCTGCTCGGCGAGGTCGGGATAGCGCTCGTCGGGGTCGCCTGCGCGACGGACGACGAGGGCCTGTACTGGCAGTGCATAGAGTCGATCGACGCGGCGGACGAGTCGAGCGACCGGGTGCGCGCCCTGCTGCGCCGGATGGCGGTCCGCGAACGGGGGTCGGCCTCGGGCGTGCTCTGAGGCCCCGGCGCGCGGTATGTGACCCGGGGCGCGGGTCCGGGGTGTCCGGGGTGCCCGGGGTGTCCGGTGGAGGGGCCCCGCCGTGCGGGACGGGACCCCCGCACGGTCAGAAGGACCGGTCGGAGCGGCGCTCGCTCTCGTACGCGAGTCCGCCCGGGGTGACCGGGGCGGCGGGCGGAGTGCGGTCCGCGGAGTGCTGGAGGTCGGCGTCGAGCTGGGACAGGTCGGCGTTGAGCGCCGCCATCAGCTCCTCCATCTGCTGGAGCAGGCCCTTCGGCGCGCCGCCCTGGGCGGGCACCGCGGGCTCCTGGTGTGCGTGGTCGTGTGCTGCCTGTCCGGTCTGTCCGGGGTACTCGGGCACGGACTCGTGGGACATGGCGGCCTCCTCGGCCCTGGCCCTTCCGGTGCGGAAGGGGGCGGTGGTCGTACCGGCGGGAGGCCGCCGGCGCGCGGGCCGGGCGGTCCGGCTCCGTCCGAGCCAACGATCCCCATCCGCGCTGGTCACTGACGCGGCGGGGGGCGCGCCGCCCGGTTGACGCAGATTCACCCGGCAGGGGAGTGGGAAGGGCAGGATGGAGCCATGGATCTTCGCATTTTCACCGAGCCGCAGCAGGGCGCCGACTACGACACCCTCCTGACCGTCGCCAAGGCCGCCGAAGAGCTGGGCTTCGACGCGTTCTTCCGCTCGGACCACTACCTGAAGATGGGGTCCGCCGACGGACTGCCCGGCCCCACCGACGCCTGGATCACCCTCGCGGGCCTGGCCCGCGAGACCAGCCGGATCCGGCTGGGCACGCTGATGACGGCCGGCACCTTCCGGCTGCCCGGCGTCCTCGCGATCCAGGTGGCGCAGGTCGACGCCATGTCGGGCGGCCGCGTGGAACTCGGCCTGGGCGCGGGCTGGTTCGAGGAGGAGCACAAGGCGTACGGGATCCCCTTCCCGGCGGAGCGGATGGCCCGGCTGGAGGAGCAGCTGGCCATCATCACCGGCCTGTGGGCCACCGAGCCCGGCGCCACCTTCGACCACCGGGGCACCTACTACCAGGTGGAGAACTCCCCGGCGCTGCCCAAGCCGGCCCAGGCCAAGGTCCCCGTCCTCGTCGGCGGGCACGGAGCGCGGCGTACCCCGCGCCTCGCCGCCCGGTACGCGGACGAGTTCAACATGCCGTTCGCCTCGGTCGAGGACAGCCGCCGGCAGTTCGCCCGGGTCCGGGAGGCCGCCGCCGAGGCCGGGCGCAAGGCGGAGGAGCTCGTCTACTCGAACGCCCTGGTGGTGTGCGTGGGCAAGGACGACGCCGAGGTCGCCCGCAGGGCCGCCGCCATCGGCCGCGAGGTCGACGAGCTCAAGGCCAACGGCCTGGCGGGTTCCCCGGCCGAGGTGGTCGAGAAGCTCGGCACCTACGCGGCCATCGGCTCCTCCCGCGTCTACCTCCAGGTCCTCGACCTCGGCGACCTGGACCACCTGGAACTGATCGCCGCCCAGGTCATGCCCCAGCTCGGCTGAACCGCCCCGGCCGATCGATCCGCACCACCCGACGGAGGACAGACCCGTGACCCGTGCGACCGGCCCGCTCGCCCACGCCCTGGCCCGCGGGCCCGTACTCCTGGACGGCGGGCTGAGCAACCGGCTCGCCGACCAGGGCTGCGACCTGTCCGGCGCGCTCTGGACGGGCCGCGTGCTCGCCGAGCGCCCGGACCAGGTCGAGTCGGCCCACACGGCGTACGTCCGGGCCGGCGCCGAGGTGCTGATCACCGCGAGCTACCAGGTCGGCGACGATCCCGTACTGCTGGAGCGCGCCGTCCGGGTGGCCGACGCGGCGGCGCGCGCCGCCGGGCACGAGGTGTGGGTGGCCGCCTCGGTGGGGCCGTACGGGGCGGTGCTGGCGGACGGCTCCGAGTACCGGGGCCGGTACGGCCTCGACGGCGCGGAGCTGGCCGCCTTCCACCGCCCCCGGATCGAGGCGCTGCTCGCGGCGGGTCCGGACGTCCTGGCGCTGGAGACCGTCCCGGACACCGACGAGGCCGAGGCCCTGCTGGGGGTGCTGGCCGGTACGGGTGCCCGGGCCTGGCTGAGCTACACCGTCGCGGACGGCCGCACCCGGGCCGGCCAGCCCCTGGCGGAGGCCTTCGCGCTCGCCGCCGACGCCCCCGAGGTGATCGCGGTCGGCGTCAACTGCTGTGACCCGGCGGACGTGCTGCCCGCGCTGGAGGCCGCCGCGTCCGTCACGGCCAAGCCGCTGCTGGCCTACCCCAACGACGGATCCGTCTGGGACGCGGGCACCCGCACCTGGCACGCCCCCGCGGACCCGGTCCCCTGGCCCGTCGAGGCCTGGCAGGCGGCCGGAGCCCGTCTCATCGGCGGCTGCTGCCGGATCGGCCCGCCCTGGATCGCCGGACTCCGTACCGCTCTCCATCGCCCGCCGCCGGTATGAAAACCAGTGGGCCGCAGGGGAGCCCGCGCACATACTGAAGCGCATGTTCCTGACGATCAGCACGACCGGCACCCCCGAGAAACCCGCCACTGACCTGGGATTCCTGCTGCACAAGCATCCCGGGAGGACGCAGGCGTTCGCCACCTCTCACGGCACCGCCCACGTGTTCTACCCCGAGGCGACGGACCACCGGTGCACGGCCGCGCTGCTCCTGGAGGTGGACCCCGTCGCGCTGGTGCGGCGCGGCCAGGGCAAGGGCCGGGGCGGCGCCCCCGACTCCGCGCTCGCGCAGTACGTCAACGACCGCCCGTACGCGGCCTCCTCGCTGCTCGCCGTCGCGCTGAGCGGAGTCTTCCGCACCGCCCTCAAGGGCCAGTGCGCCGCCCGGCCCGAACTGCCGGGGCAGGAGCGCCCGCTGCGGATCGAGATCCCGGTGCTGCCCGCGCGCGGCGGCGGCGACCTCGTGCGCCGGCTGTTCGGCCCGCTCGGCTGGGCGTCCGTGGAGACCACCCCGATCGCCCTGGACGAGGCGTTCCCCGAGTGGGGCGACAGCCGTTACGTGCGGCTGGTGCTGGAGGGCGAACTCAGGCTGGAGGACGCCCTGCGCCAGCTGTACGTGCTGCTGCCCGTCCTCGACGACTCCAAGCACTACTGGATCGCCCCCGACGAGGTGGACAAGCTGCTGCGCGCCGGGGACGGCTGGCTGGCGGCCCACCCCGAGCACGCGCTCATCACCGCCCGCTACCTGGCCCGCCACAAGCGGCTCACCCAGAGCGCCATGGAACGCCTGGAGCTGGCCCGCCTCGCCGAGGCCGACGGCAGCGAGGCCGAGGAACTCGACGACGCCGTGGACGCCGCCCCCGAAGGGGACGCCGCAGGGGACGCCGAAGCGCGGGAGCGCTCCGTGCCCCTCGCCGTGCGCCGACGCGACGCGGTGCTCGCCGCGCTGCGCGAATCCGGCGCGGCCCGGGTCCTCGACCTGGGCTGCGGGGAGGGGCAGCTGGTCCAGGCGCTGCTGCGGGACACGGCGTTCACCGAGATCGTCGGCGTGGACGTCTCGGTGCGGGCCCTGACCACCGCCTCCCGGCGGCTGCGGCTGGAGCGGATGGGGGAGCGGCAGAGCTCCCGCGTCCAGCTGTTCCAGGGCTCCCTCGCCTACACCGACAAGCGGCTGGCCGGCTACGACGCCGCGGTGCTCAGCGAGGTCATCGAGCACCTGGACCTGCCCCGGCTGCCCGCGCTGGAGTACGCCGTCTTCGGCTCGGCCCGTCCCCGCACGGTCCTCGTGACCACCCCGAACGTCGAGTACAACGTCCGCTGGGAGTCCCTGCCCGCCGGGCGGGTCCGCCACCGCGACCACCGGTTCGAGTGGACCCGCGAGGAGTTCCGCGCCTGGGCCGGCGGGGTCGCCGCCCGGTTCGGCTACTCCGTCGCCTACCGGCCGGTGGGGGACGAGGACCCCGAGGTCGGTCCGCCGACCCAGATGGCCGTCTTCACCCGGGCCGCCGACACCACCAGCACCACCGGCACGACAGACACCGCCGACACCACCGGCACCGCCGATACCCCGAAGGAGGGCGAGGCAGCATGACCACCCCCACCGGACACCGCGTCCTCCCCGTCACCGACCTGTCCCTCGTGGTCCTGATCGGGGCCACCGGCTCGGGCAAGTCCACCTTCGCCCGCAAGCACTTCAAGCCCACCGAGGTCCTGTCCTCGGACTACTGCCGGGGCCTGGTCGCCGATGACGAGAACGACCAGAGCGCCAGCAAGGACGCCTTCGAGGTCCTGCACCACATCGCCGCCAAGCGGCTGGCCGCCGGACGCCTCACCGTCGTGGACGCCACCAGCGTGCAGAAGGAGTCCCGCCGCGAACTCGTCCGCCTCGCCCGCGAGCACGACGTCCTGCCCATCGCCATCGTCCTCGACATGCCCGAGTCGGTCTGCGCCGAACGCAACGCGGCCCGCCCCGACCGGGCCGGCCTGCCGCGCCGCGTCATCCAGCGCCACCGCTCCGAGCTGCGCCGCTCGCTGCGCGGACTGGAGCGCGAGGGGTTCCGCAAGGTCCACGTCCTGCGCACGGTGGAGGAGGCCGAATCCGCCGAAGTGGTCTTGGAGAAGCGCTTCAACGACCTCACCCACCTCACCGGCCCCTTCGACATCATCGGCGACATCCACGGCTGCTCCTCCGAGCTGGAGACTCTGCTCGCGAAGCTCGGATACGAGGACGGGACCCACCCCGCCGGCCGCACCGCCGTCTTCGTCGGCGACCTCGTCGACCGCGGTCCCGACAGCCCCGGCGTGCTGCGCCGGGTGATGGGCATGGTCAAGTCCGGCGACGCGCTGTGCGTGCCCGGGAACCACGAGAACAAGCTCGGCCGTTACCTGAAGGGCTCCAAGGTCCAGCAGACCCACGGCCTCGCCGAAACCGTGGAACAGCTCTCCCACGAGAGCGAGGAGTTCGTGAAGGAGGTGCGGGAGTTCATCTCCGGCCTGGTCAGCCACTACGTCCTCGACGGCGGCCGGCTGGTGGTCTGCCACGCCGGGCTGCCCGAGAAGTACCACGGGCGCACCTCCGGCCGGGTCCGCTCGCACGCGCTCTACGGGGAGACCACCGGCGAGACCGACGAGTTCGGCCTGCCCGTGCGCTACCCGTGGGCCGAGGACTACCGGGGCAAGGCGGTCGTGGTCTACGGACACACCCCCGTTCCGGACACCAGCTGGATCAACAACACCATCTGCCTGGACACCGGTGCCGTCTTCGGCGGCCGGATGACCGCTCTGCGCTGGCCCGAGCGGGAACTGGTCGACGTACCGGCGGAGAAGGTCTGGTACGAGCCGGTCAAGCCGCTGGCCGCCGAGGTGCCCGGAGCGTTCGACGGCCGCCCGCTGGACCTGTCCGACGTGCACGGCCGCCGCGTCGTGGAGACCCGTCACCTCGGGAACGTGAGCGTCCGCGAGGAGAACGCGGCCGCCGCCCTGGAGGTCATGAGCCGCTTCGCGGTCGATCCCCGGCTGGTGCCGTACCTGCCGCCGACCATGGCGCCCACGGCCACCTCCGGGGAGGAGGGCTGGCTCGAGCACCCCGCCGAGGCCTTCGCCCAGTACCGGGCCGACGGCATCGGACGGGTCGTGTGCGAGGAGAAGCACATGGGCTCCCGCGCCACCGTCCTGCTGTGCCGGGACGAGGCCGCGGCCCGCGAGCGCTTCGGTGTCGAGGGCGGCCCCACCGGCTCGCTCTACACCCGCACCGGACGGCCCTTCTTCCAGGAGCCGCAGCTCACCGAGGAGTTCCTGGGCCGGCTGCGCGCGGCCGTCGACGGCGCCGGCCTGTGGGAGGAGCTCGGCACGGACTGGCTCCTGCTGGACGGGGAACTGCTGCCCTGGTCCCTGAAGTCCACCGGTCTGCTGCGCAACCAGTACGCGGCCGTGGGCGCCGCCTCCCGCACCGTCCTGCCGGACGCCGTCGCCGCCCTGGCGGCCGCCGAGGCCCGGGGTGTGGACACGGGCGGGCTGCTGGAGCGCCAGCGCGGGCGGACCGCCGACGCCGGCGCCTTCACCGAGGCGTACCGGCGCTACTGCTGGACCACCGACGGGCTGGAGGGCGTACGGTTCGCGCCGTTCCAGCTGCTCGCGGCGGCCGGCCGGTCGCTGGCGGCCGTACCGCACGACGAGCAGCTGGCCTGGCTGGACCGCCTCGCCGACGCCGACGAGCGCTCCGCCGCCCCGCTGCTGCGGCGCACCCGCCGGGTGTACGTGGACACCGCGGACGAGGACTCCGTCCGCGCGGGCACCGACTGGTGGCTGGAGCTGACCGCGGCCGGCGGCGAGGGCATGGTCGTCAAACCGCTCGGGGCCTGCGTCCGGGACGGCAAGGGCCGGCTGGCCCAGCCGGGGCTGAAGGTGCGCGGGCGTGAGTACCTGCGGATCATCTACGGTCCGGAGTACACCCGTCCCGAGCAGCTGGAGCGGCTGCGCCAGAGGTTCCTCGGGCACAAGCGCTCGCTCGCCCTGCGCGAGTACGCGCTGGGTCTGGAGGCGCTGGACCGGCTGGCGGCGGGGGAGCCGCTGTGGCGGGTCCACGAGGCGGTGTTCGCCGTCCTCGCCCTGGAGTCGGAGCCGGTCGACCCCCGGCTCTGACGGGGGAGGGCCGCGTAAAGCGGCCGCCCCCGTACGGCCCCGAATTAGGTCGTATGGGGGAACTTTCGCGCGGAAGGCCCGGGAAACCGGCGGCGGGATCGTTCATCCAGGGCAGCGGAGTGTCCGCGACCCTGGAAGGACGGAACGTCACCTATGAAGATGACCGCGCGCGGAAGCATTGCGGCGCTCATGACCTGTATGGCCGCGGCGGCCGCGGCCTCCCCGGCCGTGGCCGACTCGGTCCCCGTCAGCGTCCCCCTGGACGCCGTGAAGACCACGCTGGGCGTGCCCACCCCCCAGGTGGGCACGTCCGTCCCGGTGCCGGTCGTGGGAGCTCCCGAGGCGCCCGTCCTCCACAAGGGCGACATGCTGCCGACCCCACTGCTCCCGGCGGTCCCGGTCGCCACCGACCTCGGGCTCACCAAGGTCACCTCCCCGGTGCCCAACCTGCTGGGCTCCCCGGAGACGGACGGCGAGGGCTCCCTGGAGTCGCCGGCGACCACGCTGCTGACCCGGACGCCCGGCGCGGTCCTCGGCTCCCCGCTGACCATGCCCGACGGAAGCAATTACGGGATCCCGAACCTGACGGCCCCCAAGCTGGGCGTGGTCGCCCCCGAGATCATCGGCGCCCCGTCGGCGCTCCTCGGCCTGCGCTGACCCGCACCGCCGACACCGGGTCAGAAAGCCGTTCGGTCTGGGTACCTGTACGGCATGGGATTCCATGTCGACTCCGAGACCGGGCGGCTTCGCCGCGTCATCCTGCACCGCCCCGACCTGGAGCTGAAGCGGCTCACACCAAGCAACAAGGACGCCCTGCTCTTCGACGACGTGCTGTGGGTGCGCCGGGCCCGCCAGGAGCACGACGGCTTCGCCGACGTGCTGCGCGACCGGGGCGTCGCCGTCCACCTCTTCGGCGACCTGCTCCGTGAGGCCCTCGACATCACCGAGGCGCGACGCCTCGTACTGGACCGGGTCTTCGACGAGAAGGAGTACGGGCCCCTCGCCACCGACCACCTGCGCGCGGCCTTCGACGGGCTGCCCTCGGCCGAGCTCGCGGAGGCGCTGGTCGGCGGTATGACGAAGCGGGAGTTCCTGGAGCGGCACGCCGAGCCCGTGTCGGTGCGCTTCCACGCGCTGGAGATGGACGGCTTCCTGCTGGGGCCGCTGCCCAACCACCTCTTCACCCGCGACACCTCGGCCTGGATCTACGACGGGGTGTCCATCAACGCCATGCGCTGGCCGGCCCGGCAGCGCGAGACCGTGCACTTCGAGGCGATCTACCGGCACCACCCCCTCTTCACCGGCTCGGGCCCCTTCCACTACTGGTCGCAGGGCCAGTCGGACTACCCCTCGACCATCGAGGGCGGGGACGTCCTGGTGATCGGCAAGGGGGCCGTCCTGATCGGGATGAGCGAGCGGACGACCCCGCAGGCGGTGGAGATGCTGGCCCGGGGCCTGTTCGCGGCCGGGTCGGCGTCGGTCATCGTGGCGCTCGACATGCCCAAGCGCCGGGCCTTCATGCACCTGGACACGGTGATGACGATGGTCGACGAGGAAACGTTCACCCAGTACGCCGGGCTCGGCATGCTGCGCTCCTACACAATCCGGCCGGGGCAGGGGGCGAGCGAGCTCCACGTGAGCGACCACCCGCCGGAGCACATGCACCGGGCGATCGCGGCGGCGCTGGGCCTGGACGGGGTGCGGGTGCTGACCGCGGGGCAGGACGTGCACTCGGCCGAGCGCGAGCAGTGGGACGACGGCTGCAACGTGCTGGCCGTGGAGCCCGGGGTGGTCGTCGCGTACGAGCGGAACGTCACCACCAACACCCATCTGCGCAAGGAGGGCATCGAGGTGATCGAGATCCCCGGCAGCGAGCTGGGGCGGGGTCGCGGGGGGCCGCGCTGCATGAGCTGTCCGGTGGAGCGGGACGCCGGTTGAGCGCAGGCTGAGGGGTATGGGCTGGTGATCACGGGTGCGGATGCCGCGCGTGTGATCCACCCGACTGAATATGAATGCAGAGGATCGTATAGACTTCCACAATCCCCTGTCAGCGTCCCCCTGGAGTCCCGATGGCCACCGACCTCTTCGGTCGCAGTTTCCTCAAGGAGCTCGACTTCACCGCCGCCGAGTTCCGCGGCCTCGTCGAACTCGCCGCCGCGCTCAAGGCGGCCAAGAAGGCGGGGACCGAGGAGCGCCGGCTCCGGGGGAAGAACATCGCGCTGATCTTCGAGAAGACCTCCACGCGCACCCGCTGCGCCTTCGAGGTCGCCGCCGCCGACCAGGGCGCCCACACCACCTACCTCGACCCCTCCGGCTCCCAGATCGGGCACAAGGAGACCGTCCGGGACACCGCCCGGGTGCTCGGCCGGATGTTCGACGGCATCGAGTACCGGGGCGACAGCCAGCAGTCGGTCGAGGAACTCGCCGCCTACTCCGGGGTGCCCGTCTTCAACGGCCTCACCGACGACTGGCACCCCACCCAGATGCTGGCCGACGTGCTGACCATGACCGAGCACTGCGCCAAGCCGCTGGAGCGGATCGCCTTCGCCTACCTGGGCGACGCCCGCTTCAACATGGGCAACTCCTACCTGGTGACCGGCGCGCTGCTGGGCATGGACGTACGGATCGTCGCGCCGAAGGCGTACTGGCCGGCCGAGGCGGTCGTGGACCGGGCCCGCGAGCTGGCCGCGGTCAGCGGGGCGCGCGTCACCCTGACCGAGGAGGTCGCGGAGGGCGTGGCGAACGCCGACTTCGTGGCCACGGACGTGTGGGTCTCGATGGGCGAGCCCAAGGAGGTCTGGGACGAGCGGATCGCGGCCCTGGCCCCGTACGCCGTCACCATGGACGTGATCCGTGCGACCGGCAACCCGGACGTGCGGTTCCTGCACTGCCTGCCCGCCTACCACGACCTCGGCACCAAGGTGGCCCGCGAGGTCCACGAGCGGCACGGGCTGGAGTGGCTGGAGGTCTCGGACGAGGTGTTCGAATCCGCGCACTCCGTCGTCTTCGACGAGGCGGAGAACCGGCTGCACACCATCAAGGCCGTGCTCGTCGCGACGATGGCGAAGCCCGCCGCACGGTCGGCCGCATAGTCATACGGGCGGGTTCCGGGGCCGTGCGGGTCAGGCGCCCGTCGCCCCGGCCGGCAGGGTGAACCAGACGGCCTTGCCGTGCTCGGTGGGGCGGTGGCCGCAGGCGGAGCTCAGGGCCCGGAGCAGCAGCAGGCCGCGGCCGTGCTCCTGCCAGGGGTCGGGGTGGGCCTCGTAGGGGCGCGTGACCAGGTCGCGGGGCGGGCGCGGATCGCCGTCGTGCACCTCGACCTGGCAGCCGTCCGCCAGCATCTCCACGACCAGCTCGATCGGCGCCCCGGCGGTGGTGTGCTCCACGGCGTTGGCGACCAGCTCGGCGGTCAGCAGCTCGGCGGTGTCGCGGTCGGCGGCCGGTCCCGTGTCCGTGAGGGCGGTGCGGACCAGCGCGCGGGCCATGGGCACGGCCGCGGCCGTGTGCGGCAGGACGAGCCGCCAGGCGGAGGCGTCGGTCATGGCTGATCCGTCCGTTCCGTGGGGGGTGGGGAGGGGCGGGGGCGGGAAACTCCTGCTTTCAACCATACGGAGGGCCCCGCGCCGCCCGTAGGGCACCCCGGCGGGAAGGTGACGGACCCAAGGGCGCGGTGACGGGGGGACCTTCGGCTCGGGGCCGGGCGCCGTCCGCCGCATCCCCCATGTGTCGCGTTTTCGTGACGGCGGTCACAAGTCGGTGATAGCGTCGTACGCGTGAGCCCCTTCACCGGTTCCACACCAGCGACCGAACGGTGGCGCCACCTGCGGGTGACCCGGCAGGACGGCATCGCCACCGTCACCCTCGACCGCCCCGAGAAGCTGAACGCGCTCACCTTCGGCGCCTACGCCGACCTGCGCGATCTGCTCGCCGAACTCTCCCGCACCCGTTCCGTGCGCGCCCTCGTCCTGGCCGGCGAGGGGCGCGGCTTCTGCTCCGGCGGGGACGTGGACGAGATCATCGGCGCCACCCTCGCCATGGACACCTCCGAACTCCTCGACTTCAACCGGATGACCGGCCAGGTGGTCCGCGCCGTTCGCGAATGTCCCTTCCCCGTGATCGCCGCCGTCCACGGGGTCGCCGCCGGCGCCGGCGCCGTCCTCGCCCTGGCCGCCGACTTCCGCATCGCCGACCCCACCGCCCGCTTCGCCTTCCTCTTCACCCGCGTCGGCCTCTCCGGCGGCGACATGGGCGCCGCCTACCTGCTGCCCCGCGTCGTCGGCCTCGGCCACGCCACCCGGATCCTGATGCTCGGCGAGCCCGTACGGGCCCCCGAGGCGGAGCGCATCGGCCTGCTCAGCGAGCTCGTTGACGAGGGCAAGGCCGACGTCCGGGCCGCCGAACTCGCCGCCCGCCTCGCCGCCGGGCCCGCCCTCGCCCACGCCCAGACCAAGGCCCTGCTCACCGCCGAACTGGACATGCCGCTGGCCGCCTCCGTGGAGCTGGACGCCAGCACCCAGGCCCTGCTCATGCACGGCCAGGACTACGCCGAGTTCCACGCCGCCTTCACCGGGAAGCGGCCGCCGCAGTGGAAGGGGAGGTAGCGCCATGTCCCAGTCGGTGCCCCCGTCCGCACCCGGGGCCGCCCGGCGGGTCGCCGTCATCGGCGGCGGACCGGGCGGGCTCTACGCCGCAGCGCTGCTGGCCCGCCAGGGGCACGCCGTCGACCTGTGGGAGCGCGGCGCCCCCGACGACACCTTCGGCTTCGGCGTCGTCCTCTCCGACGAGACCCTGGGCGGCATCGAACGGGCCGACACCGCCGTCCACGCCGCCCTCGCCGCCGAGTTCGTCCGCTGGGACGACGTGGACGTCGTCCACCGGGGCCGGCTGCTGACCTCCGGCGGCCACGGCTTCGCCGCCCTCGGCCGGCGCCGGCTCCTGGAGATCCTGCACGCCCGCTGCGAGGCCCTCGGCGTCCGGCTCCGCTTCCGCGCCGCCGCCCCCGACGCCTGGACCCTGGCCCGCACCCACGACCTGGTCGTCGCGGCCGACGGGGTGCACAGCGCCACCCGCGAGAGCGGCGCCGCCCACTTCCGGCCCACCGTCACCCCCGGCCGCTGCCGCTACGTCTGGCTCGCCGCCGACTTCGCCTTCGACGCCTTCCGCTTCGAGATCGCCGAGACCGAGCACGGCATCATGCAGCTGCACGCCTACCCGTACGCGGCCGACTCCTCCACCGCCATCGTCGAGATGCGCGAGGAGGTGTGGCGGGCCGCCGGCCTCGACCTGTGCGACGAGGAGGAGTCCGCCGCCCGCTGCGCCAAGATCTTCGCCGAGGCGCTGCGCGGCCGGCCCCTGCGCGGCAACCGCTCCGCCTGGACCCGCTTCCGCACCGTCGTCAACGAGCGCTGGTCCCACGGGAACGTCGTCCTCCTCGGCGACGCCGCCCACACGGCCCACTTCTCCATCGGCTCCGGCACCAAACTCGCCGTCGAGGACGCCCTCGCCCTCGCCGAGGCGGTGGCCGCCCACCCCGGGATCCCCGAGGCCCTCGCCGCCTACGAGGCCGCCCGCAGGCCCGCCGTGGCCAGCACCCAGCGGGCCGCCGCCGCCAGCATGCGCTGGTTCGAGGAGCTCGCGGGCTACGTCGGCCAGCCCGCCCGCCAGTTCGCCTTCAACCTGCTCACCCGCAGCCGCCGGGTCACCCACGAGAACCTGCGCCTGCGCGACCCCCGCTTCACCCGCGCGGTGGAAGCCGACTTCGGCTGCCCGCAGGAGGGGCCCGACGGGCCCGTGACCCCGCCCATGTTCACCTCGTTCACCCTGCGCGGGCTGACCCTGCGCAACCGGGTCGTCGTCTCGCCGATGGACATGTACTCCGCCGTCGACGGGGTGCCGGGCGACTTCCACCTGGTGCACCTGGGCGGACGGGCCCTGGGCGGGGCCGGCCTGGTCATGACCGAGATGGTCTGCGTCAGCCCCGAGGGCCGGATCACCCCCGGCTGCGCAGGCCTGTGGACGGCGGAGCAGGCGGCCGCCTGGAAGCGGATCGCCGACTTCGTCCACACCTCCGCCCCCGGTACCGCCCTCGGGCTCCAGCTCGGCCACTCCGGCCGCAAGGGATCGACACGGCTCATGTGGGAAGGCATGGACGAGCCGCTCCCCGACGGCAACTGGCCCCTCGTCGCCGCCTCCGCCCTGCCCTACGAACCCGGCGTCTCCGCCGTCCCGCGCGCCCTGGACGCCGCCGGCCTCGCCACCGTCCGCTCCGACTTCGCGGCGGCCGCCACACGGGCCGCCGACTGCGGTTTCGACCTGCTGGAACTGCACTGCGCGCACGGCTACCTGCTGTCCGGCTTCCTCTCCCCCCTCACCAACCAACGCGAGGACGCCTACGGCGGTTCCCTGGAGAACCGGCTGCGCTTCCCCCTGGAGGTCTTCGACGCCGTCCGCGAGGTCTGGCCCGGGGACCGCCCGATGACGGTCCGGCTGTCGGCGACCGACTGGGCCCCCGGCGGCACCACCCCCGAGGAGGCGGGGGCGATCGCCGCCGCCTTCGCCGCGCACGGCGCCGACGCCGTCGACGTGTCCACGGGACAGGTCGTCGCCGACGAGGCCCCCGAGTACGGGCGCTCCTACCAGACCCCCTACGCCGACCGGATCCGCAACGCGCTGGGCGTCCCCGTCATCGCCGTCGGCGCGATCTCCTCCTGGGACGACGTCAACTCCCTGCTCCTGGCCGGCCGGGCCGACCTGTGCGCCCTGGGCCGCCCGCACCTGTACGACCCGCACTGGACCCTGCACGCGGCCGCCGAGCAGGGGTACGCCGGGCCGGGCGCGCCCTGGCCGGCCCCGTACCGGGCGGGCAGCCGCAAGCCGCCCACCGGGAAGGGGTGAGGCGGGCCCGGGCGGCTCCCCTCCGCCGTCTCAGTGGCGGACCAGCTCCACGCGGTCCTCGACGGGGACGAAGCCGAGGCGCCGGTAGACGCTGTTGCTGGTGGGGTTGGCCAGGTCGGTGAAGAGCAGCACCTCGGTGGCCCCGGCCGCCTGCGCCGCCTCGCTCGCGGCGTGCGTCACCCCGGCGGCGTAACCGCGACGCCGCTCGGCCGGCGGAGTGTAGACGGGGCCGATGCGGGAGGCGGAGCCGATCGGGCGGAAGAACGCGGCCAGGGACACCGGTCCGCCGTCGTGCTCCCAGATGACGCATCCGCCGTACGAGATCCGGTCGCGCAGGGAGGCCTCGGAGGGGGTGACGGGGAGGCCGCACTCCCGGCTGAACTCCGCGGTCCAGCGGGTCAGCAGCGGCAGGTCGGCCTCGCCGGCGCGCCGGGCCCGGCCCTCGGGAGCCGGGTCGGGGGCCTTCAGGGTGCCCAGGCGATACAGGCGGAGCTCCTCGGCGACGCGGGTCGGCGCACCCCACGCCTGCGCCAGGGCCTGCGCGTCGGCGCGGCGGGCGTTGAACTTCGTGACGCGGGCGAGCAGGGGATCCGCCGAGAGCGCGCCGCCCAGGGCCCGGACCGCCTCGGCGGGCAGGACGCCGAGCAGCAGCGGGAACGGCGGGGTGTGCAGGACGGCCCCGCCGACCGTGCCGTCCGGGCCGGTCCACCAGCCGAAGACGGGTTCGGAGTCGCCGTAGGCGTGGGGGCCGCGCCGCTCCAGGGCGTCGATGACGCTCAGCAGGGTCGTGTTGACGACGGGGTGCGCTGCCACGGCAGGGCGCGCGGCGGTCAGCCAGGCCGCCAGATCAGTGCTGAAGGTCCAGGTCATGTTCCATCGTGACGGGGCCGGGAGGGGGGCCGCACCGGGTTTTCCGGGGGCGTTTCCCACGGGGGCGCGAAGGGCGCCGCGGGCGCTCCCCCGGGCGGGGGAGACGGTACCCCCGCGCGGGGGAGGGGCGGGGCGGGCGCCGCTGGGATCTTGGGAGTGCGAGCAGGACCTGCGAGCAGCGCGTGCGAGCAGGACGGAGGCCCCGCCGTGGTGGCGGGGCCGTCGGAGGAGGGGGAGTCATGGACGGATACGAGGTCACCGCCCGGGTCGCGGGCGCCGCCCGGCTACGGCTGGACGAAGCGGGCGCCCGCGTCGCGCAGCCGGGCGTGCAGCTCGGCGAAGACCGCCGCGGCCCGGTCGCCGGGCCAGTCCGCCGGGAGCAGCTCCCGCGGCAGCCCGGGGTCGGCGTAGGGCAGGCGCCGCCAGCTGTCCAGGGCGGTCAGGTAGGTGCGGTAGGCGGCCTCGGGGGAGGGCTCGGGGCCCGACTGGAGGGCGCGCAGCGCCGGTTCGTGCAGGTCGAGGAATTCCTCGTGCTGCTTGGCGAGGGCGGCCAGGTCCCACCAGCGGGCCACCGCCTCGGCCGTCGGGGCGAAGCCGAGGTGGGCGCCGCGGAAGAGTTCGACGTAGGCGGTCAGGTGCAGCCGGTCCAGGGTGTGTTCCGTCTCCTCGGCCAGCTGGGCCGGCGCGATCCACACCCCCGGTGCCACGGCCCCGAACCCCAGCCGGGCCAGGCGCGAGCGCAGCAGGTGCCGCTTGTTGCGCTCCTGCTCGGGGACGGAGAAGACGGCGACCAGCCACTCCGGAGAGACGGGTACGGCTCCGTAGATCCGCCGGTCGCCGTCCTCCAGCAGCAGCCGGGCCTCCTCGGAGGGCTCGTAGCCGGCGGAGCCGTCCGGGGCCTTCGCGGGCACCAGGAAGCCGCGCCGCTTGAGCCGGGACACCGAGGAGCGGACGGAGGGCGCGTCGACGCCGGCCGCGCCCAGCAGGCGGACCAGCGCGGACACCGGGACGGCGCCGTCGAAGGACCGCCCGTAGGCTCCGTAGAACGTGACGATCAGGGATCGCGGAGTGTGCTGCTCGACCACGGGTTCACTCTAGATCGCGCAGCCGGAACCGCTGAAGCTTCCCCGTGGGGGTACGCGGCAGCGCGGGCAGGAAGACGAAGGAGCGCGGGCACTTGTGGGGGGCCAGCTCCCCCTTCATGAAGGTCCGCAGCTCCTCCTCCGTGAGCACGGCCCCGTCGCGCGGCACGGTGTAGGCGACCACCACCTGCCCCCGGCGTTCGTCCGGGCGGCCCACGACCGCGACCTCCGCCACGTCGGGGTGGCGCAGCAGCGCCTCCTCCACCTCCGGGCCCGCGATGTTGTAGCCCGAGGAGATGATCATGTCGTCGGCGCGGGCGACGTAGCGGAAGTAACCGTCGGGGTCGCGGACGTAGGTGTCGCCGGTCAGGTTCCAGCCGTCCCGTACGTACTCGCCCTGGCGGGGGTCGGCCAGGTAGCGGCAGCCGACGGGTCCGCGTACGGCCAGGAGTCCGGGCTCGTTGTCCGGCACGGGCCGGCCGGAGGGGTCCACCACGCGGGCCTGCCAGCCGGGGACCGCCCGGCCGGTGGTGCCGGGGCGGATGTCCTCGTCGGCGGCGGAGATGAAGATGTGCAGCAGCTCGGTGGCCCCGATGCCGTTGATGATCCGCAGGCCGGTGCGCTCGTACCAGGCCTGCCAGGTGGCGGCGGGCAGGTTCTCGCCTGCGGAGACGCAGCGGCGCAGCGCGGACAGGTCGTAGGCGCCCGTGTCGTAGGGGCCCAGGGTGTCCAGCATCGAGCGGTAGGCGGTGGGGGCGGTGAACAGGACGGTGACCCGGTGTTCCGTGAGGGCGGGCAGCAGCCGGCGGGGCGCGGCCTCCTCCAGCAGCAGGGCGCAGGCCCCCGCCCGCAGGGGGAAGACGACGAGTCCGCCGAGGCCGAAGGTGAACCCGAGGGGCGGACTGCCGGCGAACACGTCGTCGGGGCGGGGTCTGAGGACGGTACGGGAGAAGGTGTCGGCGACGGCGAGGAGGTCGCGGTGGAAGTGCATGCAGCCCTTGGGGCGGCCGGTGGTGCCGGAGGTGAAGGCGATGAGGGCGACGTCGTCGGCGGAGGTCTCGACGGCGGGGTAGGGGGCGTGGTGGGCCTCGGCCAGCCGCAGCAGGTCGTCGGGGGAGTCCCCGCCGAAGGGGGTGATCCGCAGTCCGGGCACCTCGGCCCTGGCCAGGTCGTCGAGGGCGTCGGTGTGGCAGAGGGCGTGCCGGACGCGGGCCATGGCGCACACCGTGGCCAGCTCCTGGGCGCGCTGCTGGGCCAGGACGGTGACGGCCACCGCTCCCGCCTTCATCACGGCCAGCCAGCAGGCGGCGAGCCAGGGCCCGGTGGGGCCGCGCAGCAGCACCCGGTTGCCGGGGACGACGCCCAGGTCGACGGTGAGGGTGTGGGCGAGGCGGTCGACGCGCTCGCGCAGCTCCCCGTACGACCAGACCTCGCCCGAGCCGCTGCGGAAGGCGGGCCGGTCCGGGCCGAACCGGCCGATGGTGGCGTCGAGCAGTTCGGCGCCGCAGTTCAGCCGGTCCGGATAGGCCAGTTCGGGCAGCTCGAAGAGGAGCTGCGGCCAGGCGTCGGCCGGCGGCAGGTTGTCTCGCGCGAAGGTGTCGGTGTGGGCGGAAGGCTTGAGCTCCATGGCGGGTTCGCCCCCTTGCGACGTCCGGATTGGGGTGGAGCCGGCCGTGCTGATCTGTCCAGAGCGTATCGTGATGGTGACGGCAGTCAACAGGACGCGATAGAGGAACACGACGGGACTTGGGGGCCTTCGGATGGCCGGATTCGCGCTCGGAGTGGAACACGAGGAGTGGTGCGCGCGGTTGCGCGCCCTGGCGGAGCGGCGGCTGAGGCCGCTCGCCGAGAAGGGCGAGCCCGGCCGGGTGAACCGGCCGCTCCTGGCGGAGCTGGGGGAACAGGGTCTGCTGGAGCGGGTCTTCGGCTCCGGCGCGCTGGAGCTGTGCCTGCTGCGGGAGTCCCTCGCCTACGGGTGCACCGAGGCGGAGACGGCCCTGGCCCTCCAGGGCCTGGGGGGCCATCCGGTGCTTCGGTCGGGCAGTGCGGCCCAGCGGGAGCGGTGGCTGCCGGGGGTGCGCGCGGGGAGGCTGGTGGCGGCGTTCGCGCTGAGCGAGCCGGGGGCGGGCTCGGACGCGGCGGCCCTGGCCCTGGCGGCGGCGCCGGACGGGCCGGGCTGGCGGCTGGAGGGGGCCAAGTGCTGGATCTCCAACGCTCCCGAGGCCGACTTCTACACCGTTTTCGCCCGGACGGGTGAGGCGCCCGGAGCGAAGGGCATCACCGCCTTCCTGGTCCCGGCGGACCGGCCGGGACTGACCGGCGAGCCGCTCGACATGCTCTCGCCGCACCCGATCGGCTCACTGGCCTTCGACGGGGTGCCGGTCGGCCGGGAGGACGTCCTGGGCGAGCCGGGTCAGGGGTTCCGGGTGGCGATGGAGACGCTGAACCTCTTCCGGCCGAGCGTGGGGGCCTTCGCGGTCGGCATGGCGCGGGCCGCGCTGGACGCCACGCTGGCGCACACCGCCGGCCGCGGCGCCTTCGGCGGGGTGCTGGCCGACCTCCAGACGGTCGCGCACCGGGTGGCGGAGATGGCCACCCGTACCGAGGCCGCCCGGCTGCTGGTGTACGCGGCGGCCGGCGCGTACGACGCCGGGGCCCCGGACGTGCCCCGCCGGGCGGCGATGGCCAAGCTCCTCGCGACGGAGACGGCCCAGTACGTGGTCGACCACGCCGTCCAGCTGCACGGGGCGGCCGCCCTGCGGCGCGGGCACCTGCTGGAGCACCTGTACCGGGAGGTGCGGGCGCCCAGGATCTACGAGGGGGCGAGCGAGGTGCAGCGCGGGATCATCGCGAAGGAGCTGTACCGGGGGGTGGTGGCCCGGTGAGCGCCGGCCGTCCGGGCCCGCACCGGATCAACCCGCCGGAACTGTCCCCGGCGACGGGCTTCTCCCACGCCGTCACCGCCACCGGGGGCCGGCTGGTGTTCCTGGCCGGCCAGACCGCGCTGGACGGGGCCGGCAAGGTGGTGGGGCGGACCCTGCCGGAGCAGTTCGAGCGCGCCCTGGCCAACCTGCTGACGGCCCTGGCGGCGGCCGGCGGCGTCCCCTCGGACCTGGCCCGGGTGACGGTGTACGCGGTGGACGTGGAGGACTACCGCGCCCACGCCCCCGAGCTGGGCCGGATCTGGCACCGGCTGGCGGGCCGCGACTATCCGGCGATGGCCGTGATCGGCGTGGTCCGCCTCTGGGACACCGAGGCCCTCCTGGAGCTGGACGGGACCGCGGTGCTGCCGTAGCGCCGTGCCGGCCTAGGAGGCGGAGTCGAGGAGGGTGCCCATCCACTCCTCGATGCCGGCCACCGTGCGCGGCAGGGCCCCGGACATCAGGCGGGCCCCGTCGGCGGTGATGACGAGGTCGTCCTCGATGCGCACGCCCATGCCGCGCAGTTCGGCGGGGAGGGTCTCGTCGTCCGGCTGGAGGTAGAGGCCCGGTTCGACGGTGAGGACCTGGCCCTCCTCCAGCACGCCGTCCAGGTAGGCGTCGGCGCGCGCCCGGGCGCAGTCGTGGACGTCGAGGCCGAGCATGTGGCCGCTGCTGCACAGGGTGTAGCGCCGGTGCAGGTCGCCCTCGGCGTCCTTCAGCACCCCCCATTCGGCGAGGCCCTCGGAGATGACGCGCATGCCCGCCCGGTGGAAGTCCCGGAAGCGCGCGCCGGGCCGCAGGGCGGCGATGCCCGCCTCCTGCGCGGCGAGCACCAGCTCGTAGACCTGCTTCTGGACCGGGGAGAAGCGTCCGGACAAGGGCAGGGTGCGGGTGATGTCGGCGGTGTAGAGGCTGTCGGTCTCCACGCCCGCGTCCAGCAGCAGGAGTTCGTCCCGGTTCAGCCGGCCGTCGTTGCGGATCCAGTGCAGCACGCAGGCGTGCGCGCCGGAGGCGGCGATGGTCTCGTAGCCCAGCCCGTTGCCCTCGGCGCGGGCCCGCAGGTTGAAGACCCCCTCGATCCAGCGTTCGCCGCGCGGGTGGGCCAGGGCGCGGGGCAGGGCCCGTACGGCGTCCTCGAACCCGGCGGTGGTGTGGTCGACGGCGAGCTGGAGCTGGTCGACCTCCCAGGCGTCCTTGACGAGGCGCAGCTCCGAGAGGGCGGCGGCCAGTTCGGGGTCGGTGGCGGCGTTGCGGCCGGTGGGGGAGCCGAGTGTGTCGAGGTGGGCGCAGCGCAGGCCGGTGAGCCGTTCGGCTTCGGTGAGGTCGGGGCGGCGGCCCACCCAGAACTCGCCGTAGCGGCGGTCCCGGTAGAACTCCTCGGTGCCGTCGGCGCGGTCGGAGCGGGGGCGCAGGTAGAGGACGGGCTCGTGGCCGTGCGGGCCGGCGGGCTCCAGGACCAGCACGTGGCCCACCTGGTCCTCGCCCGTCAGGCCGGTGAGCCAGGCGTACGCGCTGTGCGGGCGGAAGCGGAAGTCGCAGTCGTTGGACCGGACCCTCAGTTCGCCGGCCGGGACGATCAGCCGCTCGCCCGGGAAGCGGGCCGAGAGCTGGGCGCGGCGGGCGGGCGTGACCTCGTACGCGGTGACCCGGGAGCCGGCCGGCAGCGGCGAGGGTGCCCAGCCGCCCGCCATGAAGCGGGACAACTCGGCTGATACCGGCAGGTCGTGGCTGCCGGTGTTCAGGCGGGAGGGGGTGTCGGTCACGGAGGCTCCCTCAAGAAGGACTGAACTGGGGGGCGCACAGGTCTTGCCAGTGCAATTTCACATTACTATGTTACAGCTCACACCGCGGCACATTAATCCCCGTCAAACGCCGTGTGAAGCAGGGCAGTTCACGCACCACTCCCCCACCTCCCTTCCCACAGGAGCATCAAGGTGTCCCAGCACAGAGCTGTGTGTACGTCTCTCCTCTCCGCCGCCGTCACGGTCACCCTCCTCGCCACCGCCGGGCAGGCGGTGGCCCAGGCCGCGGAGCGGGGCACCCCCGCCGCCAGGCCCGCCGCGTCCGCGCCCGCCGCCTTCGCCGCCGGCCCGGCCGCCGCGCCGAACCCCTTCGACGAGGTCGACCGCCTGGCCGACGCCCGGCAGCTCGCCCCGGCGCCCGCCCCGGCCCCCGGCGGCAAGTCCGTGGCCGACAACCGGGTGCCCGGCGCCGCCGACCCGGCCCCCGCCGCCGACAAGAGCCGCAAGACGGCCACCGCCCAGGCCGCCCCCACCGCGAAGAGCCTCGCCGCGGGCGTCCCCTGCACCCTTGACGGGATCACCGGCCTCGGCCCGGAGCAGTTCGCCGACTTCCTCGCCGACCCGGCCGTCACCGCCGACGGCTGCCTGCGCGGCCTCATATGGACCTGGGACGCGCGCCTGGCGCCCGTCATGTCCGACGCCCACGTCCAGGCCGTCTCCCGCCGGATATCCCGCCTGGCCGCCGCCCACGACGGCCGCGACTCCTCCCACCTGGAGGAGATGTTCACCTACCTGCACGCCGTGGCGTACCACGACTACTCGCGCACCGAGATCGACGTCACCGACGCCCCCACCGTCGACGCCATGCGCCAGGCCATCGCCGACTTCGCGGGCGCCGCCCACACCTTCGACGTCACGCCCTCCAACGCCCGCACCCTGCGCGAGGCCCTCTACGCGGGCAGCGCCCCCGGCCTGCGCCAGCACCAGCTCGGCCTGATCAAGAAGGTTCTGGCCACCCTGGACGCCTCCCACCCGGCCACCAGCCAGGACGCCGCCTGGGGCGGCGCCGCCCTCGCGGCCCTCTCCGTCAACTACCTGGGCGTCTACCCGGGCAACAACGACGCCGCCTTCCAGGCCGCGGTCAAGGCGGACCCGGCCTACCGCGCCCTCTTCAAGGCCTTCGCCGGCTACGGCCACCTCAAGGGCGGCGCCAATGCCTGGGCCGCCCGCGACGCCCTCGGCGAGTACGGCCGCTTCGGCCAGGTCGACGGCCTCAAGGACCAGATCACGGCCGACCTCGGCGCCCTCCTCGAACCGGTCAAGTCCACCTGGGGCAACGGCAGCGAGCAGTGGGCCAAGCTGGTCTCCTGGCTCAACTTCTACGAGGCCTGCAAGCCGTACGGGGTGTGCAAGGAGGACATCGAGAAGCAGCTCTTCCCGAACACCTACACCTACGACAACGGCGGCATCAAGGTCCGCACCGCCCTCGACCGGGCCACCGTCGACCAGCTCTACTACGCGAGCAAGCAGGTCAAGACCCAGTTCCACCGCGTCCTGGGCACCGACCAGCCGCTCGCCGGGGACCCCAACAGCACGCTGAACATCGTGCTCTACGCCTCGCGCGCCGACTACGAGAACTACCACCCGATCCTGACCGGGTACGGCACCAACAACGGCGGCATCTACATCGAGAACGGCGCCACCTTCTACACCTACCAGCGCCGCGTCCCGCAGGACTCCTCCCTCACCCTGGAAGAGCTCTTCCGCCACGAGTACACGCACTACCTCAACGGCCGCTTCGCCGTCCCCGGCTTCTTCGGCCAGGGCGACTGGTACCAGGGCGACCGCACCACCGCCATGGACGAGGGCACCGCCGAGTTCTTCGACGGCTCCACCCGCGACAACGGCATCGCCGTCCGCAAGTCCCTGGTCCGGGGCATCATCAACGACACCGCCGGCGGCGGCCCGCGCATGAGCGTCGACCAGCTCCTGCACGCCACGTACGACGGCGACGGCTTCCGCTTCTACAACTACGCGGGCACCTTCTTCGAGTTCCTCTGGACCGAGAAGCCCTCGCTGCTGCGCGAGATGTACGGCTACCTGCGCGCGAACGACGTCGCCGGCTTCGACGCCTGGCGCCACCGCATGGGCGCCGACACCTACCTCCAGCGCGACTACAACCGCTTCCTGGACGCCCAGATCGCCAAGGTGGACCAGCTCTACGTCCCGAACACCACCTTCACGGCCAACGACCAGCTGCGCGACTCCGCCCTCGCCTCGGTGAAGTCCTCCTTCGCCTCGGCGACCTACAACACCCCGGACTGCGTGGAGAACGGCGACCCCGGCAAGCGCCGCTTCACCTGTACGGGCCGGATCACCGCGAACCTGAAGAACTGGCGCAGCGACGACCAGAACTTCAAGGACATGTCCGAGACGGTCGACTACTTCCTGCTCGACCGGGCGGGCGCGGCCTCCAACAACCTGGCGGACATGAACTGCTCCTTCGGGCCGCTGGAGATCTGGGACAACAAGGCCGCGGGCACCTCCTCCTACAGCTGTGAGGGTCCCCTCCGCAGCTGACCCGCCCGCCCGGGCCGGTTCCGGTTCCGCGGGGGGCGGAACCGGCCCGGGCGACCCTAGGCACCACCAAAAGAATGTGACATATTACTGACATGGACGTCGTGATCATCGGCGCCGGCGTCGTCGGGGCCGCGTGCGCGTACTACGCGAGCCGCTCCGGTCTCTCCGTGACGGTGGTGGACCGGGGCCCCGTGGCCGGCGGCACCACCGGCGCGGGCGAGGGCAACCTGCTCGTCTCCGACAAGGAGGCGGGCCCCGAGCTCGACCTGGCCCTCCTCTCAGCCCGCCTCTGGCGGGAGCTGTCCGCCGAACTCCCCGGAGCCGTCGAGTACGAGCCCAAGGGCGGGCTGGTGGTGGCCCCCGACGAGACCACCCTGAAGGCCCTGCGCCACTTCGCGGAGGGCCAGCGGGCGGCCGGGGTCGCCTGCGCCGAGGCGGACCCGGCGGCCCTGCGCGAACTGGAGCCGCACCTCGCCCCGGGCCAGGCGGGCGGCTTCCACTACCCCCAGGACGCCCAGGTCCAGCCGGCCCTGGCGGCGGCCCGCCTGCTGAAGGCCTCGGGCGCCACGGTGCACCTGGGCGAGGAGGTCACCGGAATCCTCCTGGAACGGGGCACGGTCACGGGTGTCCGCACCTCCCGCCGGACGCTGCGGGCCCCGGCGGTGGTCAACGCCTCGGGCACCTGGGGCGGCCGGATCGCCGAACTCGCCGGGACCGTCCTGCCCGTGCTGCCCCGCCGCGGCTTCGTCCTGGTGACGGAACCCCTCCCGCAGGTGGTCCGGCACAAGGTCTACGCGGCCGACTACATCGCGGACGTGGCCAGCGACTCGGCGGCCCTGCAGTCCTCGGCGGTGGTCGAGGGCACCCCCTCGGGCCCGGTCCTGATCGGCGCCACCCGCGAGCGGGTTGGCTTCGACCGCACCCTCTCCACGGACGCCCTGCGCCGCCTGGCGGGCCAGGCCGCGGCCCTCTTCCCGGTCCTGGCGGACGTCAAGGTGATGCGCGCCTACCACGGCTTCCGCCCCTACCTCCCCGACCACCTCCCGGCGATCGGCCCGGACCCCCGGGTGCCCGGCCTCCTCCACGCCTGCGGCCACGAGGGCGCGGGCATCGGACTGGCCCCCGGTACCGGCCTGCTGATCGCGGCGGCCCTCACGGAGACCGCCCCGCCGGTCCCGCCCGCCCCCTTCCGCCCGGACCGCTTCGCGTCGTGAGCACCCGCACCGACGACGTCCCCACCCCCCCCGAGGAGCCTTCTGATGCGCAGCCCCCGCGAGCTGGTCGGCGGCGCCCCGGCGGCCGTGTACCCGATCGGCTTCGACGGCCGTGAACTGCCTGCCCAGGAGGGGCAGTCCATCGCCGCCGTCCTCTGGGCGGCCGGGATCCTCTCCTGGCGCACCACCCGCGAGGGCGGCGCCCCTCGCGGCGCCTTCTGCGGGATCGGCGCCTGCTACGACTGCCTCGTCACCGTCAACGGCCGCCCCAACCAGCGCGCCTGCCTCGTCCCGGCCCGCCCCGGGGACACCGTCACCACCCAGGAAGGCACCGGCCATGCCGACCTCGCCCTCTGACCGCGCCGGCCTCGACGGGCCTGCCGACCTCGACGGGCCTGCCGACCTCGCCGGGCCGGCCGGCCCCGACGGGCCCGCCGACCTGGCCGTCATCGGCGCCGGTCCGGCCGGCCTCGCGGCCGCCGTCACCGCCGCGCGGCTCGGCCTGCGCGTCACCCTCCTCGACACCGCCGACCGCCCGGGCGGCCAGTACTACCGCCACCCCGCGGCGTCCCTCGGCGCCGCCCGCCCCGAGGCCCTGCACCACGACTGGCGGGCCTTCGCCGCCCGCGAAGCCGCCCTGCGCGCCCAGGAGGCGGCGGGCCGCGTCACGTACCTGCCCCGGCACCACGTGTGGACGGTGGTCCCGGACGGCGGGCACTGGCTGCTGCACGCCGTCGCCGGACACGCCCCCGACGAGACGCGGGCGGCCGTCCGGGCGCGGGCCGTCCTGCTCGCCACCGGCGCCTACGAACGCCAGCTGCCCTTCCCCGGCTGGACCCTCCCCGGGGTGGTCGGCGCCGGCGGGGCCCAGGCCATGCTGAAGGACGGCCTCGTCCTGCCCGGGCGCCGCGTCGTGGTGGCCGGCAGCGGCCCGCTCCTCCTCGCGGTGGCCGGCTCCCTCGCCGCCGCCGGGGCCACCGTCCCGGCCGTCGTCGAGGCCGCCTCGTACACCGCGTACGCCCCGCAGGCCCGCGCCCTGCTCCGCAACCCCGCCAAACTCGCCGAAGGCGCCGTGTACGGCGGCGCCCTGCTCCGCCACGGCATCCGCCTGCTCACCCGGCACGCCGTCACCGAGGCGCACGGCACCACCCGCGTCGAGGCCGTCACCCTCGCCCGCCTCGGCCGGGACTGGCGCCCGGTGCCCGGCACTTCCCGCCGGATCCCCTGCGACGCCCTCGCCGTGGGCCACGGCCTGGTGCCGCAGCTGGAACTGGCCACCGGCCTCGGCTGCGCCACCCGCCCCGCCCCCGACGGCACGGTCGCCCTCGTACTGGACGCGGCCCAGCGGACCTCCGTCCCCGGCGTCTGGTCGGCCGGCGAGACCGGGGGCATCGGCGGAGCGCAACTGGCCCTGACCGAGGGGGAGATCGCCGCCCACGCGATCGCGGGCCGGCCGGTGCCCGTTGCCCTGACCCGCCGCCGCGCCCGGCTGCGCGCCTTCGCCGGCGCGATGGCCGCCGCGCACCGCCCCGGCCCGGGCTGGACCGGCTGGCTGCGCGAGGAGACCGACGTGTGCCGCTGCGAGGAGGTCCCGG
Organism: Streptomyces sp. NPDC000075; assembly: GCF_040301925.1. Lineage (NCBI taxonomy): Bacteria > Bacillati > Actinomycetota > Actinomycetes > Kitasatosporales > Streptomycetaceae > Streptomyces > Streptomyces sp. NPDC000075. Next base: position 145,100 of record NZ_JBEPFL010000006.1, read on the forward strand.
CCGGCCGGATCCGCGAGGCGGTCGAGGAGCTGGGGGCGCGGGACGCCCGTACGGTCAAACTCCTCACCCGGGCCGGGATGGGCTGGTGCCAGGGCCGGATGTGCGGCCCGGCGGTGGCCGCCCTGGCCGGCGGGGCCCCGGCGCCGGACCGGCGCCCGCTGTCCTGCCCGGTCCCGCTCCGCCAGCTCGCCGCCCTGCCCCCGTCCGAGCCCGCCCCGCCGGGCGCCTGAGCGGGCGGCGGCCCGCCGGCTTCCCTCCACCAACCCCTGTCCGGCCTCTTGTGGCCGATCCACGCCCACTAGTAAAATGTCACACACCACACTAGGGAGTCCTTCCATGACCGACGCGCCCACCCCCGCGCCCTCCACCGTCCCCGACACCCGCACCCGCCCCTGGCACGGCATCATGGTCGCCACCGCCCTGCCCCTGCGCGCGGACCTCTCCGTCGACTACGACGCCTACGCCGAGCACGTGGCCTGGCTGATCGCCAACGGCTGCGACGGCGTCGTCCCCAACGGCTCCCTCGGCGAGTACCAGACCCTCACCGACGAGGAGCGGGCCCGCGTCGTGCGCACCGCCGTCGAGGCCGCCGGTGACGGCGCCCGCGTCATGCCCGGCGTGGCGGCGTACGGCAGCGCCGAGGCCCGCCGCTGGGCCGAGCAGGCCGCCGAGGCCGGCGCGGGCTCCGTCCTGCTCCTGCCCCCCAACGCCTTCCGCGCCGACGAGGAGACCGTACGCGCCCACTACGCCGAGGTCGCCGGGGCCGGACTGCCGGTGGTCGCGTACAACAACCCGTACGACACCAAGGTGGACCTGGTCCCCTCCCTCCTCGCGCGCCTGCACGCCGACGGCAGCATCGTCGCCGTCAAGGAGTTCAGCGGGGACGTCCGCCGCGCCTACGAGATCGCCGAACTCGCCCCGGGCCTGGACCTGCTCATCGGCGCCGACGACGTCCTGCTCGAACTGGCCCTGGCCGGCGCCGTCGGGTGGATCGCCGGCTACCCCAACGCCCTGCCCCGCTCCTGCGCCACCCTCTACCGGGCCGCCGTCGCCGGAGACACCGCCACCGCCCTGCCGCTCTACAAGTCCCTGCACTCGCTGCTGCGCTGGGACTCCAAGACCGAGTTCGTCCAGGCCATCAAGCTCTCCATGGACCTGGCCGGCCGCCCCGGCGGCGCCACCCGTCCCCCGCGCTTCCCGCTCACCGGGGAGACCGAGGCCGCCGTGCGCGCCGCCACCGAGAAGGCCCTCGCCGAGGGCCTGAACTAGCCACCCGGCTACCCAGCCACCCAGCACGAACCAGCGACCGGCCGGAGGGGCGACCTGATGCGCACACGCCACGTCTACCACGCGGTGGACTCCCACACCGAGGGCATGCCGACCCGGGTGATCACCGGGGGAGTCGGGGTGATCCCCGGCGCCACCATGGCGGACAAGCGGCTCCACTTCATGGAGCACCTGGACCACGTCCGCACGCTGCTCATGTACGAGCCGCGCGGCCACGCGGCGATGAGCGGTGCCATCCTCCAGCCGCCCACCCGGCCCGACGCCGACTTCGGCGTGCTCTACATCGAGGTGTCGGGCCTGCTGCCCATGTGCGGGCACGGCACCATCGGGGTGGCCACGGTCCTGGTCGAGACCGGCATGGTCCCGGTCGTCGAGCCGGTCACCACGGTGCGGCTCGACACCCCCGCCGGGCTGGTCAGCGTGGACGTGCGGGTGGAGGACGGCGCCGCCACCGCCGTCACCCTCACCAACGTCCCCGCCTTCAGCGCCGGCCTCGACCTGAAGGCCGAGGTCCCCGGCTTCGGCACCGTCACCTACGACCTCGCCTACGGCGGGAACTTCTACGCCTTCGTCGAACTGGACGCCCTGGGCCTGCCCTTCGACCGGGCCCGCAAGGAGGACCTGATCGCCGCCGGGCTCGCCGTCATGGACGCGGTCAACGCCTCCCCGGACCGGCCCGTCCACCCCGAGGACCCCGCGATCGCCGGCGTCAAGCACGTCTACCTCGCCGCCCCCGGCTCCGACGCCCGCCGCTCCCGGCACGCCATGGCCATCCACCCGGGCTGGTTCGACCGCTCGCCCTGCGGTACGGGGACCAGTGCGCGCATGGCCCAGCTGCACGCGCGCGGCCTGCTGCCGCTGGACACCGACTTCGTGAACGAGTCCTTCATCGGCACCGAGTTCACCGGCCGCCTCGTCGCCGGGACCACCGTCGGCGGCCGCCCCGCCGTCGTCCCCACGGTCACCGGCCGGGCCTGGATCACCGGCACCGCCCAGTACTTCCTCGACCCGTCCGACCCCTTCCCCGGAGGGTTCCTGCTGTGACCGCCCCGACCACCGTCCGCACGGCCGACTACCACACCGCCGGCGAGCCCTTCCGGATCGTGGCGGAGGGACTGCCCCCGGTCCCCGGTGACACCGTCGCCGAGCGCTGCGCCACGGCCATCGGCCCCGGAGGCTCGGGGACCGCGCCGCGCCGCGGCCCGCTGGACGAGGTACGGCGCCTCCTGGTCCAGGAGCCGCGCGGCCACGCCGGCATGTACGGCGGCTTCGTGGTGCCCCCGGACGACGACGGGGCCCACTTCGGGGTGCTGTTCTGGCACAAGGACGGCTACTCCACCGCCTGCGGCCACGGCACCATGGCGCTCGGCGTCTGGGCCGTGGACTCCGGCCGGGTCGCGGCCCCAGACGACGGGGACGTCCAGGTGCGCGTCGACGTCCCCTCGGGCCGGGTCGCCGCCACCGTCCACCGGGCCCAGGGCCGCACCACCGGGGTCACCTTCCGCAACGTCCCGGCCCGCGTGGGCGCCCGCAAGGTCCCGGTGGCCACCACGCTGGGGGTCGCCGAGGTGGACATCGCACACGCCGGGGCCTGCTACGCCTCGGTCTCCGCCCGCGACCTCGGCCTGGAGGTGACCCGCGCCGCCCTGCCCGAACTGGTCCGGGCCGGACGGGAGATCCGCGCCGCCCTCGCCACGCACCCGGCGACCTGGCACCCGGACGGCCCGCTGCTCTCGGGCGTCTACGGGGTGATCCTCCACGAGGAGCTGCCCGACACCCCGTTCGGGCCGCACCAGCGCAACGTCACCGTCTTCGCCGACGGGCAGATCGACCGCTCGCCCTGCGGCTCCGGCACCTCCGCCCGGCTCGCGCTGCTGGCGCAGGACGGCCGGCTGGGGGCGGGGGAGGACCTGCTGCACGAGTCGGTGACGGGCACCGTGTTCACCGGCCGGATCTTCGCCGACGGGGTCACCGAGGTCACCGGCACCGCCTACCGCACGGGGGAGCACGTCTTCACCGCCGACCCGTACGACGCCCTCGGCGCGGGCTTCCTGCTGTGACGGCCCTCCTCCAGCTGGACGCCGCACGGACGGCGGGGGCGCTCACCACAGCCGGGGCGGCCGACGCCCTGGCCGGGGCGCTGCGCGCCGGACTGGACCCGGAGGCCTGCCCGGGGCGCACCGGCGTGCCCGTGCCCGGGGGCGAGCTCCTGCTCATGCCGGCCGCGTCGGGCGGGTACGCCGGAGTGAAGATCGCCGGGGTCGCCCCGGGCAACCCGGCGCTCGGGCTGCCCCGGATCACCGGCAGCTACCTCCTCCTGGACGGCCCCACCCTGCGGCCGCTGGCCCTCCTGGACGGCGCCGCCCTGACCGCCCTGCGCACCCCGGCGGTCTCCGTCCTCGCCCTGCGCCACCTCACCGGGCCGGGGCGTCCGCTGCGGCTGGTGCTCTTCGGGTCGGGGCCACAGGCGTACGGGCACCTCGAAGCGGTGCTGGAGCTGAGGGAGCTCGCGGAGGCGGTGGTGGTGGCCCGTGACCCGGGCCGGGCCGGGGCGCTGGCGGCGCACGCCCGGGCCCTCGGAGTGCCGGCCCGCACCGGCACGGCGCGGGACGTGGAGGGGGCGGACCTGGTGCTGTGCTGCACCACCGCCCGCGAGCCGCTCTTCGACGGGCGGCTGGTGGCCCCGGGGGCGGTCGTCGTCGCCGTCGGCTCGCACGAGCCGGACGCCCGGGAGACGGACACCGCCCTCGTGCGACGCGCGGCGGTGTACGTGGAGTCGAGGGCGGCGGCGCTGCGCGAGGCGGGGGACCTGCTGATCCCGGAGGCCGAGGGGGCGATCGGTCCCGGTCATATCAACGGCACCCTGTCCGACCTGGTCGCGGGACGCAACGCCGTGGCGGCGAGGCCGAGTTGTCCACAGCTCTTCAAGAGTGTGGGAATGGCCTGGGAAGATCTTGCCGTAGCGGTGGCGATCTACCACGCGACCGGGGCGAACAGCGAAACGTGACATTGTACGCTGTTCCTCCGCACGTCGGTGGTGTGCGGGGTCTCGGAGGAAGAGCAATGGGTGACCTGAAGCAGCACAGTCTCATCAAGGCCCAGGAGCGGCTGCGCGACCAGGTCGGCCATGCCCTCCGGGCCGCCCTGATAGCGGGCGAGCTGCGCCCCGGCAGCGTCTACTCGGCGCCCGGCCTCGCCGCCGAGCTCGGCGTGTCGGCCACGCCCGTGCGCGAGGCGATGCTGGACCTGGCCCGCGAGGGTCTGGTCGAGCCCGTCCGCAACAAGGGCTTCCGGATCACCGAGGTCAGCGAGCGCGACCTCGACCAGTACACCGAGCTGCGCACCATGATCGAGGTGCCGACGATCGGCCGGATCACCCGGACGGCCACGCGGGAGCAGCTCGAGGAGCTGCGCCCGATCGCCGAGGAGATCGTCAGCAGTGCCCGCGAGCACAACCTCATCGGCTACCTGGAGGCCGACCGCCGCTTCCACCTCAGCCTCCTCGCCCTCGCGGGCAACGAGCGCCTGGTCGAGACCGTCGGCGACCTGCGCAAGCGCTCCCGGCTGTACGGGCTGACGGGCCTGGACGAGGCAGGCAAGCTGGTCTCCTCCGCCGAGGAGCACATCGAGCTCCTGGACCTGATGCTGACCGGCGACGCGGAGGCGGCCGAGGCGTGCATGCAGCGCCACCTCGGCCACGTCCGTTCCCTGTGGGCCCAGGGCCGTGACGAGCCGGTGGGCCGCCCCCACGGCGGCCTCGGCTCCGGCCTCTAGGGGCCGTCCCCACCACGCGCGCGAGCCGCCGGGTCATCACCCGGCGGCTTCCGCGCGTTCCGGGCGCCTGACTCCCGGGGCCAACTCCCGTGCGACAGACCTGATTTGGACACGGCTGGATAACGGCGGCGACAGGGGGTTGTCAGTACAATTTCACATTACTATGTTACCGGTCACACCCTAAAGCGCGGCCCTTCACTGGAGTGACCCATGACCAAGCGCACGCAACTCGCCCTCGCCACCGCCCTGGTGGCGACGCTCGCACTCGGCGCCTCGGGCTGCTCCGACCCCAAGAAGGGCTCCGAGGGGAAGGGCGGCGCGAACCCCGCCGCCGCCAACGAGGGCAAGACCCTCGGCGGCACCCCCGTGAAGGGCGGCACCCTCACCGTCCTGTCCAACCAGGACTTCTCCCACCTCGACCCCGCCCGGAACTGGGTCATGCCGGCCATGGACTTCGGCACCCGCCTGCTCTACCGCACCCTCGTCACCTTCAAGGCCGAGCCCGGCAAGGCCGGCAGCGAGCTCGTCCCCGACCTCGCCACCGACCTCGGCACCCCCTCCAACGGCGGCCGCACCTGGACCTTCACCCTCAAAGAGGGGCTGAAGTACGAGGACGGCAGCCCGGTCAAGGCCCAGGACGTCAAGTACAACGTCGAGCGCTCCTTCGCCCCCGACCTCACCGGCGGCCCCGACTACGCCGCCCAGTACCTGGCCGGCACCGAGGGCTACAAGGGACCCCTCCAGGGGCAGCACCTCGACTCGGTCAAGACCCCCGACGACCGCACGATCGTCTTCGAACTCAAGCGCCCCGTCGCCGAGTTCTCCCAGACCGCCACCCTCCCCACCTTCTCCCCGGTCCCGCAGTCCCAGGAGAAGGGCACCCAGTACGACGCCCGCCCGTTCTCCTCCGGCCCGTACAAGATCGAGTCGTACGAGCGCGACAAGAAGCTCGTCCTCGTCCGCAACGAGCACTGGGACCAGAAGAGCGACTCCGTCCGCAAGGCCTACCCGGACAGGTTCGTCGTCGTCATGGGCCTCAAGGGCGGCCAGATCGACGACCGCATCATCGCCGGGGAGGGCGCCGACGCCTCCGCCGTCGAGTACTTCAACATGCGCCCCGAGAGCGCCCCGAAGGTCCTGCCCAAGCCCGACGTCAAGGCCCGCCTGCTGGCCGAGTCCCAGGGCTGTACGACCATGCTCCATCTGAACAACTCCCGCGCCCCCTTCGACGACCCCAAGGTCCGCGAGGCCATGCAGTACGCGGTCGACAAGGACGCCGTCATCACCGCCGCCGGCGGCCCCGCCCTCAACGAGGTGGCCACCGCCTACCTGCCCCCGGCCCTCACCGGCGGCAAGCAGGCCGACACCCTGAAGATCCCGGCCTCCGGCGACCCCGCCAAGGCGAAGGAACTCCTCAAGGCCGCCGGCAAGGAGCACCTCAAGGTCTCCCTCACCGTCTCCACCGGGGACAAGGCCAAGGCCGAGGCCCTCCAGCAGGGCCTGGCCCGGGCCGGCGTCGAGGTCGTCATCGACACCGTCGACCCCGGCGCCTACTACGACGTCATCGGCGACCTCTCCACCACCCCCGACATGACCTACACCGGCTGGTGCCCCGACTACCCCTCCGGCTCCACCTGGATCCCCTTCGTCTTCGACGGACGCACCATCAAGGACAAGGGCAACCAGGGCAACTACGCCCAGTTCCGCGACGACGCCGTCACGAAGCGGATCGACGAGATCAACGCCATGGCCGATGCCAAGCAGGCCAACCAGGCCTGGATCGACCTCGACGCCGAGATCATGAAGAAGGCCCCGTCCATCCCGGTCCTCCTGGAGCGCAAGCCGCTCCTCGTCGGCCCCAACATCGCCGGCGCCTACGGCCACCCCGTGTGGACCGGCACCATCGACTACGGGACCGTCGGCCTCAAGGACCCCTCGAAGAGCCAGGGCTGAGGGATCCGGGACCGGCAGACACCATGACCACCACCGCACCCGGCGCCGCCGCCGGCGCGGCCCCGGCCGGGGCCGCGGACCTGCCCCCGGGCAGCAGCCCCTGGCAGCTCGCCCGGCGGGAACTGCGCCGCCGCCCCGCCGTCCGCGTCAGCCTCGGCGTCGTGCTCCTCTTCGTGCTGATGGCCCTGACCGCCCCCTGGCTGGGCGCGCTCGGCGGCTGGTCCCCCGAGGAGTTCGACAAGGCCGCCGTCGACCCCTACCTCGCCGGCCAGCCGCTCGGCTCCTTCGGCGGGATCAGCCCCGAGCACTGGCTCGGCGTCGAACCCGTCACCGGCCGCGACCTGTTCGCCCGCGTCGTCCACGGCGCCCAGGTCTCCCTCCTCATCGCCTTCGCCGCCACCGCCATCGTCGTCCTCACCGGCACCGCCGCCGGCATCGCGGCCGGCTACTTCGGCGGCCGCACCGACGCCGTCCTGTCCCGGCTCATGGACCTCACCATGTCCTTCCCCTCGCTCATCTTCATGATCGCGATGCTGTCGGTGGCCAAGGACGTCAACCGGATCGTGCTGATGACCTCCGTCATCGGACTCTTCGGCTGGCCCGGCGTCGCCCGCGTGGTCCGCGGCCAGACCCTCTCCCTCAAACACCGCGAGTACGTCGACGCCGCCCGCGTGGGCGGATCCGGCGCCTGGCGGATCCTGACCCGCGACATCCTCCCCGGCGTCTCCGGCCCCGTCATCGCCTACACCACGCTGCTGATCCCCGGCATGATCAGCACCGAGGCCGCGCTCAGCTACCTCGGCGTCGGCGTCCGCCCGCCCACCCCCTCCTGGGGCCAGATGATCGCCGAGTCCGTGGCCTTCTACGAGACGGACCCGATGTACTTCGTCATCCCGAGCGTCTTCCTCTTCCTCGCCGTCCTCGCCTTCACCCTCCTCGGCGACGCCCTGCGCGACATCCTCGACCCGAGGGGCGGCCGCAGTTGATCCTCTACCTCCTGCGCCGACTGCTCGCCCTGGCGGGCGTGCTCCTGGCCATCGCCGCCGTCACCTTCCTCATCTTCTACGTCCTGCCCACCGACCCGGCAGCCGCGGCCTGCGGCAAGACCTGCAGCCCCGAACGGCTCGCCGACGTACGGGAGTACCTCGGCCTCGACCAGCCCCTGTGGGAGCAGTTCACCCACTTCCTCACCGGCATCTTCACCGGCCGCACCCTCGGCACCGGCCGGTTCGCCGTCCAGTGCGACTTCCCCTGCCTGGGCTACTCGTACGAGAACTCGCTGCCCGTCTGGGACCTGCTCATGGACCGGCTCCCGGTCTCCGCCTCCCTCGCCTTCGGCGCCGCCGTGCTGTGGCTGCTGCTCGGCCTGGGCGCCGGGGTCACCGCCGCCCTGCGCAAGGACACCGCCACAGACAAGGCGCTGATGGTCGGCGCGGTCGCCGCGGCCTCCCTGCCCGTCTACTTCACCTCCGTCATGCTCATCTACGGGGTGATCCGCATCGCCGGACTGCTGCCCTACCCCAGCTACCACGAGCTCACCGCCGACCCGCTCGGCTGGGCCGGCAACCTGCTGCTGCCCTGGACCGCGCTCGCCCTGCTCTACGCCGCCATGTACGCCCGGCAGAGCCGCGGCTCGATGATCGAGGCGATGGCCGAGCCGTACATCCGCACCGCCCGCGCCAAGGGCATGCCCGAGCGGACCGTCGTCGTCAAGCACGGGCTGCGCTCCGGGATGACCCCGATCCTCACCATCTTCGGCATGGACCTCGGCGGCCTGCTCGCCGGAGCCGTGATCACCGAGTCCATCTTCGGGCTCCCCGGCATCGGGCGGCTCTTCTACGGGGCCCTCGTCAGCTCCGACCAGCCGGTGGTCCTCGGGGTCACTCTGCTCGCCGCCTTCTTCATCGTCGTCGCGAACCTCGTCGTCGACCTCCTGTACGCCGTCATCGACCCGAGGGTGAGGTACTGATGACCGCCCCCGCCCCCCTCCTGGAAGTCCGCGACCTCGGCGTCACGTTCACCACGCCGCGCGGCACCGTACGGGCCGTGGACTCCCTCGGCTTCACCGTCGAGGCCGGACGCACCCTCGGCATCGTCGGCGAGTCAGGCTCCGGGAAGTCCGTCACCTCCCTCGCCGTCATGGGCCTGCACCGGGCCGGCGCCGAGGTCACGGGCTCCGTCCGGCTCGCCGGACGGGAACTCACCGGACTCCCCGAGAAGCAGCTCGCCAAGGTCCGCGGCCGGAAGATCGCCATGATCTTCCAGGACCCGCTGTCCAGCCTGCACCCCTACTACACCGTCGGCGAGCAGATCGCCGAGCACTTCCGGGTCCACTTCCGGGCCGGACGGGCCGCCGCCCGCAAGCGGGCGGTCGACATGCTGGGCGAGGTCGGCATCCCCGAACCGGCCCGCCGGGCCGGGGAGTACCCGCACCAGTTCTCCGGCGGCATGCGCCAGCGCGCGATGATCGCCATGGCCCTGGCCTGCGAGCCCGACCTCCTCATCGCCGACGAGCCCACCACCGCCCTGGACGTCACCGTCCAGGCGCAGATCCTGGAGCTGATCGCCCGCCTCCAGCAGGAGCGCGGCCTCGGCGTCGTGATGATCACCCACGATCTGGGGGTGGTGGCCCGGATCGCCCACGAGGTGCTGGTCATGTACGGCGGCCGGGCCGCCGAACAGGCCACGGCGGAGGCCCTGTTCGCCGAGCCCGCCCATCCCTACACCCGGGGCCTGCTCGACTCCCTGCCCCGCCTCGACAGCGCGGACGACGTCCCGCTGCCGTCCATCCCCGGCTCCCCGCCGTCCCTGCTCAACCCGGCGCCCGGCTGCGCCTTCGCCCCCCGCTGCGCGGTGGCCGCAGCCGCCCCGGCCGGGGACACGGCCCGCTGCACGGGCGAGCGGCCCGCCCTGCGCCCGTACGGTTCGCCGGACCGGCTGGCCGCCTGCCACTTCGCCGGTGCGGTGCCCGCCGCCGCCGGCCCTGCCCCGGAGGTGTCCCGATGACGGCCCCGGCCACCCGCCCCCAGACCGTCGCGGAGCCGCGGGAGCCGTCGTCCGGGCCGCTGCTGAGCGTCCGCGACCTCACGATGACCTTCCCCGGCAAGCGCACCCTGACCGGGCGCCGCTCGGCGCCGGTGCGGGCCGTCGACGGGGTCTCGTTCGACCTGGAGGCCGGACAGACCCTCGGCCTGGTCGGCGAGTCCGGCTGCGGGAAGTCCACCACCGGCCGGATGCTGGTGCGGCTGCTGGAGCCGACCTCGGGCAGCGTCGTGTTCGACGGCCGGGACATCAGCAGGCTCTCCCAGAGCGCCCTGCGGCCCCTGCGCAGGAACATCCAGATGGTCTTCCAGGACCCGCACTCCTCCCTCAACCCCCGCCAGACGGTCTCCCGGATCATCTCCGACCCGCTGCTGGTCCAGGGCTGGAGCGCGGCTGACGCCCGGCGCCGGGCCGCCGAGCTGATGGAGCTGACCGGGCTGATCCCCGAGCACATCGACCGCTACCCGCACGAGTTCTCCGGCGGCCAGGCCCAGCGCATCGGCATCGCCCGCTCGCTCGCCACCAGCCCCCGGCTGGTGATCGCCGACGAGCCGGTCTCCGCGCTGGACGTCTCCGTCCAGGCGCAGATCGTCAACCTGATGGAGCGGCTGCGCGCCGAACTGGGCCTGGCCTACGTGTTCATCGCGCACGACCTGTCGGTGGTCAAGCGGGTCAGCGACCGGGTCGCGGTGATGTACCTCGGCCGGATCGTCGAGATCGGGGACAAGAGGTCGCTCTACGAGAACCCGCAGCACCCGTACACCCGGGCGCTGCTGTCCGCCGTCCCGCTGCCCGACCCGGCGGCTGAGCGGCGGCGCGAGCGGATCGTGCTGCTCGGCGACCCGCCGAGCCCGGCCGCCCCGCCCCCGGGCTGCTCCTTCCATCCGCGCTGTCCCAAGGCGCAGGAGGTCTGCCGCACCGAACGGCCGGCGCTGCGGCCCGCCGCCTCGCGCGAGGTGGCCTGTCACTTCCCGGGTGACTGACGGGGATCACGGGAAGAAGGGAGGGCCCCGCGGACGATCCCGTACGCGGGGCCCTTCCGCCGTCCGGACCGGCTACAGCGCCAGTTCGCGGCGGAAGAACTCCAGTTCCAGCGCCATGATCTTCTCCCGGGCGCCGCCCGGGGTCATGTGCGTGACGCCGGGCAGCGCGAGCAGCTGGTGCGGGCGGCCCGCGTCGGTGAGGGCCTGCGACAGGCGCAGCGTGTGGGAGGGGTGGACGTTGTCGTCGGCCAGGCCCGTGACCAGCAGCAGCGGGCGGGTCAGCCGGGACGCGTCGGGGATCAGGGAGTCCCGCTCGTACACCTCGGGGTGGTCCTGGGGGAGGCCGAGGTAGCGCTCGGTGTACGCCGTGTCGTAGTGCCGGAAGTCGGTCGGCGCGGCCCCGGCGGCCGCCGCGTGGAAGACGTCCGGGCGGCGCAGCACGGCCATGGCGGAGAGGTAGCCGCCGTAGGACCAGCCGCGGACGCCGACCCGGCCGAGGTCGAGGTCGGCGTGGCGGGCGCCCAGTGCCCTGAGGGCGGCGACCTGGTCGTCGAGGGTGACCTCCGAGAAGCCCCGGTACATGGCGTGGGTGTGGGCGGGGGAGACGTTCGCGGTGCCCCGGTTGTCGACGGTGACCACGGCGAAGCCCTGGTCGGCCCACCACTGGCGGTGCTGCCAGCGGCGGGGCTCGGCGCAGACGTCCTGGGCGCCGGGGCCGCCGTAGCTGTCCATCAGGACGGGCAGGCGGCGGCCGGGGACGTGGTCGCGGGGCAGGACGAGGGCGGTGGGGATCCCCCGCTCGGTGACCCGCTCCAGGACCGGGGTCACCCGGTAGGGCAGCGGCGCGGAGAGGTCGCGGGGGCTGAGCTCGCGCCCGTCGGCGGTGCGCAGGACGCGGCGGACGCCGTCGGCGTCGGCGGAGGTCAGCAGCAGGTGCCCGGCGGCCGCGGCGGTCACGGTGTGCACGCCGGGCCCGTCGGCGAGCGGGCTGAGCTCGCCGGTGGCCGGGTCCAGGAGCAGGACCTGCTGCTCGGAAGGGTCGCGCAGGGAGGCCTCCAGGAGCAGCAGCCCGCCGTGGGTCCCGGCCACGGCGCGGACCTGGACGTCCGCTCCGGTGAGCGGCTTGCCGTCGACGGCCAGGCCCCGGGCGGCCCCGTCCGCGACGTCGGCGGAGGTGAGGGCGCGTCCGTCGGGCAGGCGGGCGGGGGTGCCGGGGAGGGGGTCGACCCACAGGGGGTGGGTGGTGCGCGAGAGTTCGCGGGTGCGGCCGGTGGCGGGGTCGGCGGTGAGGAGGAGGACGTTCTGCTGCAGGCGGTCCTGGACGGTCAGCAGGATCTCGTCCTCGGACTCCCAGCCGGCGTCGGAGACGTAGGGGAAGGCGGCGGCGTCCCAGTCGAGGCGGACCCGGCCGCCGTCGGGGCCCAGGACCCACAGCTGGACGTCGGCGTTGGGGCCGCCCGCCTCGGGATAGGCGAAGTCCTCGGCCGGGAGCTCGGGGTGCGCGGGGTCGGCGAACCAGCGGCGCTGGAGGGCGCTCTCGTCCACGCGGGCGGCGAGCAGGGTGACTTTGTTGGGGGACCACCAGTGGCCCCGGGTGCGGTCGAGCTCCTCGGCGGCGGCGAACTCGGCGACGCCCCAGCGGGCCCCGTCGTCGGGGCTGAGGCGGCCGCCGGGGGCGGTGTACAGGACGTCGTCCGCGACGTAGGCGATGCGCGAGCCGTCGGCGTTGGGGCGCGGGTCGAAGGCGGGGCCGGCGGTGGGGACCGGGGTGGGGGCGCCGTCGCGGGCGACCTCGTAGAGCCGTCCGTGGAGCGGGAAGACGGCGCGCAGGCCGTCGCCGGAGAGGGCGTACGAACCGATCCCGGCGGCCACGAGCCGGGTGCGCTCGCGCAGCCGGCGCTCGGCGACGGGGAGGGCACCGGGCCCGGGGGACAGGACGCGGGGGTCGGCGAGCAGGGTTTCCGTGCCGGTGGCGGTGTCCAGGATCCAGAGCCCGTCGGGCGCGTCGGTGGGGCCGGCCGAGCGCAGGAACCAGAGGAGCCGGCCGCCGTCGCCGAAGGTGAAGGCGCGGGGCGAGCCGTGGGTGAAGCGGGCCGTGGCGGCGGATTGCCTGAGGAGATCGTCCATGATCTCAGTGTGTCATGTGAAATATCACATGGCCTAGCCCATTCGGGTGGTGGCCCTTGGGGCGCGGGCGTAGCGTCGACGGGTGGACCCGAACGCATCGCCGCACAGCACCGGGACCGACGGCACGGTCCGAGGGAACGGCAACGGGAACGGGAACGGGCTGGCCCTGTTCGTGATCGCTTCCTGCCAGCTCATGGTCGTGCTCGACATCACGATCGTGAACATAGCCCTTCCACACATCCAGACGGCACTGGATTTCTCCACCGAGAGCCTGTCCTGGGTCGTCAACGCCTACACGCTCACCTTCGGCGGGCTCCTCCTGCTCGGCGGCCGCACCGGGGACATCCTCGGCCGCAAGCGCGTGTTCGTCTTCGGGGTCCTCCTCTTCGGCCTGGCCTCCCTGCTCGGCGGACTCGCCCAGAACGCCGGCCAGTTGATGGCCGCCCGGGCCCTCCAGGGCGTCGGCGGCGCCATCGCCTCCCCGACCGCCCTCGCGCTGATCACCACCACCTTCCGCGAAGGGCCCGCGCGCAACCGGGCCTTCGGCGTCTTCGCCGCCGTCTCCGCGGGCGGCGGCGCCATCGGGCTCCTCGCCGGCGGCCTGCTGGTCGAATGGCTCGACTGGCGCTGGGTGCTCTTCGTCAACGTCCCCATCGCCCTGGTCATCGCCGTGACGGCCCGCCGGGTCCTGCACGAGTCCGAACGCCACGCCGGGCACTTCGACCTCACGGGCGCGCTGCTGGGCACCTGCGGCATGGTCGCGCTGGTCTACGGGTTCATCCGCGCCTCCCGGGACGGCTGGGCCGACGGGTTCACCCTCGGCTCCTTCGGCGCGGCCGTGGTCCTGCTGACCCTGTTCATCGTCAACGAACGGCGCTCCCAGCAGCCCATCACCCCGCTGCACATGTTCGCGGACCGCAACCGGGCCGGCACCTACGGGATCATGCTCTTCCTCGCCTGCGCGATCTTCGGCATGTTCTTCTTCCTCACCCTGTTCGTGCAGAACGTCCTCGGATTCAGCCCGCTGCGCGCCGGACTCGCCTTCCTGCCCGTCAGCGTCATGGTCGCCCTGTCGGCCACCTTCACCTCCCGGCTGCTGCCCCGGTTCGGGCCCAAGCCCTTCATGGTCGCGGGCGCGCTGTGCTGCGCGGCCGGACTGGCCTGGCTGACGCGGACCGACGTCCACTCCACCTACCCGGGCAGCATCCTCGGCCCGCTCCTCGTGTTCGCCACCGGGATGGGCATGCAGTTCGTCTCACTGACCCTGATGGCCCTGTCCAACGTGCCCGACCGGGAGTCGGGCGCCGCCTCCGGACTCCTCAACTCCATGCAGCAGGTCGGCGGCTCGCTCGGCCTGTCGATCCTCGTCACCGTCTTCGGCACCGCAAGCCGTAACGAGGCCAAGGACCTGGCGGTGGCCTTCGTCCGCGACTCCACGCCCGAGCAGAAGGCCTTCTTCGCCCGCACCCACCAGTACCCCAAGCCCTGGTCCGACCTGGTGCTCACCTCCGGCGTGAGCACGGCCTTCACGGCGGCCGCGGCCTTCACCCTGGCCGGGGCGCTGATCGCGGTGTTCGCCATCCAGGTCCGGCCCTCCGACCTGGAGCGGCTCCAGGGCAACCACACCCCGGCGGGCATCCCGGGGGAAACCGGCGGGTAGTGTCGCCTGGTCATCGAACACCGGGGGGAAACCGATGCTCCGCACCATCCTGCGCGGCGCCGCCGTGACGGCCGTGACCGTCACCCTGGCGGCGCTCACCGTCTCCTGCGGCGAGGACGGCACCGACGGCGGCCACCGTCCCAAGGCCGCCTCCGCCGCGCTCGCCGCCTCCGCCTCCGCGGCCCCCGACCCGGGCCCGGCGGCGCCGCCCCCACAGCCCGAGAAGGTCCGGGACGCCTTCGCCGGGCTCCAGGCCACCCTCGCCGACTCCTGCACCCCGGCCAACTGTGCGTACCTCCTCGGCCGGGTCCACGACGAACTCCACCGCGTGGACCGTGCGATGAAGGCCGACCCCAAGGGCCCCGGCCACTTCCCCGAGCCGATCGCCCTGATCGCCCGGCTGGACCGGGAACTGGGCGCCGACCACGGCGTCGAGAACCTCAAGAGGCACCAGCCCGCGGTGTTCGGCGCCCGGGACGAGATCACCACCTGGATGCAGGACCACCCCGACGACTACCTCTGACCCCGCCGCTAACGTCCCACCGGGCGGATCCGGCAGCGCATCGGGCCCATGGCCCGCAGGGTGATACCGGCGTCCAGCGGCACCCGCGTGTCCACGGTCTCGATCTCGTACGCGCGCAGGAGCATCGCCAGCGCGATCACCGACTCCAGCATCGAGAAGTGCTGGCCGATGCAGGCGCGCGGCCCGCCCCCGAACGGGAACCAGGCGTAGCGGGGCCGGCCCGCCTCCGCCTCCGGCGTGAAGCGGTCGGGGTCGAAACGGTCCGGGTCGTCCCAGTAGCGGGGGTGGCGGTGCGTCACCCAGGGGGCCAGGATCACGGTGGCGCCCGCCGGAACGGCGTACCCGTCGATCGAGGTGGAGGCCACCGCGTTGCGGCCGAACACCGGCGCCGCCGGATACAGCCGCATCGCCTCCTTGAGCACCCGGGTGAGGTACGGCAGCCGGTCGAGGTCGGCGGCCTCCGGCGTACGGTCGCCCAGGACGCGGACGACCTCCTCGCGGGCCCGTGCCTGCTCCTCGGGGTGGCGGCCCAGCAGGTGCAGGGCGAAGGCCAGCGAGGTGGCGGTCGTCTCGTGCCCGGCCAGCAGGAAGATCAGCACCTGGTCGCGCAGCTCGGCGGCGTCGAAGGCCGCCTCGTCCGTGCTCCGCGCCCCGGCGAGCAGGGTCAGCAGGTCCTCGCCGGGATCCCCGTCCGCCCCCTCGGCCCCGTCCGCCCGCCGCCGCTCGGCGATGATCCGGTCGCAGACCCCGTACAGCTCCTCGATCGCGGCGGCCGCCCGCCGGTTGCCGGGGGTCGGCCAGGTCCGCGGGACGTTGAGGGGGGAGTAGCCGCGGCGCAGGACGTACTCCGTGATGACCGGAAAGCACCGGTGGACGACGTCCACGGTGGCGTCCACGTCGGCCCCGAACAGGATGCGGGACACCGCGCGCAGCGCCAGGTGCATCATCTCGTCCGAGACGTCCACGATCCCGTCCCGCGCCCCCGCCCAGGAGTCCAGGGTGCCCGCGGTCTCCCGCGCGACCGCCCCGGCGTAGCCGTCCACCCGCTTGCGGGTGAACAGCGGCTGCACCAGCCGGCGCTGGCGCAGGTAGTCCGCGTCCTGGGCGGTCAGCAGGCCGTTGCCGAAGGACTCGCGGATCTCCTCGTAGAAGGGGTTGTCCTTGCGGAAGTTCGCCGACTCCGAGGCGAGCACCTGCTGGGCCCCCTCGGCGGAGAACACGCAGTACATCTCCATGCGCAGGCCGGGCGGGCCGACGTCGATCCGTACGACGTCACCGTGGCGCCCCCGGGCGCGCAGATAGGTGCCGAGGGAGTCCGCCTTCAGATCGGGCAGCGACCCGAGCAGCGGCACCCCCTCCAGCACCGGTACCTCCGCACCCGCACCCGCACCCGTCTCCACCGCCATGGCCGCCCCCTCGACTCCGTACCGACGAGGGGATTGTGCCGCCCGGCCTCCCGTCCGGGCGAGCGCCGACGCGCCGGTCCGGCCGGATCCCGCCACCCGGACCGGCGGGCTACTTGTCGCAGGCGATGCCGTCCTTGTCCCGGTCGAGGGCGTCGCGGTAGCCGGGCTGGCCACGCCGGATGGGGGCCGCGCCGGCGGCCTTGGCGGCGTCGCAGTTCTTGTAGTAGACGGCCGAGGGCTCCTGCGTCCTCTCCTGCGGCTTGTCCGGCGCCGGGTACGCCGGGGCGTTCGACGGCTCGGCGGCCGGCGCGGGCCGGGACGGTATGCCCGCCGGCTTGGACGGCGCCCCGGCGGTCGCCGTCGGCGTGCCCGACGGCGACGCGGAGGCCGACGGGCTCGGCGAGGCCGAGGCCGAGGGGGAGGCCGTGGCCGTGGGCGAGGCAGTGGGGCCGCCGCTCGGGGCCCCCTTCCCGGGCGCCCCGTCCTCACAGCCCGCGAGCAACAGCACGACGGCACCCACGGCCGCCGCCACGGCGACCCTCCGACGATGCGACACGACAACCCCCCGAGACCGGCATCCGAAATCGCCGCAGCCTATGCGTACGGACGGCGGCGGGGCAGGCCGTTTCGAGTCATATTCCAACGGCATGTACGCAGGCGTGCGATCACGCCCCGCCGCCGGCCCCGGCTCCCCCTAGATGTCGCGGAAGATCTCGATCTGTGCGCCCACCGAGTTGAGGCGTTCCGCCAGTTCCTCGTAGCCGCGGTTGATGACGTAGACGTTGCGCAGCACCGACGTGCCCTCCGCCGCCATCATCGCCAGGAGGACGACCACCGCCGGGCGCAGGGCCGGCGGGCACATCATCTCGGCCGCGCGCCAGCGGGTCGGGCCCTCGACCAGGACGCGGTGCGGGTCCAGGAGCTGGAGGCGGCCGCCCAGGCGGTTGAGGTCCGTCAGGTAGATGGCGCGGTTGTCGTACACCCAGTCGTGGATCAGGGTCTGGCCCTGGGCCACCGCCGCGATGGCGGCGAAGAAGGGGACGTTGTCGATGTTCAGCCCGGGGAAGGGCATCGGGTGGATCTTGTCGATCGGCGCTTCGAGCTTGGAGGGGCGGACCGTGAGGTCGACCAGGCGGGTGCGGCCGTTGTCGGCGACGTACTCCGCGGAGCGGTCGTGGTCCAGGCCCATCTCCTCCAGGACCGCCAGCTCGATCTCCATGAACTCGATCGGCACCCGGCGGATGGTGAGCTCGGACTCGGTGACGACGGCGGCGGCCAGCAGGCTCATGGCCTCGACCGGGTCCTCGGAGGGGGAGTAGTCCACGTCCACGTCGATGACCGGGACGCCGTGCACGGTCAGGGTGGTGGTGCCGATGCCTTCCACCTTCACGCCCAGCGCCTCCAGGAAGAAGCACAGGTCCTGGACCATGTAGTTGGACGAGGCGTTGCGGATGACGGTCACGCCGTCGTGGCGGGCCGCGGCCAGCAGGGCGTTCTCGGTGACCGTGTCCCCGCGCTCGGTCAGGACGATCGGGCGGCCGGGGGAGACGCCCGGTTCGACCTTCGCGTGGTAGATGCCCTCGGTCGCGGTGATGTCCAGGCCGAAGCGGCGCAGGGCGATCATGTGCGGCTCGATGGTGCGGGTGCCGAGGTCGCAGCCGCCGGCGTAGGGCAGGCGGAAGTGATCCATCCGGTGGAGCAGCGGGCCGAGGAACATGATGATGCTGCGGGTGCGGACGGCCGCCTCCGCGTCGATGGCGTCCATGTCGAGGACGGCCGGCGGGATCAGCTCCAGGTCCACGCCGTCGTTGATCCAGCGGGTGCGGACGCCGATGGAGTTGAGGACCTCCAGGAGCCGGTAGACCTCCTCGATGCGGGCCACGCGGCGCAGCACCGTACGGCCCTTGTTGAGCAGCGAGGCGCACAGCAGGGCGACGCAGGCGTTCTTGCTCGTCTTGACGTCGATCGCGCCGGAGAGGCGGCGGCCGCCGACCACGCGCAGGTGCATCGGGCCGGCGTAGCCCAGGGAGACGATTTCGCTGTCGAGCGCTTCACCGATTCGGGCGATCATCTCAAGGCTGATGTTCTGGTTGCCGCGCTCGATGCGGTTCACCGCGCTCTGGCTGGTGCCGAGTGCTTCGGCGAGCTGGGTCTGGGTCCAGCCCCGGTGCTGCCGGGCGTCACGGATGAGCTTGCCGATGCGTACGAGGTAGTCGTCTGCCATGGGGGCACGGTATCTCAGATATGAGATGGTGATCGCATCGTGCGGCGCGGATGGGTGAATTGCGCGCTTTACTGGTCAGATCGGGCTTACCGGTCGTCAGGTCGCCGCCGGGGGCAGGGGTGTGGCGCCCTCACCCCGGACGGCGGCGTACGCGGCCGCTTGGCCGGAACCCGCTCCACCGGACCTCGTCCCTCCGTTGAGGGCGTCGTGACGAGATGTGCGGCAGCGGTGGACGGCGAGTGGGGGCGGCGCGACGTGCCGAGACGGACGCGGAGGCGTGCTGACCCGAGGCGCGGCCATGTACTAGAGTTATCTCGACATCGAGATATCTGCCGAAGGCGCACCGCAGCCGCCCCCGTGCGGGTAAGGGTTACCTAACTTAGCCTTACCTTAGCGGATTGGCCACAGGGCGTGGCGGCAGGATGCGGTCATACGCGCGAAATCATGCATGAAGGAGACTGTCGTGTCGGCGAACAGCTTCGACGCCCGCAGCACGCTGCAGGTGGGCGACGAGTCGTACGAGATCTTCCGGCTGGACAAGGTCGAGGGCGCCGCGCGCCTTCCCTACAGCCTGAAGGTCCTGCTGGAGAACCTGCTCCGCACCGAGGACGGCGCGAACATCACCGCCGACCACATCCGGGCGCTCGGCGGCTGGGACTCCCAGGCGCAGCCCAGCCAGGAGATCCAGTTCACGCCGGCCCGCGTGATCATGCAGGACTTCACCGGCGTTCCCTGCGTCGTGGACCTCGCCACCATGCGTGAGGCCGTCAAGGAGCTCGGCGGCGACCCGTCCAAGGTCAACCCGCTCTCCCCGGCCGAGCTGGTCATCGACCACTCGGTCATCGCCGACAAGTTCGGCACCAAGGACGCGTTCTCCCAGAACGTGGAGCTGGAGTACGGCCGCAACAAGGAGCGCTACCAGTTCCTGCGCTGGGGCCAGACCGCCTTCGACGACTTCAAGGTCGTCCCCCCGGGCACCGGCATCGTGCACCAGGTCAACATCGAGCACCTGGCCCGCACGGTCATGGTCCGGAACGGCCAGGCGTACCCCGACACCCTCGTCGGCACCGACTCGCACACCACCATGGTCAACGGCCTCGGCGTGCTCGGCTGGGGCGTCGGCGGCATCGAGGCCGAGGCCGCGATGCTCGGCCAGCCGGTCTCCATGCTGATCCCGCGCGTCGTCGGCTTCAAGCTGACCGGCGAGCTGCCGACCGGCACCACCGCCACCGACCTGGTGCTCACCATCACCGAGATGCTGCGCAAGCACGGCGTCGTCGGCAAGTTCGTCGAGTTCTACGGTGAGGGCGTCGCCGCCACCTCCCTCGCGAACCGCGCCACCATCGGCAACATGTCGCCGGAGTTCGGCTCCACCGCCGCGATCTTCCCGATCGACGACGAGACCCTGAAGTACCTGCGCCTGACGGGCCGCGACGCCCAGCAGGTCGCGCTGGTCGAGGCCTACGCCAAGGAGCAGGGCCTCTGGCTGGACCCGAAGGCCGAGCCGGACTTCTCCGAGAAGCTGGAGCTGGACCTCTCCACGGTCGTCCCGTCCATCGCCGGCCCGAAGCGCCCGCAGGACCGCATCGTCCTGGCCAACGCCGCGCAGCAGTTCGCCGTGGACGTCCTGAACTACGTCGACGACGCCGACGAGGCGGGCAAGGAGTCCTTCCCGGCCTCCGACGCCCCGGCCGCCACCAACGGCGTCCCGAGCCGCCCGACCCAGGTCACCCTGGCCGACGGCACCTCCTTCGAGATCGACCACGGCGCCGTCACCGTCGCCGCGATCACCTCCTGCACCAACACCTCGAACCCCTACGTCATGGTCGCCGCGGCGCTCGTGGCCAAGAAGGCGGTCGAGAAGGGCCTGACCCGCAAGCCGTGGGTCAAGACCACCCTGGCCCCGGGCTCGAAGGTCGTCACCGACTACTTCGACAAGGCCGGCCTGACCCCGTACCTCGACAAGATGGGCTTCAACCTCGTCGGGTACGGCTGCACCACCTGCATCGGAAACTCCGGTCCGCTGGACGAGGAGATCTCGAAGGCGATCAACGAGCACGACCTCGCGGTCACCTCGGTCCTCTCGGGCAACCGCAACTTCGAGGGCCGCATCAACCCCGACGTCAAGATGAACTACCTGGCCTCCCCGCCGCTGGTCGTCGCGTACGCCATCGCGGGCTCCATGAAGGTGGACATCACGACGGACGCCATCGGCACCGACACCGAGGGCAACCCGGTCTTCCTCAAGGACATCTGGCCCTCCGAGGCCGAGGTCAACGACGTCGTGGCCAACGCCATCGGCGAGGACATGTTCTCGAAGTCCTACCAGGACGTCTTCGCGGGTGACGCCCAGTGGCAGGCGCTGCCGATCCCGACCGGCAACACCTTCGAGTGGGACGCCGAGTCCACCTACGTCCGCAAGCCCCCCTACTTCGAGGGCATGACGATGGAGACCACCCCGGTCTCCGACATCGCCGGCGCCCGCGTGCTGGCGAAGCTGGGCGACTCGGTCACCACCGACCACATCTCCCCGGCGGGTGCGATCAAGGCCGACACCCCGGCCGGCAAGTACCTCACGGAGCACGGCGTCGAGCGCCGCGACTTCAACTCGTACGGTTCCCGCCGCGGCAACCACGAGGTCATGATCCGCGGTACCTTCGCCAACATCCGCCTGCGCAACCAGATCGCGCCGGGCACCGAGGGCGGCTTCACCCGCGACTTCACCGTCGAGGGCGCGCCGGTCTCCTTCATCTACGACGCCTCGCAGAACTACCAGGCCGCCGGCATCCCGCTCGTCATCCTGGCGGGCAAGGAGTACGGCTCGGGCTCGTCCCGCGACTGGGCCGCCAAGGGCACCGCGCTGCTCGGCGTCAAGGCCGTCATCGCCGAGTCCTACGAGCGCATCCACCGCTCCAACCTGATCGGCATGGGCGTCCTCCCGCTCCAGTTCCCCGAGGGCGCCACCGCGGCCTCCCTGGGCCTCACCGGCGAGGAGACCTTCTCCTTCACCGGTGTGGAGGAGCTGAACAACGGCACCACCCCGCGCACGGTCAAGGTCACCACCGACACCGGTGTCTCCTTCGACGCGGTCGTCCGCATCGACACGCCGGGTGAGGCGGACTACTACCGCAACGGCGGCATCATGCAGTACGTCCTCCGCAACCTCATCCGCGGCTAAGGGCGCGCCAGGCGGAGCGATCCGCCGGTTATCGGCACCATAGGGCCGTACCCCCTCAAGGGGGTGCGGCCCTTCCGCTTTCCGGAGCGGGGGAATCAGATGACGGACAGGTCTCAACTCGGAAAAGCCGGGAACGATCCTTGTGCACGATCTTGCTGAGCGAAGCGGAAGTGGACTATACCTGTGCCCCAATCCTGACGAAGGCGAGGACTTGAGCATGGGATCCACCGGTGAGGGCCTCGGCCGCCGCGATCTGATCAAGCGCTCCGCAGCGCTCGGACTGATCGCCGTGCCGACGATGAGCTTCCTGTCCGCCTGCGCCTCCGGCGGCGGGGACACCTCCACGAAGGGCCCGGACAAGGGGCCCGTGTCCAAGGAGAACCCGTTCGGAGTCGCCAAGGGCGGCAAACTGGACGTGGTCGTCTTCAAGGGCGGGTTCGGCGACGACTACGCCAAGGCCTGGGAGGCGGCCTTCGACAAGAAGTGGGGCACCACCAGCTCCCACCTGGGCACCCAGGAGATCGCCGCCAAGCTCCAGCCGCGGTTCAACGGGGGCAACCCGCCGGACGTCATCGACGACTCGGGCGCCCAGCAGATCAAGGTCGACGTCCTCGCCAAGGGCGGCCAGCTCGCCGACCTCACCGGGGTCCTCGACGCCCCCTCCCTCGACGACCCGAACAAGAAGGTGCGCGACACCCTGATCGCGGGCACCGTCGAACAGGGCACCCAGGGCGGCAAGTTCGTCTCCCTGAACTACGTCTACACCGTCTTCGGCCTCTGGTACTCCGGCAAGCTCTTCAAGGAGAAGGGCTGGACCGAGCCCAAGACCTGGGACGAGTTCCTGGGCATCTGCGCCAAGGCCAAGGAGGCCGGCATCGGCGGCCTGGCCCACCAGGGGAAGTACCCCTACTACATCAACGTAGTGATCATGGACCTGATCGCCAAGAAGGGCGGTCTGGAGGCCATGAAGGCCATCGACAACCTCGCCCCCAACGCCTTCGAGGGCAACCCGGCCGCCCTGGCCGCCGTCGAGGCCGTCTACGAGGTGGTCGAGAAGGGCTACCTGATGCCCGGCACCAACGGCCTCACCCACACGGAGTCGCAGACCGCCTGGAACCAGTACAAGGCCGCCTTCATCCCCTCCGGATCCTGGCTGGAGAACGAGCAGCTCAAGCAGACCCCCGAGGACTTCGACATGAAGTTCCTCCCGGTCCCGGTCCTCGCCGACAGCAAGCTGCCCTTCACCGCCATCCGGGCGGGCGCGAACGAGCCCTTCATCGTCCCGGAGAAGGCCGCCAACAAGGCCGGCGGCCTGGAGTTCCTGCGCTCGATGCTCTCCCGCGAATGGTCGACCATCTTCGCCCAGCAGGCCAACTCCCTCACCGTCGTCAAGGACGGCGTCGACCCGAGCGTCAAGCTCCGCCCGGGCACCCAGTCGGCCGTGGCCGCCGTCAAGGCCGCCGGGGCGGACACCTTCAACTACCTGTACCCCGACTGGTACAGCGAGATGGACACCGAGATCCAGAACGCGTCCAACGAGCTGATGGCCCAGCGCATCCAGCCGAAGGAGTGGATCAAGCGGGCCCAGGCCGCGGTGGACAAGGCCGCCAAGGACCCGGCCGCCAAGAACAACCACCGCAGCTGACCCCACGTCCAACCGGCGGCGTCACCAGGGACGGACACCATGAGCCAAGTAGCCCGGAGCAAGGGACGGATCGGCTTCATCGCCGGCTTCCTCGTCCTGCCGCTCGCGCTGTACCTGACCTTCGTCATCTGGCCGTACGTACAGACGTTCGGCTATTCCTTCACCAACTGGTCCGGCCAGTCCCCGACGTTCGACTTCGTCGGCCTGGAGAACTACTCGGCCCTGATGGAGGACGAGGTCTTCCGCGGCGCCCTGTGGCACAACCTGCTGCTCCTGGTGTTCGTCCCCGTCATCACCATCCTGCTCGCCCTCTTCTTCGCCTTCATGGTGAACGCGGGAGGGCGCAGCGGGGCCGGCGGGGTGCGGGGCGTCCGGGGCTCGGGCCTCTACAAGATCGTCTACTTCTTCCCGCAGGTCCTCTCCCTCGCCATCCTCGCGGTCCTCTTCGGAGCCGTGTACCGCAGTGACGCGGGCGGCCTGCTGAACGGATTCCTCGCCCGGATCGGCCTCGTCGACCCGGCCCACCCCGTCGAATGGCTCAACCAGCCGAACCTGGTCCTGTGGTGCCTGCTCCTCGTGGTGGTCTGGCACGGGGTCGGCTTCTACCTGGTCCTCTTCTCGGCCGCCATGCAGTCCGTGCCCAAGGACATCTACGAGGCCGCACTGCTCGACGGCGCGGGGCGCGCCCAGACCTTCCTGCGGGTCACGCTGCCCCTGCTGTGGGACTCCGTGCAGACCTCGGCGGTCTACCTCGGCATCGCCGCCATGGACATGTTCGTCCTGGTGTCCACCATGACCTCCGGCCAGTTCGGCGGCGGCCCGGACCACCACAGCGAGGTCATGGCGACCGTGCTGATGCGCAACTTCCTCTACTTCGGCAAGAGCGGCTACGCGTGCGCCATGGGCGTCGTGATGCTGCTCCTGACCATGATCCTCTCCGTCGTCACGCTGCGCGCCACCCGCCGCGAGCGCATCGAGTTCTGAGCGGGAGACCCGATGACCACAATGATCAAGGCGCCCGGCGAATCCGCCGCCGAGCGGTCCCGGCCGGGCGGCCGCCCCGGGGGCGGCGGCAAGGCCCGCTCCGAGGGCATGGTGCTGAACGTCTTCTCCCACGGCTTCCTCGCCGTGTGGGCGATACTGATCGTGCTGCCGCTCGTCTGGCTGGCGCTCGGTTCCTTCAAGACCGATTCCCAGATCGGCGCCTCCGCCCTGAGCTGGCCGTCCAACTGGCACTTCGACGCCTTCGGCCGGGCCTGGGACAAGGGCATCGGCGGCTACTTCGGCCACACCCTCATCGTGCTGGCCTTCTCCGTACCGTTGACCATGCTGCTCGGCTCGATGGCGGCGTACGTCCTGGCCCGCTACCCCTTCCCGGGGAACCGGATCATCTACTACTTCTTCGTCAGCGGGGCCATGTTCCCCGTGTTCCTTGCGCTGGTACCGCTGTTCTTCATGGTCAAGCGCCTGGACATGCTGAACACCTACCAGGGCCTGATCCTGGTCTACGTCGCCTACTCGATGCCCTTCACCGTCTTCTTCATGCACTCCTTCTTCCGCACCCTGCCGACGGCGGTGCACGAGGCGGCGGTGATCGACGGGGCCTCCGACACCCGGATCTTCTTCCAGGTGATGCTGCCGATGGCCAAGCCCGGACTGATCAGCGTGGGGATATTCAATGTCCTGGGCCAGTGGAACCAGTACATCCTGCCCTCCGTGCTGATGCAGCCCCAGAGCGGATCGGACCCCGAGCGCTACATGCTCACCCAGGGCCTGATCCAGCTCCAGTACCAGATGGGCTACGAGACGGACCTGCCGGTGCTGTTCGCCGGCGTGACCATCGCGATGATCCCGATGCTGGTGGTCTACCTGTCCTTCCAGCGCCAGATCCAGGCCGGGCTGACCTCGGCCACCCTCAAGTAGCCGCTCCCGGCCGGCCCGGGCCCGCTACAGCCAGGTGCCGAAGCGCTTGATGTAGCGGGTCTTCACCAGCTGGGTCAGCGTGCAGTACGCGAGGAGCACGCCGGTCAGCCAGGGGAAATACCCGGCCGGCAGGGCGGTGAAGCCCAGCGCGGGGGCCAGCGGCGAGAACGGCAGCCACAGGCCCGTCAGCACCGCCAGGACGGTCATCACCATCACCGGCCAGGAGGCGCGGGACCGGATGAAGGGGATCTTGCGGGTCCGGATCATGTGGACGACGAGGGTCTGCGAGAGCAGGCCCTCGACGAACCAGCCGGTCTGGAAGAGCGAGGCCTCGCCCACGGTGTTCGCGGCGAACACATTCCACATGACCACGAACATGGTGATGTCGAAGATCGAGCTGATGGGTCCGATCGTCACCATGAAGCGGAGGATGCCCTTGGCGTCCCAGTTCCGAGGCTTGCGCAGGTACTCCTCGTCCATCCGGTCCCAGGGCGTGGCCAGCTGGGAGATGTCGTAGACCAGGTTCTGCACCAGCAGCATGATCGCGAGCATCGGCTGGAAGGGGATGAAGGCGCTCGCCACCAGCACCGAGAAGACGTTGCCGAAGTTCGACGAGGCCGTCATCTTGATGTACTTGATCGTGTTGCCGAAGGTGGTGCGGCCCTGGACCACGCCCTGCTCCAGGACGGTCAGGTCCTTCTCCAGCAGGATGATGTCCGCCGACTCCTTGGCGATGTCGACGGCGGTGTCGACGGAGATGCCGACGTCGGCGTCGCGCAGCGCCGCCGCGTCGTTGATGCCGTCCCCGAGGAAGCCGACCGTGTGGCCGTCCGCCTGCAGGGCCCGGACGATCCGGGCCTTCTGGACCGGGTTGACCTTGGCGAAGACCGTCGTACGCGCGGCCAGTGCGTGCAGTGCGCTCTCGTCGAGGGCGTCCACCTCGGCGCCGGTGACCACGTGGCCCACCTCGATGCCGACGTCGGCGCAGACCCGCGCCGCGACCAGCTCGTTGTCGCCGGTGACCACCTTCACCGCGATGCCCTTGTCGGCCAGGCCCTGCAGGGCCCGGGCGGCGGAGGCCTTCGGCGGGTCGAGGAAGGCGAGGAAGCCGACCAGGGTCAGCCGGTCCTCGTCCGCGACGGTGTAGGTGTCGCGCGGCTCCGCGATCCGGCGGGTGGCCACGGCCAGGACGCGCAGGCCCCTGCGGTTGTCGTCCTCGGCGACGGCGGTGACGTACCGGCGCAGCTCCCCGGTGAGTTCGACGGTCTCACCCCGGTCCCTCATGTGGGTGCAGAGGCCCAGGACCTCCTCGACCGCACCCTTGGTGATCATCACGTGCTCGGCGCGGCCGGGGCCGGTGACCATCGCGTTGCGGTTCAGGACCACGGACATCCGCCGTCGGGCGAAGTCGAAGGGGATCTCGTCGACCATCGTGAACCGTGCGTCGACGACAACCTCCTCGGCCTCGTTCACACGGTCGATGACCGCCTGGTCCAGCAGGTTGCGCAGGCCGGTCTGGAAGTGGGCGTTGAGGTAGCCGTACTCCAGGACCTCGCCGTCCTCGTCGCCGTGCACGTCGAGGTAGCGGTCGAGGACGATGCGGTCCTCGGTGAGGGTGCCGGTCTTGTCCGTGCAGAGCACGTCCATGGCGCCCAGGTTCTGGATGGCGCCCAGCCGCTTGACGACGACCTTGCGCCGGGACATGGCCACCGCGCCGCGCGCCAGGTTGGCGGAGACGACCATCGGCAGCATCTCGGGCGTCAGGCCCACCGCGACGGCGACACCGAACAGGAAGGCCTCGCTCCAGTCGCCCTTGGTGAGGCCGTTGATCACGAAGACGACGGGGACCATCACCAGCATGAAGCGGATCAGCAGGAAGCTGACCCTGCGCACGCCGTGGTCGAAGTTGGTCTGCGGGCGCTCACCGACGAGGGTGCCGGCCATGGAGCCGAAGTAGGTGTCCGTGCCGGTCGCGACGACCACGCCGGTGGCGGTGCCGGAGGTGACCGACGTCCCCATCAGGCAGAGGTTGTCCGCCTCCACCGGGTCGGTGGTCGCGTGCTGGCCGAGGTCCTCCGCGCCGCCGCTGTCGGCCTTGGCCACCGGCAACGACTCGCCGGACAGGGCCGCCTGGCTGACCATCAGGTCCTTGGAGGTGAGCAGCCGCAGGTCGGCCGGGATCAGGTCGCCGGCCGCCAGCCGGACGAGGTCGCCGGGGACCACCTGGTCCATCGGGAGTTCGAGCGTGGTCGGGACCGAGCCGCCGCCGGCCCGGCGCCGCACCGCGCAGGTGGTGGTGACGAGCTTCTTCAGGGCGTCGGCGGCGCGGCCGGAACGGTACTCCTGCCAGAACCGCAGCAGCCCGCTGACCGCCACCATCACCGAGAGGATGAGGACGCCGGGGTCGCCCGGGTCCTGCCAGAACATGACGGCGGCCAGGAAGACCAGGACGCCGATGAAGGGGTTCCAGAACGCCTTCGCGAGCTGCGCCGTCCAGTGCGGGGCGCGTTCCCGCGCGACGACGTTGGCGCCGTGCAGACCCAGGCGGCGCACGGCCTCGCCGTGGGTGAGGCCGCCGCGGGAGGTGTCCACGTCCTGGAGGACCAGGGCGGCCGGGCGGGCGCTGACGGCGGCGAGGCGCTCGCCGGCGAGGCGGGTGGCGGACTCCAGCTCGGCGGCCTTGCGCTCGCGGCGGGTCCGGCCCGGCGGTGCGAGCTTCGCCGGGGTACGGGGGGTGAGCATGGTCATGACGAATACCTCCCTCCACCGCGTCCGGGCAGCGCGCGGCCGCGCGGTCACGTGGAGTGGTCATGGTGCGGCGCGGGGTGGCGGAAGCCGCCACGGGGTGCGCCGTGGACATGGATGACGTATGCCTGACAGGAGAGTCAGGGCATGCGAAAAGAGAGAAAAGAAGGGAAAACGGAGCGTTCCTGAACGGAACGGTCAGCCGACGAGAGCGCGGCGAAGACTTCGATCGGGACTCATCCCGAACACCTCCTCGCGTCGCGCCGTCAGTACGCGGCGCCAGGTCCGGCCTGAAGGCCGCAGAGGACCGGCGCCTCAGCGACCGTAACACGGATCCCGGAGGGCGGTGTTCATCCTTTTGGCCGGTCGTGTCCGTTTCGGCATGTGTCCGGCCCTTGACGCCAGAGGGGGCCAAAGGCTCGACTTAAGGTTCACAAGTTGGAGAGACGCCGGGGTCTCGGAGTACGCAGCCGTGACGACCGGCCGGGGGGCGACGGATGGCCGTCGCTTATGGGCAGGAGTGGATGAGTCGTGCAGACTCCCGGATCGCAGTCCTCACTGCATCGCGCGAATCTGGAGCGGGTCGTGCGGGCGGTGCGCCTCGCGGGTTCGCTGACCCAGGCGGAGATCGCCCGCACCACCGGACTGTCGGCGGCCACGGTCTCCAACATCGTCCGGGAGCTCAAGGAGGGCGGGACCGTCGAGGTCACCGACACCTCGGCGGGCGGCCGGCGGGCGCGCAGCGTCTCGCTCAGCGGGGACGCGGGCATCGTGATCGGCGTGGATTTCGGCCACACCCACCTGCGGGTGGCCGTCGGCAACCTCGCGCACCAGGTGCTGGCCGAGGAATCCGAGCCGCTGGACGTGGACGCCTCCTGGGTGGACGGCTTCGACCGGGCGGAAGCGCTGGTCGGACGGCTGGTCCAGCAGGTCGACGTGGCCCGTGACAAGGTCATCGGCGTCGGGCTCGGCGTCCCCGGCCCCATCGACGTGGAGTCCGGAACGCTCGGCTCCACCGCGATCCTGCCGGGCTGGGCGGGGATCAATCCGCGCCAGGAGCTCTCCCGGCGCCTGGGCGTGCCCGTCTACGTGGACAACGACGCGAACCTCGGCGCGCTGGGCGAGCTGGTGTGGGGGAGCGGGCGCGGGGTCAGGGACCTGGCGTACATCAAGGTGGCGAGCGGTGTGGGCGCCGGCCTGGTGATCAACGGGCAGATCTACCGGGGTCCCGGCGGCACCGCCGGGGAGATCGGGCACATCACCCTGGACGAGTCGGGCCCGGTCTGCCGCTGCGGCAACCGCGGCTGCCTGGAGACCTTCGCCGCCGCCCGCTACGTGCTGCCCCTGCTCCAGGGCAGCCACGGCCCGGAGCTGACGATGGAGAAGGTGGTGGAGCTGGCCCGGGAGGGCGACCCGGGCTGCCGCCGGGTCATCGCCGACGTGGGCCGGCACGTGGGCAGCGGCGTGGCCAGCCTCTGCAACCTCCTGAACCCGAGCCGGATCGTGCTCGGCGGCTCGCTGGCGGAGGCCGGTGAGCTGGTCCTATCGCCGATCCGGGAATCCGTGGGGCGGTACGCCATCCCCAGCGCGGCCCGGCAGCTGTCCGTACTGACGGGCTCCCTGGGCGCTCGTGCGGAAGTACTCGGCGCACTCGCCCTCGTACTCAGTGAAATGGGCGATTCGACGGTTTTGGCGGAAAATGGGATTGGGATGCGAGCCCCCGCCGCCGTGTCTTCATTTAGATAACGGATGACTCCGTTGTCATCTCGTTAAGGATTCACTCCTTGACGGCAAACTCGCGGCCGGGGTTGACTCACATCCACCTCGGCCGCAGCGTTGCGGCCTCGTCAGGGAGGTTCACTTCATGAACACGCG
The DNA here is from genome assembly GCF_040301925.1 of Streptomyces sp. NPDC000075. Lineage (NCBI taxonomy): Bacteria > Bacillati > Actinomycetota > Actinomycetes > Kitasatosporales > Streptomycetaceae > Streptomyces > Streptomyces sp. NPDC000075. Next base: position 175,445 of record NZ_JBEPFL010000006.1, read on the forward strand.
TATGCGTAGAGCCGCCGTTGCCGTAGCCGCCGGCGCCATGGCCGTCTCGCTGGCCGCCTGTGGCAGTGCCAAGGAGGCTGGGGGCGGCGAGAAGAAGCCCTCCGGCGCCGCCGCCGGTGACGCGATCAAGGTCGGGCTGCTCCTGCCGGAGAACCAGACCGCGCGCTACGAGAAGTTCGACAAGCCGCTGATCGAGAAGAAGATCTCGGATCTCACGGGCGGCAAGGCCCAGGTGGTCTACGCGAACGCCAAGCAGGACGCGACCACGCAGAACTCCCAGGTCGACACGATGATCACCAACAAGGTGAACGTCCTCATCATCGACGCCGTGGACGCCAAGGCCATCGCGGGCTCGGTCAAGAAGGCCAAGGACGCCGGCATCCCGGTCGTCGCCTACGACCGCCTGGCGGAGGGCCCGATCGACGCCTACACCTCCTTCGACAACGAAGAGGTCGGCAAGGTGCAGGGCAAGGCCCTGCTGGAGGCCCTGGGCGACAAGGCCAAGGACGGCCAGATCGTCATGATGAACGGCTCCGTCACCGACCCGAACGCCGCGCTGTTCAAGAAGGGCGCGCACTCCGTCCTCGACGGCAAGGTGACCATCGGCAAGGAGTACGACACCAAGGAGTGGAAGCCGGAGAACGCCAACACCAACATGGCGGGCGCCCTCTCCGCGCTCGGCAAGGACAAGGTGATCGGCGTCTACTCCGCCAACGACGGCATGGCCGGCGGCATCATCACCGCCCTCAAGGCGGCCGGCCTGAACCCCCTTCCCCCGGTCACCGGCCAGGACGCCGAACTCGCCGGAGTCCAGCGCATCGTCGCGGGCGAGCAGTTCATGAGCGTCTACAAGCCGTACGCCCCCGAGGCCGCGGCCGCCGCCGAGATGGCCGTGGCCCTCGCCCAGGGCAAGAAGGCCGACGACATCATCAACAACAAGGTCGACAGCCCGACCACCAAGGGTGTCCCCTCCGTGCTGATCCCGGTCGTCTCGCTGACCAAGGCCAACATCAAGGACACCGTCGTCAAGGACGGGGTCTACACGGTCGACGAGATCTGCACCGACAAGTACGCGGCCGCCTGCGCCACCCTCGGCCTCAAGTAAGGCCCCCGGCCCCTCGCCCCCTCCGCGGCGACCCGGCCCCCCGCCCTGCCCGGCGCCCCGCTCCTCATACCCCCGCCACCCGCGGGGCGCCGGGCAGGAACGTTTCACCTTTCGCTCCACGTATCCGCGTACCCGCGGAATTGCGTATCCCGTATCCCGTATCCCCATCCGCCCCGCTCCTGCTCTTTTGCACGACATCCCCGCCGGTCAGGCGGCGAAGGAGATGGTTCATGTGTCCGCTGCGCCCGTGCTGGCGTTGCGAGGGGTCTCGAAGCGGTTCGGTGCCGTCCAGGCCCTGACCGACGTAGAACTCGAGATCCACTCCGGTGAGGTCGTCGCCCTGGTCGGCGACAACGGCGCCGGCAAGTCCACGCTGGTCAAGACGATCGCCGGCGTGCACCCCATCGATGACGGAGTCATCGAGTGGGAGGGCCGCCCGGTCTCCATCGGCAAGCCCCACGACGCCCAGAACCTCGGCATCGCGACCGTCTACCAGGACCTCGCGCTGTGCGACAACATCGACGTCGTCGGCAACCTCTTCCTGGGCCGCGAGCTCAAGCGCTACGGCGTGCTCGACGAGGTGGAGATGGAGCGCCGCGCCCGCGAGCTCCTCACCACCCTGTCCATCCGGATCCCCAGCGTCCGGATCCCCATCGCCTCGCTCTCGGGCGGCCAGCGCCAGACGGTGGCGATCGCCCGCTCGATGCTGGGCGAGCCCAAGCTCGTCATCCTCGACGAGCCCACCGCCGCCCTCGGCGTCGAGCAGACCGCCCAGGTCCTCGACCTGGTCGAACGGCTGCGCGAGCGTGGCCACGCGGTCATCCTCATCAGCCACAACATGGCCGACGTGAAGGCCGTCGCCGACAAGGTGGCGGTGCTGCGCCTGGGCCGCAACAACGGCGTCTTCAACGTCGCCGACACCTCGCAGGAAGAGATCATCTCCGCCATCACCGGGGCCACGGACAACGCCGTGACCCGCCGGGCGGCCCGCACCGGGGAGGCCCGCAAGTGAGCACCGAACACCACACCGCGGCGGAGGAAGTGGCCAGACTGGCCAACCCGGCCGCCCCGGCGGACGCCATACCCGCGGTGGACCCGCGCCTGCTCGTGCGCGAGCAGGGCCTGTCCGGCTACCTGAGCGAGTTCGGCCGCAAGATGAAGGCTGGCGACCTGGGCTCGATCCCGGTCGTCCTCGGCCTGATCATCATCTGGGGCATCTTCCAGGGACTGAATTCGAACTTCCTCTCCCCGGAGAACCTCTCCAACATCGCGATCACGATGGTCGCCACCGGCATGATGGCCGTCGGCATCATCTTCGTCCTGCTGCTCGGCGAGATCGACCTCTCGGTCGGCTCCGTCAGCGGCGTCTCGGGCGCGATCGTCGCCGTCCTCGCCGTCACCCACGGCGTCAACGAATGGCTCGCGATCCTCGCCGCCGTCGCCGGCGGCGCCCTGATCGGCGCACTGCACGGCTTCTTCTTCGCCAAGATCGGCGCCCCCGCCTTCGCGGTCACCCTCTCGGGCCTGCTCTTCTGGTCCGGCGCCATGCTCCAGATCCTCGGCAGCAACGGCACCATCAACCTCGACCCCGACGGCGTGGTCGGCAAGCTCACCACGTACTACTTCTCGGACGTGGCCGCCGGCTACGGCCTCGCCGCGGTCGCCGTGGTGGCGTACTTCCTCGCCTCCTACACCGACAACCGCCGCCGGGAGGCCGCCGGGGTCCCCTCGCGGCCGCTGAGCGAGGTCCTGCTGCGCACGGGCCTGCTGGCCGTCTTCACCTTCGGCCCCGCCGTCGTGTTCAACCAGTACAAGGGCCTGCCCCTCGCGGTGGTCCTCTTCGTCCTGGCGCTGGTCGGCACGGACTTCGTGCTGCGCCGCACCACCTTCGGCCGCAACGTCTTCGCCCTCGGCGGCAGCGTCGAGGCCTCCCGCCGCGCCGGCATCAACGTCAACGGCATCCGCATCGCCGTCTTCGCCATCGCCGGCACCTTCGCCGCCATCGGCGGGCTCTTCTGGGCCTCCAAGATCGCGGCGGCCAACCAGAGCGCCGGCGCCGGCGACCTGCTGATGAACGTCATCGCGGCGGCCGTCATCGGCGGCACCAGCCTCTTCGGCGGCCGCGGCCGGACCTGGAACGCCCTCCTCGGCGTCATGGTCATCACCTCCATCCAGTACGGTCTGGCCCTGGAGGGGATCGCGACCCCGATCCAGTACATGATCACCGGTGCCGTCCTGCTCGCCACCGTGGTCATCGACTCGGTCACCCGCAAGACCCAGAAGACGGCCGGACGCGCCTGACCGCGCGCCCGGGGCGTCACCCGGACGGTAAGACCCGTCACAGTGCCCGGTGCCACTCCGTGTGGCACCGGGCACCTGTGCGTACATATGTACGTACGGATGTGCGGTCATACGTCCGTTTGGGAGGTGTGACCGCGCCGTGAGGTGTACAGGTATGACAAAGGGTGTACCCCTCCCGGCACCGCCCGATGATTCCGCGCGCGAGCGGAACATTAGACTCGACAGACCAGCCAGCAACTGCAAGGAGGCACGGGTGCTGCTGACCCGCATCAAGGGACCGCGCGATCTGGACCGGCTCAGCCAGGAGGAGCTGATCCAGCTCGCCGCCGAGATCAGGTCCTTCCTGGTCGATGCCGTCTCCAAGACCGGCGGGCACCTCGGCCCCAACCTCGGCGTGGTCGAACTGACGATCGCCCTGCACCGGGTCTTCGAATCGCCGAAGGACAAGGTCCTCTTCGACACCGGGCACCAGGCCTACGTCCACAAGCTGCTCACCGGCCGCCAGGACTTCGCCGGCCTGCGCTCGAAGGGCGGCCTCTCCGGCTACCCCTCGCGCGCCGAGTCCGACCACGACGTGATCGAGAACTCGCACGCCTCGACGGTCCTCGGCTGGGCCGACGGCCTCGCCAAGGCCAACGAGGTCCTCGGCCGCGAGGACCACCACGTCGCCGCCGTCATCGGCGACGGCGCTCTGACCGGCGGTATGGCCTGGGAGGCGCTGAACAACATCGCCGCCGCCAAGGACCGTCCGCTCGTCATCGTCGTCAACGACAACGAGCGCTCCTACGGCCCCACCATCGGCGGCCTCGCGAACCACCTGGCCACCCTGCGCACCACGGACGGCTACGAGCGCTTCCTGGCCCGCGGCAAGGAGATCCTGGAGCGCACCCCCGTCGTCGGGAAGCCGCTCTTCGAGACCCTGCACGGCGCCAAGAAGGGCCTCAAGGACTTCATCGCCCCGCAGGGCATGTTCGAGGACCTCGGCCTGAAGTACATCGGCCCCATCGACGGCCACGACATCGAGGCCCTGGAGTCCGCCCTGACGCGCGCCAAGCGCTTCAGCGGGCCGGTCATCGTGCACTGCCTCACCCAGAAGGGCCGCGGCTACACCCCGGCCCTGGAGCACGAGGCAGACCGCTTCCACGCGGTCGGCGTGATCCACCCGGACACCGGCCTGCCGGTCAAGACCGCTGCCGCCAGCTGGACCTCCGTCTTCGCCGACGAGATGGTCAAGCTCGGCCACGAGCGCCCGGACATCGTCGGCATCACCGCCGCCATGCTCCACCCGGTCGGCCTCAACAAGTTCGCCGAGGCCTTCCCGGACCGGATCTACGACGTCGGCATCGCTGAGCAGCACGGCGCCACCTCGGCCGCGGGCCTGGCCACCGGCGGCGTCCACCCGGTTTTCGCCGTCTACGCGACCTTCCTCAACCGCGCCTTCGACCAGGTCCTCATGGACGTCGCCCTGCACAAGTGCGGGGTCACCTTCGTCCTGGACCGCGCCGGTGTCACCGGCGACGACGGCGCCTCCCACAACGGCATGTGGGACATGTCCATCCTCCAGGTCGTCCCCGGCCTGCGCCTGGCGGCCCCGCGCGACGCCGAGCAGCTGCGCGCCCAGCTCCGTGAGGCCGTCGAGGTCAAGGACGCCCCGACCGTCGTGCGCTACTCCAAGGGCGTCGTCGGCCCGGCCGTCCCGGCCGTCGGCAAGGTCGGCGGCATGGACGTGCTGCGCCTGCCGGCCCCCGAGGTCACCCGTCCGGACGTCCTGCTCGTCTCGGTCGGCGCGCTCGCCCCGATGTGCCTGGAGATCGCCGACCTGCTCGACAAGCAGGGCATCTCCACCACCGTGGTCGACCCCCGCTGGGTCAAGCCGGTCGACGAGGCCATGGCCCCGCTGGCCGACCGGCACCGGGTCGTCGTCACCGTCGAGGACAACGGCCGCACCGGCGGTGTCGGCGCCGCCGTCGCGCAGGCCCTGCGGGACGCGGGAGTGGACGTACCGCTGCGTGACTTCGGAATCCCGCAGCGGTTCCTCGACCACGCGCTCCGCAAGGAGATCATGGCCGAGATCGGTCTGACCGCCCCGGACATCGCCCGTCAGGTCACCGGCCTGGTGGCCAAGCTGGACGGGCGTTTCGAGAGCGAGCCGGCCGCCACCGTCGACTAGCCGCACGGCGGCCGGATCGCGCGGTTGCACCACACGGGCCGGGAGATCACCCTTGAAGGGTGGGCCTCCCGGCCCGTTCGCGTACTTCTTGGGAGGTGCGTCGGTGAGCTCGGATCTCAACAGCCCTTTCCGTACCAAGACGGTGGAACAGTCCATCCGTGACACGGAGGAGCCGGAGCACGCGCTCCGCAAATCCCTCTCCGCCTGGGACCTGACCGTCTTCGGCGTGGGCGTCATCATCGGTACCGGCATCTTCGTCCTCACGGGCATCGCCGCCCGCAACAACGCCGGACCCGCCACCGCCCTCTCCTTCGTGGTCGCGGGCGTCGTCTGTGCCCTCGCGGCCCTCTGCTACGCCGAGTTCGCGTCCACCGTCCCGGTGGCGGGCTCGGCCTACACCTTCGCGTACGCCTCCATCGGGGAGCTGCCCGCCTGGATCATCGGCTGGGACCTGGTCCTCGAATTCGCCCTGGGCACCGCGGTGGTGGCCGTGGGCTGGTCCGGGTACGTACGCCACCTCATGCACACCAACCTCGGCTGGGACATGCCCGTCGCCCTCACCGGGCGCGACGAGGGCGGCAGCTTCGACCTCCTGGCGTTCCTGCTGGTCCTGGTGCTGACCGCGATCCTCGTCGTCGGGACCAAACTGTCGGCCCGGATCACCGCGATCGTCGTCGCGGTCAAGGTGACCGTGGTGCTGCTGGTCATCGTCGCGGGCGCGTTCTTCATCAAGGCCGACAACTACTCGCCGTTCATCCCGCACGCCGAGCCACAGACCGGCGGAGGGGGCTGGGCGACGGCGCCGCTGGTGCAGCTGATGTTCGGCTACACGCCCACCAACTTCGGCGTCATGGGCATCTTCACCGCGGCCTCCCTCGTCTTCTTCGCCTTCATCGGCTTCGACGTGGTGGCCACCGCGGCGGAGGAGACCAAGAACCCCCAACGGGACATGCCGCGCGGCATCCTGGGCTCGCTGTTCATCTGCACCCTGCTGTACGTCGCCGTCACGATCATCGTCACCGGCATGCAGTACTACAAGGAGATGTCGCCGTCCGCTCCGCTGGCCGAGGCCTTCCGGGCCGTGGACCAGCCCTTCTTCTCCGGTGCCATCAGCCTCGGTGCCGCCGTCGGCCTCATCACGGTGTCCATGATCCTGCTGCTGGGACAGACCCGCGTGTTCTTCGCGATGAGCCGTGACGGGCTGCTGCCGCGCCTGTTCTCCGTCACCCACCCGAAGTTCCGTACCCCCTACCGGGCCACGATGCTCCTCGGCGTGATCATCGCCGTCATCGCAGGGTTCATCCCGCTGGAGAAGCTGGCGGAACTGGTCAACATCGGCACCCTGTTCGCCTTCGTCATCGTCGCCCTTGGTGTCATCATCCTCCGCAAGACCCGCCCCGACCTGCACCGGTCCTTCCGCACCCCGTGGGTGCCGGTGATCCCGATCCTGTCGATGGGGGCCTCGCTCTGGCTGATGCTCAACCTGCCCGCCGAGACCTGGGTCCGCTTCGGGGCCTGGATGGTGATCGGCTTCGTCGTCTACTTCCTGTACGGCATCCGTAAGAGCCGCCTCGCCCAGGCGGGACGGGACGCCGAGTTCTGAGGAGCGCGGAAGGCTAGGCCGACGGGGACGGCGAGGGCGCCGGGGACTTGGACTTGGCGCCCTTGCCGCCGCCGCCCTTGGCGGGGGAGTCCTTCGCCGAGGCGGGCACCTTCTGGTCGGTCCGCAGGGCCTCCCACAGCTGGGAGGCCTGCTCCTGCGCGATGACGACCCGGTTCGGGTCCACCTTGTCGTAGGCCACCGGCAGCATGATGGTCTCCATCGTGGACGGGTCCACGCCCTTCATGCTCTGCGCGAAGTCGGCCAGCGCGCTGAGCGAGGCCAGGTCGGAGTCGGTGGTCAGGGACTTGGTCCCGGCGTCGGCCAGCTTGTAGAGCCGGGCCGGGTTGCCGAGGGCGTCCTGCTTCTTGATCTCGGAGAGCAGGGCGAGCATGAACTGCTGCTGGAGGCCTATGCGTCCGAGGTCGCTGCCGTCGCCGTAGCCGTAGCGGGTGCGGACGAACTTCAGCGAGTCCGTGCCGTTGAGCCGGTGCGTGCCCGCGTCGAGCTTGAGGCCGCCCTTCGCGCCCGTCATCGGCTCGTCGAGGGTGACGGTGACCCCGCCGAGGGCGTCCACCAGGCCCTTGAAGCCGGCGAAGTCCACCTCCACGAAGTGGTCCACGCGGATCCCGGAGAGCTGCTCGACGGTCTTGACCACGCAGGCCGGGCCGGCCACCGAGTAGACCGAGTTGAACATGACCCGCTCCGCCCCGGGCACGGTCTTTCCGTCCCCGTCCTTGCACTCGGGCCGGGTGATCAGGGTGTCGCGGGGGATGCTCACCGCGGTGGCCCGGGACCGGCCCTCGGGTATGTGCACCAGCATCGCCGTGTCGGAACGGGCTCCGCTGACCTTGCCGTGGTCGAGCTCGGCGTTGGCCCCGGCCCGCGAGTCGGAGCCGAGCACCAGGACGTTCTGGGCCTTCTCCACCACCTTCGGCGGCCGGTTGTCCGTGCCGATCGCCCGGTCCAGGTCGACGCTGTCGATGTTCCCCTCGAGGTGGCTGTAGACCCACCAGCCGGCTCCGGCCGAGCCGAGGACCAGCACGGCCGCCGTCCAGGCCAGCCCCCGCCGGATCCGGCTCGCGCGCGAACGGGCCGGGGCCGCGACGGGCTCCGGCGTGGCCGGGGCGGTGTCGGTGTCGGTGTCGGTGGCAGCGGCGTCTGAAGTCATGCCCGGGGACCGGTCCTTCCGAACGGGTGGCGGGGGAGCGCGGCGGGGGAGCGCGCGGGCTCCAACATAGACGCAGGACCCCGTCAGATGACCCCCGGGGTATCCTGCTTCTGTTCGAACGGTGAAGCGGAAGGGTTGCTTTCGGTCCATGGCGACGCGATCCAGACGCAGTCCGAACAAATCGCCCCGGCGCTCCGCCGAAGCCGGCCGGGCCCCCGCCCGTGACCGCGACTCCGTGGCCCTGGGCCCCGTGGCCGGACGCTGGGTCCTCGCCGGCAAGGACGGCCGGCTCACGGCGTACGCGCGCACCGGGAGCGGACTGCTGCGCTGGACCGAGGAGTTCCCCGGCGGCCCCGGCTGGAGCGGCCCCGACCTCTTCCCCGCCGACGGGCTGAGCGACGTGTCGGTGGGTCAGGGACCCGACGGGTACGCCCACTTCGCGGCCCGGCGCCGCCACCGCGCTGAGGGCCCCGACGGCGCCGAGACCCTCACCTACCACCACGCCGTGCAGTACCAGACCGGCCGGCCGATCAGCCCCTGGGAATCCCTCGGCACCCTTTACCACAACGTCGAGATGTCGCTGCGCGGCGGCCCGCCGGCCGTGGCGGTGGACGCCCACGGCGCACCCCACGTCTTCGTCCGCAACAACGGGCGCGGCATCCACGTCAAACGCCAGGACGCGAAGGGCGACTGGGGCCGGTGGCAGGACCTGCGGGGCAGCATGACCTTCGAGGCCGGCTGCGCCTCCTCCGGTGCCGACGGCCGCGTCCGGTTCGCCGCCCCGGGCGAGAAGGGGCTCACCTTCTGGGCCCAGAGGGGCCCGGGCGGCCCGATGGAGAAGGGCGAGAACGTCCCGTACCTGGCCTGCGACGGGTCGGTGGGCACCCTGGAGACCGCCCCGGGCCGCGTCACCCACTTCTGGCACGCGGCCGACGGCAGCGGGGTGTTCGCCTACCGGGAGGGCGCCGGGGTGATGGCCCTGGGCGGCGGTCCGGCGTACGGGGCGGTGGCCGCCGTCCGCGCGTGGGTCGAGGGGTACGACTGCACGGTGCTGGCCCACCGCGCCGTCGGCGGCCGGACCGCCCTGGCCGCGTACCCGACGGAGAACGAGGCGGCCGGGCTGTGGTGGACCGAGATCGGCGAGGAGGGCCTGGACTCGCCGGCCCTGGCCGTCGACGCCCACGGGCTCGTCGTCATCGCCTCGATCAGCGCCCGTGGTGAGCTGCTGGTCAGCCGGCAGAAGGACGCCTCCGGCCTCTCACTGGGACGCTGGCAGCGCTTCTGAGAGGCCGCCGGCCCGGCGCCGCCCCTGCGGGGGGATGCTGGACAGGCCGTGGCGGGCGATCGCCAGGCTGGAGATGCGCCGCAGGAAGTCCACCGAGCGGGCCGCCGTGTCGGGGGTGATCCAGGCGTCGTCGATCTCGCACAGCTCCACCCGCACCGGCGCACCGCGCAGCACGATCGGCAGGGTGTAGGCGATGGTGGACGCGAAGGTCAGCAGGGACAGGCCTATGGGCTCGGTCAGCGCGGTCAGCTCCAGCGGCAGTTCGGGGTGGACGATCTCCATGCCCGTCAGCCCGGCGATCCGCTCCAGCTTGGCCGTGCTCTCCCGGCGGTGCGCCAGGTAGCGGCCGGCCGCCCGGGTGCGGGCGATCCAGCCGACGGCCTCGATGTACCGGTCCTCGTCGATGACCCCGGTCTCCACCAGGGAACTGCCCGCCAGGTCCGCCCCGGGACGGGGCCGCGCCGGGCCGAAGGTGGCCCGGCTCCAGGCGTACTCGTTGGGCCGCACCTCGGCACCCGGCGGCGCGGACACCGGCATGCAGGTGAAGAAGACGGACCGCTCCAGCTCCTCGCGGGCCAGCCACCGGTTCACCGGGCCGCCCTTGGCGGACTTGGCGTCCCCCTGGTGCCAGCGGGTCAGCTGCCGTCCGCTCGTCAGCAGCGCCACCAGCTCGGTGGTGGCGGTGCCGTCGTCGACGACGACCACCTCGCGGGCCCGCGAGCGCGGCAGCAGCAGCTGGATGGTCCGGGAGAACAGGTCCCCGATCACCAGCCTGCGGGCCGCCGCGACCGCACGGCCCAGGCGTACGAGCTCACCGGCCCGCCCGAGGTAGCCCGCGCGCACCTCGTAGCGCCGCCACACCACCTTGGCCTGCGAGGCGTACCGGCACAGCCGGCGGACCTGGGCGCGCGAGCGCGGGTCCACCGGCTGGAGCACGGCGATGGTGAGGGACGCTGCCTCGCCCGGGTGGACGTGCGCCCACTCCAGGACATTCAGTAGTTGAGCCGGGCTCTCCACCAGGGCGAGGGTGTCGCTCATGCCGAGGTCGTCACGCCCTCGGCGGCGAGGGTGCCCGGGACGCGGCGGAGCTTCTTCATCGGGCCGAGCTCGGACTCGTAGACCTTCTTGACCCCGTCGCCGAGGGCGGTCTCGATGGTGCGGATGTCGCGGACCAGACGGGCGAGGCCGCCCGGCTCGACGGAGGCGGCCTGGTCGGAGCCCCACATCGCGCGGTCGAGGGTGATGTGCCGCTCGACGGCGCAGGCGCCCATGGCGACGGCGGCCACGGTGGTCTGCAGGCCCGTCTCGTGGCCCGAGTAGCCCACGGGCACGTTGGGGTAGGCCGCCTCCAGGCTGTTGATCACCCGCAGGTTCAGCTCCTCGGCCTTGGCCGGGTAGGTGGAGGTGGCGTGCAGCAGGACGATGTTCTCGCTGCCCAGCACCTCCACGGCGTGCCGGATCTGCTGCGGGGTGGACATGCCGGTGGACAGGATGACCGTCTTGCCCGTGGCGCGCAGCGCCAGGAGCAGTTCGTCGTCGGTCAGGGAGGCGGAGGCCACCTTGTGCGCGGGCACGCCGAACTTCTCCAGGAAGGTGACGGCCTCGGTGTCCCACGGGGAGGCGAACCAGTCGATGCCGCGCTCGGCGCAGTGCTCGTCGATGGCCCGGTACTCGTCCTCGCCGAACTCGACCCGGTGGCGGTAGTCGATGTACGTCATCCGCCCCCAGGGGGTGTCCCGTTCGATGTCCCACTGGTCGCGGGGGGTGCATATCTCGGGGGTGCGCTTCTGGAACTTCACCGCGTCACAGCCCGCGTCGGCGGCCGCGTCGATGAGCGCGATGGCGTTGTCGAGCTCACCGTTGTGGTTGATCCCGATCTCGCCGATCACATAGGTGGGCCGGCCGGCGCCGACCTCCCTGTTTCCGATGCGGCGGATCCGGTTGCTGTGCACCACTGTTCAGAGTTCCTTTCCGGGGTACTGCGGGGGTCGCGGCGAGGGGTTCGCCGAAGTCTGCGGGGGGTCCAGGAGGGGGGCCAGGGCCCGGGCCCGGTCGAGGTCGCCGGGTTCGTCGAGCTCGATGGCCCGCTCGGGGGCCGTGGGGACGAGCTGGGTGCGGCCGAAGAAGCGGTGGCCGCTGCGGCGGAAGCCCTCGGCGCGCATCGCGTAGACGGCGCCCGACTCCAGGTATTCGGGCGTACGGTCCTGGCGGCGCAGCCGGACCGCGCTGTCGTGGTTGACGCCGTGCGCCCGGTGGCCGGGTCCGCCGTCGGGGTCGGCGGTCCACAGGAAGCCGTGGAAGGGCACGGCGGTGAAGGCGGAGTCGGCGCCGTCGCGGACGATGGCCAGGACGGCCTCGTCCACCTCCTCGGAGGTGATGAAGGGGCTGGTGCACTGGACGAAGACCAGGACGTCCACGGGCGCGGCGTGACGTTCCTCCAGCGCGTCCAGCGCGTGCAGCAGCGCGGACTCGCTGGAGGCCCGGTCCGAGCCCAGCTCGGCCGGCCGGTCCACGACCTCGGCCCCGGCCTCCCGGGCGGCGCGGGCGATCGCCGCGTCGTCGGTGGAGACGGCGACCCGGGTCACCTGCGCGGCGCCCAGGCAGGCGCGGACGGCGCGGGCCACGAGCGGGACCCCGCCGACCTCGGCGGTGTTCTTGCCGGGGATGCCCTTGGAGCCGCCCCGGGCGGGTATGACGGCGGTGACGTTCACGGGGCTGCTCTCCTGGAAGGGTGCGGGGGCGGGGGTGCTCGTACGGGGGGTGTTCACACGCCGCCCCACTGCTGGATCTTCGGGGCCACGCGCTGGACCCCGAACTGGTAGGCGACCTTCAGCATGCGCCGCGAGGTGCGCCGCATCGGGCCGCGGGAGCGGGCCGCGACGGCGCCCGCGCCGGGGGAGCCGTCGGGATCGAGGCCCCGGCGGCGCAACAGCGTACCGACGTATTCGGGCGCGCTCTCCGCCGTGTAATAGGGGGAGACGGGCGGCAGCGGGCGGCCGCGCAATGCGACGATCCGGTCCCGGAGTTCGCGATACGGGTCGGTGGCGCGGATTCCCTGGTCGACCGTCCACGATTCGTGCGCGATCGGGGCGGCGCCCTCGTCTATGGCGGTCCAGTCGGTGACGCAGCCGGAGCCGGTGAAGTAGTGGTTCCCGTGGATCTCCCGCACCCCGAGATCGCTCAGGATGACGGTCGGCATTCCCCGGTGCATCGATTCGAGGGCGGCCGTGGAACTGACCGTCACCAGGAGATCGGTGCGGTCGAGGGTCTGTGACATGTTGCCGTAGACGAAATGCAGATTGGGCGGCAGCGGTTCGTCCAGCTGTTCCGCGAGGACCTGGTAGTGGAACGCCTCGACATGGGTGGTCGCCTCTCCCGGCCTGCTGCGGAGTTTGATGAGGACGTCGCGCCCCGGGCGCAGCCGGGCGTGGGATATCGCGCGGCGCAGCATGTAGAGCCGGCCGGCCCGGTCGGCGGGTACCGAGGGCTGGACGGCGAAGCACACCGTATAAGGATGCTCGGCGAAAGTCCGGGTGGGGTCGTAGGGCCGCTGGTCGAGAAAGGGGAGCGCGGTCTGGACGATGCTGGAGGCGGGAATTCCGAGCGGTTCGTACACGTCGGTGAAACGGCGCCGGTCGAAAGGGCTGTTGGCGAGGACGATATCGGCGCCGGCGCGCAGCAGGAGCCCGTCGGCCATCTTCTCGTAGACCACGCCGACGTAGCCGGTCATCAGGATCGGCCGGCGCGGGGCCCCGGCGAAGCGGCGGGCCAGCGCGTGCAGGGCGGCGTGGGTGGCGCCGCCGACGGTGCCCAGGATGATCAGGTCCGCCGTGTCGAGCGCGGGGGTGGCCGCGAACTCGGCGAGCGTGGACTCGGTGATCGAGGAGGGGGTGATGCCGACCTCCGCCAGCTGGCGCGCGGTCGGCGTGCTCCGGCCGCGCAGCATGTGCGCGTGGACCTCGCTGCCCGGCGCCAGGCCCACCGCCAGCCCCGCACCCCATTTCCAGCGGGTGTCGGAGTCTGCGAGCACGTGGATGCGCACTGGTGGATTCCCGGTCGGTCGGCGAAGCCCAACTGCTGTCGGCGGGGCCGCGGCTGGGGGCGGACACGGGCGGGATGGCCGCGCGGCCCGTTAGACCTTACATCCTTACCCGAGCCTTACGTGTCACGAATAGGCCTCGACCGCCCGGGGAGTTGTACGTCACACCCCAAGCGCCGTTCGGGTTCTCCGGGAGGCTCTGACATGATGGCGCGGTGTCGGTGAATGGGGAGAAGGTGAGAGCCGACCATGGTGACCCTTTCGGTAATCGTCGCGATGTGTGACGTCCGCGACTTCTGCCGGACGACGCTGAAGTCCCTGGCCCTGAATGCCCGGGAGGACTTCGAGTTCATCGTCGTGGACGACGCGTCCGTTGACGGGACATCAGAGATCCTGCGCGAGGCGGTCCCCGGGATTCCCGGCGCCGTACTCATCCGCAATGAGCGGAACATGGGGATATCCGCCACCCGCAACATCGGTCTCGCGGCGGCCCGGGGGCGTTTTTTCACGTTTCTCGACGGGGATGACTGGTATGCCCCCGGATATCTCGCGGAACTGGTCGGCTGGATGAGCCAGTCGGGCGTCGATTTCCTGCGCACCGGCCATGTCCGGGTCTACGGGAGGAAACGCAAGATCCATATGCCCCCGCTCGCCCCGAGGGCCCTTCCGCTCGATCCCCTGGACTACATGGGCCCGGTGGACGCCTCCACCTTCATCGACTACCCCTCGGTATGGGCCGGCATCTACGACCGCGAGCGGCTGCGCGCGGCGGGAGCGCTGTTCTTCGAGGAGAGCCTGCGGACCGCCGAGGACCGGCACTGGTTCTACCAGCTGCACCTGCGGACGCGCTCCTTCGGAGTGGTCGACCTCCACGGCGTCTTCTACCGCCGTGATGTGTCCACTTCCCTCACCAGGATCCCGGACGAACGCCAGCTCGACTTCCTTCCGGCCTTCCGGCTTGTTTTCGACGAGCTCGGCCGCCACCCGCGCGGATATGAACTGTCGTTCAAGGCCATGCGAACTCTGTGCGCGCTCATCGTCATTCACCTGAACCGCGCCGGGGACTACGACGAACTCACCCGGGGCCTGCTCCTGGAACGCAGCGCGCAGATGCTCCTCGCCCTTCCCCAGGACATCCTGGAAGGCACCCTGGCAGGAATGGACTCCGCACGCGTGAACAAGCTCAGGGCACTGATGTCCCAGCACCAGGGCGCCGCCGCCCGATGACCCGGATATTCGCCGCCTCCACCCTCTACGGCGCCATGACGGTGGCCGCCGCCATCGACGCCGGCCAGTTCGGCCGGGACGACCGCGAGCGGATCCTGCTCGTCTGCAACAACGTCGACATCCCCGAGGTCGCCACCCCGCTGCACCGCATGCCCGGCTCGGCCGCCGTCCTCGCGCGCTTCCACCGCGTCGTCTACTGGAACGACCTCATCTACCCGTTCCACCCCTCGCTGTGGGGCCCCCGCGACGAGGACGCCCCCCTCTGGCGCACCGTCATGGGGGAGAAGATGGGCATCCGGCCCGGCCCCCTGGACCTCGTCGTCGAGTCCATCCAGGTCAAGCCCGCCCAGACGCTCTGCAAGATCTTCTCCGACGCCAGCCTCGCCGTGTACGCCGACGGGGTGATGAGCTACGGCCCCACCCGCAACGACCTGCCCCGCCCCATCCACGGCCGGATCGGGAAGGTCCTCTACCTCGACCTGATCCCCACCCTGCTGCCCATGCTCCTCACGGAGTACGGGATCCCCTCCGAACCCGTGCGCACCGAGGCCGTCCTCGCGCTGATGGCGGAGCTCACCGAGGAGTGCCGTCCGATCCTGGACCGGGTGATCCCGCCGCAGATGACCGGGAACGGCTCCGGGACCGCGCTCCTCCTCGGCCAGTACCTCTCCCCCCTCGGCATCCTCACCGAGGAGGAGGAAGAGGAGCTGCACCGGCGCATGTTCGAGCACGCCGTACGGCTCGGCCACACCTCCGTCGTCTTCAAACCGCACCCCAGCGCCCCCTCCAGCCTCGCCGACACGCTCGCCGAAGCGGCCCGGGAGTCCGGGGTCCCCTTCCTCGTCCTGGACGTCCCGGTCCTCGCCGAGACCGTCTTCGCGTACCTGCGCCCCCACCGGGTGATCGGCTGCTTCTCCACCGGCCTGTTCACCGCCCGCGCCCTGTACGGGATCCCCGTCGCCCAGATCGGCGCGCTGGAGGTGATCCGGCGGATGCGGCCCTACGCCAACAGCAACCGCATCCCCGCCACCCTCACCCACGCCCTGGTCCCCGACCTCGACGCGGCGACGGCCGCCCCCGCCGACCGGATCCTGGACGCCGGGCACATCCGGGCGGAGGTCACCCCGTACGTCCAGGCCGTCGGCTACTGCATGCAGCCCAAGCGGTACGCCTTCCTGCGCCCGGTCGCCGAGGAGTACGTCGCGGCCGCCGTCGACGGATGGGACGCCCGCCCCGAGCTGTCCATGCACTTCAACGAGCGCACCCGCACCCGCCTGGAACTGCCGGGCCCGCGCACCTGGAAGTGGCGGCGCGGCCTGGGCTGGACCCTGCGCGGCACCGGGGAGCGCGGTGAGCCGGACGAGGGCCCCGTCACCGACATCTCGCTGAGCGGGTTCGCCTCGCTCGTCGAGGCCAAGGACGACCAGGGCATCCTGGAGGTCGGCGCCCGGCTGCTCACCGAGCACGAGAACCTCGACCTGCTCCTCGGCATGGCCCAGGCCCACATCCGCCGCAAGGAGAACGACCAGGCCGTACGGGCGATCGAGCGGGCCGCCCGGATCTCCGCGGACAGCGGCCGCGCCCTGGTCTGGCTGCGGATCGCCGAGACCGCGGCGAAGCTCGGCAAGCAGGGTGACGACCTGCGCCGCCGGGCCGCCCGGCAGGCGCTCACCCTCAACCCGGCCTCGCCGGCCGCGCAGCGCCTGGTCAAGAGCGGCAGGCTCGGCCGCAGGTGAACCCCGGAAAAGGGGAAGGCCCCGTCCGCACCGGGTGCGGACGGGGCCTTCCTTTCGTTCCGTGTCGCGTTACGCCGGGACGCTCGCGACACCCGGGGCGAGGAACTTCTTGCCGTTCACCCGCTCCGAGACGCCCTCACGGTCCAGGTACGGGGTGATGCCGCCCAGGTGGAAGGGCCAGCCCGCACCGGTGATGAGGCAGAGGTCGATGTCCTGGGCCTCGGCCACGACACCCTCCTCCAGCATCAGGCCGATCTCCTGCGCCACCGCATCCAGGACGCGGTCGCGGACCTGCTCCTCCGTCAGGACGGAGTCGCCCTGCACCAGGAGGGCGGCGACCTCGGGGTCCAGCTCCGGCTTGAAGCCGTTCTCCGCGGAGTAGACGTAGAAGCCGCGCTTGCCGGCCTCGACCACGCGCTTGAGGTTCGGCGACACGGTGAAGCGCTCCGGGAAGGAACGGTTCAGCGTCTCGGACACGTGCAGGCCGATCGCCGGACCGACGAGCTCCAGCAGCACCAGCGGGGACATCGGCAGGCCGAGCGGCTCGATGGCCTTCTCCGCCGTGGCCACCGGGGTGCCCTCGTCGATGACGTTCTGGATCTCGCCCATGAAGCGGGTCAGGATGCGGTTCACGACGAACGCCGGGGCGTCCTTCGTCAGCACGGCGGTCTTCTTCAGCTTCTTGGCGACACCGAAGGCCGTGGCCAGCGAGGCGTCGTCGGTCTGCTCACCGCGGACGATCTCCAGCAGCGGGAGGATCGCGACCGGGTTGAAGAAGTGGAAGCCGACCACGCGCTCCGGGTGCTGGAGCTTGGAGGCCATCTCCGACACCGACAGCGAGGAGGTGTTGGTGGCGAGGATCGCGTGCGCCGGGGCGACCGCCTCGACCTCCGCGAACACCTTCTGCTTGACGGACATCTCCTCGAACACGGCCTCGATGATGAAGTCCGCGTCCGCGAAGCCCTCGGCCTTGTCCAGGACACCGGTGACCAGGGCGGTCAGGCGGTTGGCCTTGTCCTGGTTGATCCGGCCCTTGCCGAGCAGCTTCTGGATCTCGGCGTGGACGTAGCCCACACCCTTGTCCACGCGCTCCTGGTCGATGTCGGTGAGGACCACCGGCACCTCCAGGCGGCGCAGGAACAGCAGCGCCAGCTGCGAGGCCATCAGGCCCGCGCCGACCACGCCGACCTTGGTGACCGGACGGGCCAGGGACTTGTCCGGGGCACCGGCCGGGCGCTTGCCGCGCTTCTGGACCAGGTTGAAGGCGTAGATGCCCGAACGCAGCTCGCCGCCCATGATGAGGTCGGCCAGGGCCTTGTCCTCGGCGTCGAAGCCGGCCTGGAGGTCGCCGTCCTTGGCCGCGGCGATGATGTCCAGCGCGCGGTAGGCGGCCGGAGCGGCGCCGTGCACCTTGGAGTCCGCGATGGCGCGGCCCTTGGCGACGGCCGCGTCCCAGGCCTCGCCGCGCTCGACCTCGGCACGTACGACCTCGGTCTCGCCCTTCAGGACCTTCGCGGTCCAGATCAGGGACTGCTCCAGGAAGTCCGCACCCTCGAAGATCGCGTCGGCGATCCCGAGCTCGAAGACCTGCTTGCCCTTGAGCTGGCGGTTCTGGTTCAGCGAGTTCTCGATGATGACCGAGACCGCGCGCTCCGCGCCGATCAGGTTCGGGAGGATGGCGCAGCCGCCCCAGCCCGGAACCAGGCCGAGGAAGACCTCGGGCAGCGAGAAGGCCGGGATGGCCTTCGAGACGGTGCGGTACGAGCAGTGCAGGCCGACCTCGACACCGCCGCCCATCGCCGCGCCGTTGTAGTACGCGAAGGTGGGGACGGCCAGCGCGGAGAGGCGCTTGAAGACGTCGTGGCCGCCCTTGCCGATGGCGAGCGCCTCGTCGTGCTTCTTCAGCAGCTCGACGCCCTTGAGGTCGGCGCCGACGGCGAAGATGAACGGCTTGCCGGTGATGCCCACGCCGACGACGGAGCCCGCGAGGGCCTCCTGCTCGACCTGGTCGATCGCCGCGTTCAGGTTGGCCAGCGACTGCGGGCCGAAGGTGGTCGGCTTGGTGTGGTCGAAGCCGTTGTCCAGCGTGATGAGCGCGAAGCGCCCGGCGCCGAACGGCAGGTCCAGGTGGCGGACGTGCGCGGACGTGACGACCTCGTCCGGGAACAGCTCGGCCGCGCCCTTCAGGAGCTCAGCGGTGGTGCTCACTTGGAGTCTCCCTCGGCGTCGAAGTTCGGGTTCTCCCAGATGACCGTGGCGCCCATGCCGAAGCCGACGCACATCGTGGTCAGGCCGTAGCGGACGTGCGGCTGCTCCTCGAACTGGCGGGCCAGCTGCGTCATCAGGCGGACGCCCGAGGAGGCCAGCGGGTGGCCGAAGGCGATCGCGCCGCCGTACTGGTTCACGCGGGCGTCGTCGTCGGCGATGCCGTAGTGCTCCAGGAAGGCCAGCACCTGGACGGCGAAGGCCTCGTTGATCTCGAACAGGCCTATGTCCTCGATGGACAGGCCGGCCTGGGCGAGGGCCTTCTCGGTGGCCGGGATCGGGCCGTAGCCCATGACCTCCGGCTCCACGCCGGCGAAGGCGTAGGAGACGAGGCGCATCTTGACCGGGAGGTTGTTCTCCCGGGCGAAGTCCTCGGACGCGATGATCGCGGCGGTGGCGCCGTCGTTGAGACCGGCGGCGTTGCCCGCGGTGACCCGGCCGTGCGTACGGAACGGGGTCTTCAGGCCGGCCAGGTTCTCCAGCGTGGTGCCCGGGCGCATCGGCTCGTCGGAGGTGACCAGGCCCCAGCCCGTCTCACCGACCGCCTCGTTGGTGTTGCGCACCGAGATCGGGACCAGGTCCTGCTGGATCTTGCCGTCGGCGTACGCCTTGGCGGCCTTCTCCTGCGAGCGCACGGCGTACTCGTCGGCGCGGAGCTTGGTGATCGTCGGGTACCGGTCGTGCAGGTTCTCGGCGGTCATGCCCATGAACAGGGCGGACTCGTCGACCAGCTTCTCGGAGACGAAGCGCGGGTTCGGGTCCACGCCCTCGCCCATGGGGTGGCGGCCCATGTGCTCGACACCGCCGGCGAGGGCGACGTCGTACGCACCGAAGGCCACACCGCCCGCGACGGCGGTCACGGCGGTCAGCGCGCCGGCGCACATGCGGTCGATGGAGTAGCCCGGGACGGACTGCGGGAGGCCCGCGAGGATGCCGGCCGTGCGGCCCAGCGTCAGGCCCTGGTCGCCGATCTGCGTGGTCGCGGCGATGGCGACCTCGTCGATCTTCTTGGGGTCCAGGTCCGGGTTGCGGCGCAGCAGCTCCCGGATCGCCTTCACGACGAGGTCGTCGGCGCGGGTCTCGTGGTAGATGCCCTTCGGGCCCGCCTTGCCGAACGGGGTGCGGACGCCGTCGACGAAGACGACGTCCCTGACGGTACGAGGCACGTTGGCTCTCCTCCAGGTGCGGGTGTGCACTGCTGCGCGGCGGAGCGCTCCTTCTGGACTGAGCGCCCGCTCACCCGGCCCATGCTACTTGCGGGTAACTCGTGTGCACACCCCCTCCCCGAACAGCGGCGAACGTCACACCGGGGCGGCGGCCCCGGGAACGCCGAGAGCCCCCGTCCCTGAGGGGGCGGGGGCTCTCGGTGCGCGTTCGGGTCAGGAGGCGGCCGACGCCAGGGCCGCGACCAGGGCCGCGGTGACCTGCTCGACCTGCCACGGGCGGGCGCCGTAGCCCGTCAGGGCCTCGGCCACCGTGTCCGCGTCGGCGTGGCGGGGCGGCTCCCAGCACAGGCGGCGCACGGTGTCCGGGGTGATCAGGTTCTCCTGGGGCAGGTTCAGCCCCTCGGCCAGCTCCGACACGGCGGCACGGGCCGCGGACAGCCGCGCGGCGGCGGCCGGGTCCTTGTCCGCCCAGGAGCGCGGCGGCGGCGGGCCCGACGGGGCCGCCCCGGGCTGCGGCAGCTCGCTCTCGGGCAGGGCCTTCGCCCGCTCCACGGCGGCCATCCACTGGTCCAGCTGGCGCCGGCCCATCCGCTGCCCGTACCCGGGCAGGGCCGACAGGGCGTGCACGTTCGCGGGGACGGCCAGGGCCGCCTCCACGATCGCCGCGTCGCCGAGCACCTTGCCGGGGGACACGTCACGGCGCTGGGCGATCCGGTCGCGGGCCTCCCACAGCTCGCGGACCACGGCCATCTGCCGGCGGCGGCGCACCTTGTGCATGCCGGAGGTACGGCGCCAGGGGTCCTTGCGCGGCGGGGCGGGCGGGGCGGAGGCGATGGCGTCGAACTCCTGGCGGGCCCACTCCAGCTTGCCCTGCCGGTCCAGCTCCTTCTCCAGGGCGTCGCGCAGGTCGACCAGCAGCTCCACGTCCAGCGCGGCGTAGCGCAGCCAGGGCTCGGGCAGCGGACGGGTGGACCAGTCGACGGCGGAGTGCCCCTTCTCCAGCTGGTAGCCGAGCACGCTCTCGACCATCGCGCCGAGCCCGACCCGGGGGAACCCGGCCAGCCGGCCCGCCAGCTCGGTGTCGAACAGGGTGGTGGGGGCCATGCCTATTTCGCGCAGGCACGGCAGGTCCTGGGTGGCGGCGTGCAGGATCCACTCGGCGGAGGACAAGGCCTCGCCCAGGGCGGAGAGGTCCGGGCAGCCGACCGGGTCGATCAGCGCCGAGCCCGCGCCCTCGCGGCGCAGCTGCACCAGGTAGGCGCGCTGGCCGTAGCGGTAACCGGAGGCGCGTTCGGCGTCGACGGCGACGGGTCCGGTGCCCGAGGCGAAGGCGGCGACCACCGCGGCGAGCGCGTCGGCGTCGGCCACGACGGGCGGGATGCCCTCGCGGGGCTCCAGCAGGGGAATCGGCAGCCCATCGGACGAAACCTCTTCGTCCGGGGGGCCGCCCCCGGTGGTGGTGCGCAGGTGTGCTGCGGTCTCTTGGGCGTCGGTCACCGGTCAAGGGTATCCGGGTATGTGACGCGCCCGTCGCCGGAACGTTCCGTCGACGGGCGCGAAGGGGAAGGTACGGGCGCCGCCGGGGTCGGCCGGCGGGCGGCCCGGGAGCCTCAGGGAGGGGTCAGTGGATGATCCCCGTCCGCAGGGCGACGGCGACCATCCCGGCCCGGTCGCCGGTGCCCAGCTTGCGGGCGATCCGGGCGAGGTGGGACTTGACGGTCAGGGCGGACAGGCCCATCGAGACGCCGATGGCCTTGTTGGACTGCCCCTCCGCGACGAGGCGCAGGACCTCGACCTCGCGGCCGGACAGCTCGCGGTAGCCGCCCGGGTGGCTCGGGGCACCCGGGGGGCGGCGGTGCATACGGGCGGCGGCGGCACCGATGGGGGCGGCGCCGGGCCGGCTGGGGAGCCCGATGTTGGTCCGCGTACCGGTGACGACGTAGCCCTTCACACCGCCGGCGAGGGCGTTGCGGACGGCGCCGATGTCGTCGGCGGCGGACAGGGCCAGGCCGTTCGGCCAGCCGGCGGCACGGGTCTCGGAGAGCAGGGTGAGACCGGAGCCGTCGGGCAGGTGGACGTCGGCCACGCAGATGTCGCGCGGGCTGCCGACGCGGGGGCGGGCCTCCGCGATGGACGACGCCTCGATCACGTCACGGACTCCGAGGGCCCACAGATGGCGGGTCACCGTGGAACGGACGCGCGGGTCGGCCACGACGACCATGGCCGTCGGCTTGTTCGGGCGGTAGGCGACCAGGCTTGCGGGCTGCTCGAGAAGAACGGACACCTAGGCCTCCTGGGGGAGTGGCGGGACGGGCCGGCTCGGGGAAGGAAGCCGGTGCGCACCGTACGGATGGTCACTGACTCCTTCGGCACGTCACCCGCCCGGCTTTAGGGAATGATCACGATTTGGTGAGTAACAATTCGGGCAATTCGGACGCACGATCGATCACGGGATGATCAGAAGCCCGCCATGACCGCACGGCTTTGACGCTCCGTCACGCCACTGAACGATCGCCCCCCGCCGCCGGACACCCCCGTCCGGCCGCCCCCGCCCCCTCCGGACGGCTCCGCCGGAGCCGCCCGCTACGGGTGGTGCGGACCCCGCCGCTGTGGCAGGGACACCACGCCCGGGGCCCCCTCCGCCGGCGTCGCCGGCGGCAGCCCCGCGATCTGGCACAGCAGCTCGCACCAGGCCGCCAGGTGCGCGGAGGCGTCCGGCACCCCGCCCGCCCCCTCCCGGGGGGTCCACGAGGCCCGGATCTCGATCTGCGTCGCCGGACGCCGCTCCCCGAGCCCCCCGAAGTAGTGCGAGCTCGCCATCGTCACGGTCCCGCTCGGCTCCCCGTACCCCAGCCCGCGCGCCTCCAGCGCCCCGGTCAGCCAGGACCAGCACACCTCCGGCAGCAGCGGGTCCGCGGCCATCTCCGGCTCCAGCTCCGCCCGCACCAGCGTCACCAGCCGGAAGGTGCCCTGCCAGGCGTCGTGCCCGGACGGATCGTGGAGCAGGATCAGCCGGCCGTCGGCCAGGTCCTCCTCCCCGTCCACGACCGCCGCCTCCAGCGCGTACGCGTACGGGGCCAGCCGCTGGGGCGGTTTCACGGGGTCGATCTCGATCCCGGACCGCAGCCGCGCCTTGCGCAAGCCGTCGACCGCCCGTCGGAACGGGAGCGGGACCGAGCTCTCCTTCGCGCCGTCCACACCGTCAGCGCCATCTGAAAATCGTCCCTGAGCCGCAGCCATGCCGGGAAGACTAGGCGGAACGGGCGCCCGTGCGGCGCAGGGACACCCGCCCCGGGGCGGGCACTTCTTCATACGTGCGAAGATTTGCCGCGTGAGCGCCACTACCAGCCCGCAGGGCCAGCCGAGTCAGACGTACGATTCCGCCTTCCTGAAGGCCTGCCGGCGCGAGCCGGTGCCGCACACCCCCGTGTGGTTCATGCGGCAGGCCGGCCGCTCACTGCCCGAGTACCGCAAGGTCCGCGAGGGCACGGCCATGCTGGAGTCCTGCATGCGTCCGGACCTGGTCACCGAGATCACCATGCAGCCGGTGCGCCGGCACGGCGTGGACGCGGCGATCTTCTTCTCCGACATCGTCGTGCCGCTCAAGGCCATCGGCGTCGACCTCGACATCAAGCCGGGCATCGGCCCGGTCGTCGCCCAGCCCATCCGCCGCCGCGAGGACCTCGCACAGCTGCGCGACCTCACCCCGGAGGACGTCGCGTACGTCACCGAGGCGATCGGCATGCTGACGGGTGAACTCGGCGGCACGCCGTTGATCGGCTTCGCCGGGGCGCCTTTCACCCTCGCGAGCTACCTCGTCGAGGGTGGTCCGTCCAAGAACCACGAGCACACCAAGGCCCTGATGTACGGGGACCCGGAGCTGTGGTCGGCCCTCCTCGACCGCCTCGCGGAGATCACCTCCGCCTTCCTCAAGGTCCAGATCGAGGCCGGCGCCTCCGCGGTCCAGCTCTTCGACTCGTGGGTCGGCGCGCTGTCCCCGGCGGACTACCGCCGCTCGGTGATGCCGGCGTCGGCGAAGGTCCTGGAGTCCGTCGCCTCCTACGGCGTCCCGCGGATCCACTTCGGCGTGGGCACCGGCGAGCTGCTCGGCCTGATGGGCGAGGCCGGCGCGGACGTCGTGGGCGTCGACTACCGGGTCGCGCTGGACGAGGCCGCCCGCCGGGTCGGCCCCGGCAAGGCGCTCCAGGGCAACCTGGACCCGGCCGTCCTCTTCTCCACCCCGGAGGCCGTCGAGGCCAAGACGGACGAGGTCCTGGCCGCGGCGGCGGGGCTGGAGGGCCACGTCTTCAACCTCGGCCACGGCGTCCTCCCGACGACGGACCCCGACGCCCTGACCCGCCTGGTGGACTACGTCCACACCCGCACGCAGCGCTAGGCGTCGGCGGGGCTATCCATAGCCCCGCCGGCGTTTGAGGCGTTGGGCTCCCGGGGGCGGAGCCCCCAGGAGCCCCGCAGGGCTACACCCCCGCCGACCGCACCGCGGAGACGGCCTTGCGGGCCGCCACCAGGACCGGGTCCCACACGGGAGAGAACGGCGGCGCGTAGCCCAGGTCCAGCGAGACGACCTGTTCGACCGTCATGCCCGCCGTCAGGGCCACCGCCGCGACGTCCACCCGCTTCGCGGAACCGGCGCCGCCGACGATCTGGACGCCCAGCAGCCGCCCGGTGCGCCGTTCCGCCAGCATCTTCACCGTCATCTCCGCCGCCCCCGGGTAGTACCCCGCCGTGTTCGTCGAGCGGATGGTGGCCGTCACGAAGCGCAGCCCCGCCGCCAGGGCGTCCTTCTCCCGCAGCCCCGTCCGGGCGATCTCCAGGTCGCAGACCTTGCTGACCGCCGTGCCGACCACGCCCGGGAACGTCGCGTAGCCGCCGCCCGCGTTCGAGCCGATCACCTGGCCGTGCTTGTTGGCGTGCGTGCCCAGCGGGATGTGCCGGGTGCGGCCCGCCACCAGGTCCAGCACCTCCACGCAGTCCCCGCCCGCCCACACGTCCTCGTGGCCCCGGACCCGCATCGACAGGTCCGTCAGCAGGCCCCCCGACTCGCCGAGCGGCAGCCCCGCCGCGCGCGCCAGGGCCGTACGGGGCTCCACGCCGATGCCGAGCACCACCACGTCCGCCGGGTACTCCTCGCCCGACGCCGTGGCCACCGCCCGGGCGGCGCCCTCCTCGTCGGCGAGGATCTTCACCACCTCGGCGCTGGAGACCGTCACGATGCCCATGGCGTTCATCGCCGAGTGCACCAGGCCGCCCATGTCCGGGTCCAGCGTGGCCATCGGCTGCGGACCCCGGTGCAGGACGGTGACCTCGTACCCCCGGTGGACCAGCGCCTCGGCCATCTCCACGCCGATGTAGCCGGCGCCGACCACCACCGCCCGGCGGCCCTCCGTACGCTCCAGCGTGTCCATCAGGCGCTGGCCGTCGTCCAGGGACTGGACGCCGTGCACCCCGTGCGCGCCGATCCCCGGCAGCTTGGGCCGGACCGGGCGGGCGCCGGTCGCCAGGACCAGCTTGTCCCAGCCCGTCCAGGTCTCCTCCCCGCTGTCCAGGTCCCGGGCGCGCACCCGCCGCCCCGCCAGGTCCAGCTCCAGGACCTCCGTGCGGGTGCGCAGGTCGATGTCCCGGGCCCGGTGCTCCTCGGGGGTGCGGGCGACGAGGTCGTCGCGCCCGCCGACCTGACCGCCGACCCAGTACGGGATCCCGCACGCCGAGTACGAGGTGAAGTGCCCGCGCTCGAACGCGACGATCTCCAGCTCCCCGGGCCCCTTGAGCCGCCGGGCCTGGGACGCGGCGGACATCCCCGCCGCGTCGCCGCCGACCACCACCAGTCGTTCCGCCGCCATCGTCCTGCCCGCCCTCCGCGCCGTGCGCCGTCGCCTCCGTTACGGGGACACGCTACGGGCGGACGGTCCGTCAGGCCCGCTTATCCTCCGCATCGGCCTCCGGGGCCGGGGCCGCAGCCGGGGCCGGGGCGGAGGGCTGCCGGGGGACCGGGGTCCGCCGCAGGCCCGCCTTCGGCTTCGCCGGACGGAACCGCCGGTAGACCCGGAACCCGAAGGCCACCAGGGCGGCGGCGACCGCGAAGGGCAGCACCGCCGCGACCGCCAGCGCCAGGTAGCGCACCAGCCGCACGAACACCGCCCAGCCGCCGCCCAGGGCGTCGCCCAGGCCCGGCTCCCCGTCCTTCTCCGGCTTCTTCTCCACCGGCGCCGGAGCGGGCTGCGAGACCGACACCGTGATCGTGCCCATCGAGGTCTGGTCCTTCAGCGCGGTCTGCTGGGCCAGCAGGGACTCCAGGTCGGCCTGGCGCCGGCTCAGCTCGCTCTCCAGCATGACCACGTCACTGAGCGCGGAGGCCTTCTCCATCATCTCCCGCACCCGCGCCACGCTCGCCTGCTGCGACTTCACCCGGCTGTCGACGTCGGCGACCCTCTCCGTGACGTTCTGCGCCTCCACCTTCCGGTTCAGCAGTTTCCCGCCGCCCTCCAGCGCGGCGATCACCGCGTCGAACCGGTCGCCGGGCACCCGCAGCGTCAGCGTCGAGGTGATCCGCCCGTCGCCGCCCCGGTCGGTGGTCTCGGCGCCCACGTAGCCGCCCGCGCCCTCGGCCGCCGTACGGGCGGCGGCGATGACCTTCTGCGGCTCGGCCGTCTCGATGCCCAGCTTCCCCGTACGGATGACGTTCGGCCGGACGGGAACCTGGGCCTGGCCCTTGGCGTCCGCCGCCGGCGGAGCGGCCGCCCCGGCCCCCGGCTTGCCCTGTGCGGCCTCCCGGGGGGCCGGCGCGGCCGCCCGTCCGTCGGAGGCGGTCCTCTCGCCGTCGGCGCCGCAGCCCGTGAGCGCGAGGCCCCCGGCCAGGGACAGGCCGGCCAGGGCCGCCGCCGCGCGCTGGTGTCTGCTGAGCGTGTGCATCGTCAAGTACCCCCGGGGGATCGGCAGATGTCCCCGTTTCGACGCGCGGGCCCCCGTCCCGGGTTTCGCCTCCGGGATCCCGGCCCGGTTCCGATGCGGTCACGTTCCGGCCTCGCCGGGCGGTCTGAGACCATGTGTCCATGGACGAAGCGGACACGCGTACGAACGGGACGGGCGGGCCGGGGCCGGCGCGTCATGTCGTCGTCATCGGCGGCGGCATCGCGGGCCTCGCGGCCGCCCACCGGCTCCTCGCCGACGGCGTCCGCGTCACCCTCCTGGAGGCGGGCCCGCGCCTCGGCGGCAAACTGCGCGCCGACGAGCTCGCCGGCCTGCCCGTTGACCTCGGCGCCGAGTCCGTCCTCGCCCGCCGCCCCGAAGCCCTGGACCTCGCCCGCGCCGTCGGCCTCGGCGACGCCCTCCAGCCCCCGGCGACCGCCACGGCCCGGCTGTGGACCCGGGGCGCCCTGCGCGACATGCCGCGCGGCCACGTCATGGGCGTCCCCGGCGACACGGCCCCGCTCGCCGCCTCCGGCGTCCTGTCCGCCGAGGGCCTCGCCCGCGTCGCCGCCGACACCGGGCTCCCGCCCACCGAGGTCGGCGAGGACGTCGCCGTCGGCGAGTACGTCGCCGCCCGCATGGGCCGCGAGGTCGTCGACCGGCTGGTCGAACCGCTGCTCGGCGGGGTCTACGCCGGCGACGCCTACCGCATCTCGATGCGCGCCGCCGTCCCCGCCCTCTTCGACGCCGTCCGCACCCACCCCACGCTCACCGAGAGCGTCCGTGCCCTCCAGAGCGGGGCGGCGGCGCGCGCCGCCGCCGAGCGCACCACCGTCACCGGCGCGGCCGCCTCCGGCGCCTTCTTCGCCGGGATCGCCGGCGGCATCGGCCGCCTGCCGCTCGCCGTCGCCGAGGCCTGCCGGGCCGCCGGGGCGCGCATCCTCACCGGCACCCCCGCGCGCGGGATCACCCGTACGCCCGGCGGCTGGCGGATCACCACCGACGGCGAGGCCCTCGACGCCGACGGCGTCGTCCTCGCCGTCCCCGCCGCGCCCGCCGCCGCACTCCTCGCACCCCTCGCCCCCACGGCCGCCGCCGGACTGCGCGAGGCCGAGTACGCCTCCATGGCCCTGGTCACCATGGTCTTCCGCCGCTCCGACCTGCCCCCCGCGATCGCCGACGGGTCCGCCAGCGGGTTCCTGGTCCCGCCCGTGGACGGCCGCACGATCAAGGCCTCCACCTTCTCCGGCAACAAGTGGGCCTGGTCCGGCGCCGACCCGGAGCTCTTCCCGCTGCGCACCTCCGTCGGCCGCCACGGAGACGAGGGCGACCTGAAGCGCGAGGACTCCGAGCTCGTCGACGTCTCCCTCGCCGACCTCGGCGAGGCCGTCGGCCTGGCCGCCCGGCCGGTGGCGTCCACCGTCACCCGCTGGGACGGCGGGCTGCCCCAGTACCCCGTCGGCCACCTCGCACGCGTCGCCCGCATCCGGGCCGCCGTGGCCGCTCTGCCCGGCCTCGCGGTCTGCGGAGCCCTCTACGACGGCGTCGGCGTCCCGGCCTGCATCGCCAGTGCCGCGAAGGCCGCGGACGCCGTCACCGGCTCGATGGCCACCCCTGGCACCGAGCACTGATCAGCACACGGGACAATGGACACATGACTGCACCAGAGAAGATTCCCAACGCGGGGAAGAAGGCGAAGGACCTCAACGAGGTCATCCGCTACACCCTGTGGTCCGTCTTCAAGCTGAAGGACGTCCTGCCGGAGGACCGCGGCGGCTACGCCGACGAGGTCCAGGAGCTGTTCGACCAGCTCGCCGCCAAGGACATCACCGTCCGCGGCACCTACGACGTCTCCGGCCTGCGCGCCGACGCGGACATCATGATCTGGTGGCACGCCGAGACCTCGGACGAGCTGCAGACCGCCTACAACCTGTTCCGCCGCACCAAGCTGGGCCGCGCGCTGGAGCCGGTGTGGTCGAACATGGCCCTGCACCGTCCGGCCGAGTTCAACAAGTCGCACATCCCGGCCTTCCTGGCCGACGAGGTCGCCCGCGACTACGTCAGCGTCTACCCGTTCGTGCGCTCGTACGACTGGTACCTGCTGCCCGACGAGGACCGCCGCCGCATGCTCGCCGACCACGGCAAGATGGCCCGCGGCTACCCCGACGTGCGCGCCAACACCGTCGCCTCCTTCTCCCTGGGCGACTACGAGTGGCTGCTCGCCTTCGAGGCCGACGAGCTCTACCGCATCGTCGACCTCATGCGTCACCTGCGTGCCTCCGAGGCCCGGATGCACGTTCGTGAAGAGGTGCCCTTCTACACCGGGCGCCGCAAGTCCGTCGCCGATCTGGTGGCCGGGCTCGCCTGATACCTCCCCTGGGGGGAAGGACCGGAGGACGACCGCGCTCTCAACGAGGAGCGGCCTCCGGTGGATCGGGAGGCCCTGCCCCCGAAACGACGCAGCCGGAGATCCCGCCCGGAAGTTCAGACGAGCGGCGGCAGCAGCGCCCTGGGAGCGCTCGCTGCCCCCTCGTCCAGTGTCACCGGTGCGGGCTCCGGATGCGGCGCACACGTCACGCGCCACCCCGGGGTGGTCCCCGTCAGCAGGTACCGCTCCACATGCCGGTCCACGCACGCGTTGCGTCCGCCGGCCACCCCGTGGGCACCCGCCGCGCTCTCCGTGACCAGCGCGGCCCCGGCGCCGAGCCGCCCCTGCAGTTCCAGCGCCCCCCGGTACGGGGTCGCGCCGTCCCGCTCCGCCGCCACGATCAGCGTCCGCGGCAGCCGTGTCCCCGCCGGCGGCGCCCCGACCTCCACCGGCCGCTGCCGCTCGCGCACCGGCCAGTCGGCGCAGGGCAGGTTCAGGAAGGCGTTGGCCCAGGTCTCGAAGGGCGCGCTGCGGGCGAGTTCCGTGTTGTCGCGGTCCCAGGTCTCCCAGGCGGCGGGCCAGGGGGCGTCGTTGCACAGCACCGCCGTGTAGACAGCCGTCGCGTTGGCCGCCGTCCCGGCCGCCTCCGGATCGCGGGCCGCCTGCCGCACCAGCGGGCCCGGATCCCCGCGCAGGTAGGCGGCGAGGGCCGCGGCCCGCTCCGGCCACACCTCGTCGTAGTACGCCGTCTGGAGGTAGGCGGCCTGGAGTTCGCCCGTACCGACGACCCCGCCCGCCGGGGTACGGGCCACGGCCGCCCGGACCTTCTCGTAGCTCTCCCGCACCGCCCGCGCGGTGGACCCCAGCCCGTACACGGCGTGGTGACGGGCCGTCCAGGCGCGGAAGTCGGCCCAGCGGCGCTCGAAGGCGTCGGCCTGGCCGAGGTTGTCGAGGTACCAGACGCGGCGCGGGTCCGGATCCACCGCCGAGTCGAACACCATGCGGCGCACCCGGTCCGGGTGGCGGGTGGCGTACACCGCGCCGAGATAGGTGCCGTACGAGGCCCCGAGGAAGCTCAGCCGCCGCTCGCCGAGCGCGGCGCGCAGCACGTCGAGGTCGCGGGCGTTGTTGAGGGTGGTGTACTGCGCCAGCGCGGCGCCGGTGTGCCGGGCGCAGCCCTCGGCGTAGGCCCGGGCGGCCGCCCGCCGCTCCCGCTTGTACGCGGGGGAGGGCCGGGCGGGGACCTGCGTGGGCCCCTGCGGCCGTTCGGCGGGGTCCTGGCAGGTCAGCGGGGCGGAGCCGCCGACTCCGCGCGGGGCGTAGCCGACGAGGTCGTAGGCGGCGGCCACCCGGGCCCACGCGGGGCGGTCGGCGAGGAGGGGGAAGTAGGTCCCGGAGGCCCCCGGCCCGCCGGGGTTGAACACGAGCGCGCCCTGCCGGACGGCGCCCCCGCGCCCGGAGGCCGGGACCCGGCTGACGGTGAGGGAGAGCTGCGGGCCGTCGGGGCGGGCGTAGTCGAGCGGGACCCGCAGGGTGGCGCACCGGACGGGCTCCGGCAGCTCCTCGGCGGCGGGGCAGGGCAGGAACTCCAGCGGCGCCGCGTCCCCGGGGGCGTCGCGGCCCGGCCGGGGCATGGGGCGGGTCACCGGGCGGCTGCCCTGCGTCGGGCGGGTGTGGTGGGAGGGGGATCCGGGTGCGCCGGTGACGGGCCGGCGGGCGGCGGCCGCGGCGGCCCGGCGGGCGACCAGTTCGGCCCCGGCGTCCTCGGCGGCGAGCCGGCCGGAGGAGGGCCCGGGCCCGTCGCTCGCGCGGGCCGGGGCGGCGGGGGCGCACAGGGCGAGGCAGAGGGCCGCCGAGGCGACCGCGTGGTGTGCGAGCGTCGTCCGCATGGCGACCCCTTCGTCTCATCGTCCTGTCTGATGAGATGTCAGGAGGGCGGTGCTGTACAGGTCCGCCGCCGGGTGTCGCCCCCGGTACCCCCGGTTGCCCTAAGGGGCGCCCGCCCGGCCCGCCGTCCAGCCCGCCGTCCGCCCCGTGAGGGCGGCCCGCAGCCCCGGGTCCCGTACCGCGCGCGGGCCCCGGACCGCCACCGCCGCGAGCGGGTCGGCCGGCGACCGGTCCCGGTCCAGCGCGGCGAGGAGGCGCTGCCCGGCGGGGGAGGCCCACGGGGAGTGCGCGCAGCCCCCGGAGCCGGCCACGGCCAGGCAGCACACGGTGAGCAGCAGCGGCAGCGCGAACCAGTACGCCACCCCCTCCACGGTTGCCCCGTCCGCCGGTACGGCCAGCGCGGCCGCCGCCATGGCCACCACCAGCACCCCGGCCCGGCGGACCGACCGGACCCCGTCCGCCACCGCGTCCCGGACCCGCTCGGGCACCGCCAGGCCGGCCTCGGCCAGCCGGTCCGCGAGGGCCCGTACGGCCGTGTGCGCGGCGGCCGCGCGCCGGACGGCCGCCACCGGGGACTGCCCGTCGGGGCCGAACGCGCCCAGCACCGACCGCTCGTACGCGTCACGGGCGACGGGGTCCACGACGGTGGCCCAGCCGGTGTGGGCGAGCAGCAGCCGGCGCCGGCGCTCCATCGAGAGCAGCGTCAGCACCGCGACCCGCTCGGGCCCGCCGGCCAGGTACGCGGCCTCGTACAGGGTGAGCGGCGCCCGCGGCCGGCCCGCCGGGGCGGGCGCCGGCCCGGCCGCCGCGGAGGCGGCGCGCAGCAGGCGCGCGGCCGAGACGAGCACCCCGGCCCAGGCGAGCAGCAGGAACAAGATCCAGAGCATGGGCGATTCCTACACCCGCCCCCGCCCGCGCCGGGCGTGCGCCGCACAAGCGTGAGCAGCTCGTGACGCGGATGTGATGGACGGTCAGGTACTGCTGGAGCAGCTGGAACCGGACGAACTGCTGCAACTCGAACCGCTGGAACAGCTGGAGCCGCTGGACCCCCCTGAACAGCTCGAACCGCTCGAACAGCTGGAGGACCCGGCGCAGCTCGACCCACCCGAACAGCTGGAACCGGAACCCCCGCAGCCGGAGCCGCCGCCGCAGCCGCCGGACCCGGAGGACCCGCCGGGGTCGCCGGCCGCGCACCACAGCACGGGCACCGGGTCGACGGACGAGGACCCGGAGCCGGAGTCGAAGTCGGCGCCGGAGCCGGAGGAGTGGGAGGAGTGCGAGGCGTGTGAGGACCGCACCGCCGACGCCCGCCCCCGGGCCTGGGCCGCCGCGAGCCGGGTGGCGCGCGCGGCGGGCACCAGCTGCGCCCGCAGCCCCGGGTCCCGCAGCCCGCGCAGCCCGAACAGCGCGGTCCGCACCGCCGGGCTCTGGTCGGCGGCGTACCGTGCCCGGGCCCGGTTCAGCGCGGCCCGGCCCGCCCGGGTCACCCGCCGCCGGGCCCGCCGGGCACCCATCGCGCCCGCCACGATGCCGCCCGCCAGCACCGGCAGCACCTTGAGGACGAACGGCACCTGCGGCTCCCGCGTCAGCGCCATCGCCACGAACGTCACCGGCAGGGACACCGGGATCAGCGCCGCGCACACCACCGTCTGCACCAGCCCCCAGCGCCGCAGCCCCCGCCCCGCGCCGGGCGGCGCGATCATCCCGCGCGCGGCGAGGGCGTCCCCGGTCTCCTGCACGGCCGGGTCGAGCATGGCGGCGTACCGCACCTGGTACAGCCACCCGGACGGCGCGGCCCGCAGGGCCGCGAGCACGGCCCGCTGGGCGGGGTCCGCACCGCTCGCGCGCCGCCCCTCGTGGACGATGCCCGGGCCGCCCGCCACGAGGCGGCCGTCGGAGAGCAGGGCGACGAGCGCGGCGTCGACGACCGCCCCGGGCCCGCCCGCCAGGAACGCGGCCTCGCCCAGGTCGTGCACCTCCGGCGTCCCGGACACCCGCCCGCGCCGCAGCCCCAGCAGCAGCCCGAGGCTCGACCCGAGGACGGCGGCCCACACCGCCACGGCCAGAACGTTCACCTGCCCCTCCCCGTCAGCCCCGCCAGCGCACGGGCCCAGCGCACCATCCGCCCGGGCGGCCGGGCCCCGGCCCGCTCCCGCCACCAGGCGGTGAGCCGGCGGCGCGCGGCCGGGTCCTCGGGCAGGTCCCGGATCAGCAGGTGCTCCGCGAAGGCCAGCGCGTCGCGCCGGTAGCCGCCCGTCATCGGCCGGCGCCGCGCGTACGCGAGGAAGGCGGCGCGGTAGGCCTCCGGGCCGCCCAGGATCCCGGGCAGCTCGGGCGCGATCCTCGCCACCACGTCGGCCCGCTTGGCGGCCAGCGCCCGCGCCTGGATCCGCACCCGCTGCCGGTCGAACCCCTCGGGCACCGGGGTCCCGGCGACCAGCGCCGACAGCAGCGCGGCCTGTCCGAGCCCCACCCGCGTCCGCACGGCCTCGCCGACGGGCCCGGCGTCCCCGTCCCGTACGACGGCCGGCGTACGCGCCGCCTTCCCGGTCCCCGTCCCCGTCCCCGTGCCCGTTCCCGCCACGGCGCGGATCCGCTCCAGCTCCCCGGCGAGCTCGTCCCCCTCCGGGAAGGCGTCGTCCCGCTCCAGCAGCACCCCGGGCGGGTCCACCCGTTCGCGCAGCCGCGCGAGGACGTCGAGCACCACCGGCGGCACCGGGTGCGCGTGCGTGTCGTGCCAGACGCCGTCGCGCTCCACGCCCCCGGCCACGTGCACGTACGCCAGCGCCTCCAGCGGGATCGCGTCCAGCACGGCGGCGGGGTCCTCGCCCCGGTTGACGCGGTTGGTGTGCAGGTTCGCGACGTCGATCAGCAGCCGTACGCCGGTCCGCTCGACGAGCTCGGTGAGGAACCGGCCCTCGCTCAGCTCCTCACCGGGCCAGGACACCAGCGCGGCGATGTTCTCCAGCGCCAGCGGCACCGGCAGCGCGTCCTGGGCGATCCGCACGTTCTCGCACAGCACGTCCAGGGCGTCCCGGGTCCGGGGCACGGGCAGCAGGTGCCCGGCCTCCAGCGCGGGCGAGGAGGTCCGGACGAAGGCGATGTGCTCGGTGACGAGGGGCGCCCCCAGCGCCACCGCCCGCTCCCCGAGCGCGGCCAGCTTCCCGGCGTCGGGCCGGTCGGCGCCGCCGATGCCGAGCGACACCCCGTGGGGCACGACCGTCACCCCGCGCTCGCGCAGCCGCAGCAGGGACTCGGGCAGGTGGCCCGGGCACACGTTCTCGGCCACCACCTCGACCCAGTCCAGCCCCTCCAGCCGCTCGACCACCCCGGCGATCTCCGGCCGCCAGCCGATGCCCACCCCCAGGCGTGCCATGGGCTTCATGTCCCCCTCGCCCCCTCTCAAGGACTCCGTGCGGATGTCATGGCCCGAACGCGAACAGGCCAACCACCGGGAGGGGACGTTCAGAGCAACATTTGAGGTTCCCGCCCCGCGCACATCCGTCCTGGTCGCCGGGCCCGGAGGGGACACCTCCGCCCCGGTGGTTGAATGGACCCATCGTTTTCGGTCCCGCGAAGGAGAAGTGCCGTGCCCCTGGTGTCGGTCGTGATGCCCGTGTACAACTCGGCGGCCACGCTCGGTGCGGCCGTCCGGTCGGTGCTCACCCAGACCCACGAGGACCTGGAGCTGCTGGTCACCGATGACCAGTCCTCCGACGGCTCCATGGACCTGCTCCGCGAGTTCGCCCGGCAGGACGAGCGCGTCCTGCCGGAGCGGGCACCCGAGCAGGGAGGGGCAGGCCGGGCCCGCAACCTCGCGATCGAGCGGGCCCGGGGTGACTACGTCGCCTTCCTCGACAGCGACGACATGTGGCTGCCGGAGAAGACCGAGAAGCAGCTCGCCTTCGCCGCGTCCGGCAGCGCGCCGCTGACGTTCACCTCGTACTTCAAGATGGACGCCGACCACGCCGGCGAGAGCACCGACTGGACCCCGAACGGTCGCGTGGTCCGCGCGCGGGAACACGTGGACTACCGCGCGATGCTGGTCCGGGACCACATCGGAGCCCTCACCGCCATGTACGACCGCAACGTCCTGGGCACGAGGCTGATGCCGGAGATGCGCAAGCGCCAGGACTACGCCCTCTGGCTGTCGATCATGCGGGACGGCGCCGACGCCCGCGGGCTGGCCGAGCCGCTCGCGGTGTACCGGGCGCAGCAGGCGGGATCCCTGTCCTCCAACAAGATGTCGCTCGTCCGGTACAACTGGGCGCTGTACCGCGAGCACGAGCACCTGTCGCTCCCCCGGGCGACGCGGGCGCTGGGCGGCGCCGTGTGGCAATCGGTACGCAACTCCCGCATCTGAGCTTCAGAAGCGGCCCCGGGTCGGCGGGCGGGTGCCGACCGGGGTGGTCTTCAGGCGAGGGGTCGGTACAGCACATGGCCTCGACCAGGGGTGCTGTCTGTGCCAGGCCGTACGAAGCGCGAGGCGGGGGGCGTGGGTCAGCGGTGTGACGTTGTGACCTGTTGAGGGTGGAGGGCGGCGAGCCGTGCGGTCTCGTCGTCGCGGAAGGCTTGGACCTCGCGTGCGCGCTGGCTCATGACGAACTCGCCAACCGACATGCAGATGTCCATGCGGCGGATGCAGACGCCGATCATGAAGGGGCCGCCCTTGGCCCGGTACATGCGGACCCCGTAGTAGCCCTCCTGGCAGTCGCGGGGGTTGTTGAACGTGCAGCCGGCGCAGGTGTCGGGGAGTCGGACGGGGCGGATGTTCTTGGCGTAGACGGTGCGGCCGTCGGGGAGCCGGTAGCGGGTGCGTTCGTCGGAGGTCCCGGCGGTGATGATGTGGCGGACGGGCACGGCGTCGAGGGCGGCGAGGGTCTCGTGGATGGCCTGCCGCGAGGCGTCTTCGGTCTCCAGGTTGACGAGGAACCGCACGGTCACGTCGTGGCCGTACCGCTGCACGATCCGCAGGGCGCGGGGGATCTGGGTGTGGTCGCTGACGACGAGGTTCGCGGAGACCTTGACGCCGCTGCGCAGTCCGGTCTCGATGCTGGCCTCCAGGGCCGCGATCTTCTTTTCGGCGAGGCTGACGGACGCGAACCGCGGTGCCTGCACGGCGGCGAGTTCGGTTGCGGTGGTGCCGAAGACGGAGAGGTTGATGCGGTCGAGTCCGGCCTGCGCGCATTCCTCCAGGACGGCGGCGCCGTTCTCCCCGTTGGAGGTGAGCCCGACGGTGAACCCCATGTCGCGGACCTGGCGGACGAGGGCGGTGAGGCGGGGGTGGAGGGTGGGTTCGCCGCCGGTGAAGTGGATCTCGCGGGTGCGGATGCTGCCGCGGAGGCCGGCGAGGGCGAGCGCGAAGTCGGGGCCGGGTTCGATGCGGGCGGCGAGGAAGCGTGCGCCGTTGTCGGCGAGGTAGATGGAGACGCGGCCGGTCTTGCCGGGGGTGCCGGTGTACTGGCCGGGCTGGGCGTCGCGGTTGTCGGCGGTGACGGGCGTGCCCTCGTTGTGGCAGAACACGCAGGCCAGTCCGCAGTCGTCGTCGATTTTGACGCGTCCGGTGTCGTCGGGGCGGATCTCCACGGGCACTTTGTGCAAAAGCATGTCGTGGCCTTCCTTCCGTGCGGCCGGTCCCTGTCCTCCGGCCGGACTGCTGGGTGGTGCTTCGGCTCAGGCGGTGAACCTGAGGTCGGTGACCTTGTCGAGGTCGATGCCGTATCGGGCGTACACGGCGGTGGTGTTCTCGCCGGTCAGCTCGGCGCGGTCCAGGCCCAGACGGTCCGCCATCGCCCATACGGCGTCTTCGCTGTCGGCCTCGATCTCCAGGTACGGGGGGATGAGTGGCCAGTGGTCGAGTTCGAGGCGGACCCCGTCCAGTTCCCAGGAGGAGCGGCGGTTTTCCTGGTAGGCGCGGGCGGTGAGCCCGGTCGCGGTGAGCGCCGCGTGGGCGGTGTCGAAGTCAGAGACGCCGACCTCGGTCTCGCGGGTGCCGTCGACCCGGTCGCTGGTGATCTCTTTGACGCACAGGGTGGCGCCGCTGCCGGTGTCCCGCAGCCGCACCCACTTCCCCGGCACCACGGGGACGGTGTCGTACACGTAGCGCCGCATGTGGCGGTCGGCGACGTGGACACCGCCCGCGTTCTTGATGCGGTCGGCGATGTCGGCCGGGTCGATCTCCAGGGCCTTGACCTCGAACTCGGTCACGGCGTCGGTCATGGTGCGCTTCCTTCCTGTCGGTACGGGTGCCTCGCACTCTCTACATCACGGCGCGGGTGAGCGGTTGGCGTTGGCGTGCCGGGGCAGCCCGGTCGCAAGATCACGACTTCCCCTTGTGGTGCCGGGAGTTCCCG
This sequence comes from Streptomyces sp. NPDC000075, assembly GCF_040301925.1. NCBI lineage: Bacteria > Bacillati > Actinomycetota > Actinomycetes > Kitasatosporales > Streptomycetaceae > Streptomyces > Streptomyces sp. NPDC000075. The sequence continues at coordinate 213,045 of NZ_JBEPFL010000006.1, forward strand.
CGCTCCCCGCAGACTGCGCAGCGCACCGGCGCGTGCGTGCTCGCGCCGGTGCGGGTGGGCTTCGGATTCCCCGGCCTCCGCCGTCAGCCGCCGAGTTCGGCGGCCCTGTGGGGCGAGCGGCTCACGCCCGTACGACGTTCTCGATGGCGGTGGTGAACTCGCGGCCGGACGCGTTCCGGATGTACGCCAGGTCCATCCAGTGCTCCATGCCGGTGTCCGACACGTTCTCGGTGATGACGGCCATCAGCACGCCCTCTGTGCCGGTGGGGATGTCGCGGACGCGCTGCTGGAGCAGACGGTGAGGCTGGTACTCGTAGCGCTCACTCACCGGGGGCCTCCGTCGTGGTGAGGAGGAAGCGCTCCCACCCGACACGGGCCCGGTCGAGCAGGTCCGCGCTCGGCTTGTTCGCGAGCGCCTCCCAGCGAACGGGGTGACCCGGAGGGTCGACACCGAGCACGCCGTGTCGGGCGCCGAGGTTTCGCCAGCCGCGCCTCGCGCGCGCCAGCAGGGCCGGCGAGGGCTCGCCGTGCGTGCTGCTGACGTCGATCGGGGTGTCCCAGCCGGGCACCTGCGGCCGGGTGGGCATCGTCTTGGCGCTCATCTGGCATCTCCTTCGACGAGTGGTGACTCCCCGCGCTGCCGTGGTCAGACTGCCAACGGCGTTGCTGGGGAAGTGGAGCCGCCCGGTCGTGGCGGCCTGATGACCAGTGAACGCGCGGTGCCCGGTTCCGGCCAGGAAGGATTGCCAGGCACTTGCGCGCACCGCACCGGAAGACTTTGCGCGCGCATGAACCGACGTCTGGTTCGGGCTATGGGGATGCGGCTACGGTCTTTCGCATGGGAGCAAACGTCATCCTGAAGGCCAGGATGGATGAACTTGGCCTGAACCAGAATGAATTAGCCGAGCGCCTGAATGACGCGCTGGCCGTCATTACGGGACGGCCCGGATGCATCGGTGATCGAACGATCCGCAACTTGCTGAACGGCACATCACGGCGCCCGATCGGACGTACGTGCGCAGCCCTTGAGCGTGTGTTCGGCTGCCCCGTGGAGGAACTGGGGTTCGGCGCACCACGCTCCACGCACCACCCTCAGGAGGACGCCATGCGGCGGCGCACCTTTCTCACCTCCGCAACGGGGGCCGCTACCTCCCCTCTGGTCGCCACACGCCGGGCGGTCGGCATGTCCGACGTAGACCGGGCCGCAGCCGCACTACGCGCTCTTGTCGAATCCGACGATCGCCAGGGCGGACATGCCGCACTGGAGAAGGATGCCCTCGCCGGCCGTGACGGTGTGCTCGGTCTCCAGTCGAGGAACGCCAGCGAGCGTGTGCGCCGAGCCCTGTTCGCCCTCGCGGCGGAGTACGCCGCTATCGCTGCCTGGTCCTGTGTCGACATGCGCCAGCTCGGCCAGGCGCAGACATACCTGAACGAGTCCACGGCCTACGCGGGACTGTCCCAGGACGCCCCGACGCTGATGCGGGTGTGGGTCACCCAATCGCTCCTTGCGACGCAGCGCCAGGCGTGGACGGAGGCCCTCGCCGCAGCGCAGGTCGCTCATGCTTCAGCGGCGGCCCGCCGAGACCCGTTCTTCGCGTCCCTGGGACGCGTCCGTGTCGCCCTCGCTCACTCTTCCCTCGCTGACGGACGCAGTGCCCTGCGCTCCCTCGGAGTCGCTCAGGAGATGCTCGCGAAATCGACGGACCTGGAGCGTCCCCGATGGGCCGCGTTCTACGGCTCCGCCGAGCTGGACCACTTGGGCGCCATCATCTATAGCCGTAGTCGGCGCTATGCCCAGGCCGAGGCCTTCGCTCACCGCTCCGTCGCCAGGACGCCACCATCGTTCCGCCGGAACCGGGCCCTGGCCACCGCTCAGCTCGCCCTCGCGCAGCTGCGGCAGGGCGAAATCGATCAAGCCACCGCCACGGCGGCCACTGTCTTCACCATCATGGGCGGTGATCCCCTTCCGGGGCGCATGCGCAGCCTTATCGGGGACTTCCACCGCGATTTGTTCACCCTCGCCCCATCCACCACCTACGCCCGTGACTGGGCGGACCGTATGCGAACCGAATGGAGCTGACGTGACCGAGCTGCGGCATTTCCAGCACGGAAGCCTTCCGGAAGGCTTCCGGCAGATGCTCATCGAGATTCATGACGAGGCGTACGCGGATGCCATGGACGACCCGTTCAACCAGAGGTTTCCCTGGTTCGTGGACCACTGGTCGGGCGCCGAGGGCTTTACCTGCGTCGTGGCATACGACGGGCACGAACCTGTCGGCTTCGCCTACGGCGCTCCCGCCACCCCAGGCCGGGAGTGGTGGCGGAACACGGAGTACCGGCCTCAGAACGGCTACACGTCGACCTACGCGGTGTCGGAGCTCATGGTGCGTCCGGCCTGGCGGAAGCAGGGGGTGTCCGACCTGCTTCACGCCGAACTGCTGAAGGCACGGACCGAGGACCTCGCCGTCCTCCTGGTCGACGTCACCCACCCGAAGGTCCAGGCCCTGTACGAGTCGTGGGGATACACGAAGTTCGGCGAGCAGCAGCCCTTCGCTGACGCCCCAGTCCTCGCGGTCATGGTCAAGGACATACGGACCTGATCGGCCCGGGGACATCCGCCCGGGCCGCTCCCTACCGGTACCAGTCGCCCCGTGCGGGCAGGGCCCGCCGCAGGTAGTCCTCCACTCCGCCCGCCGCCCAGGAGCGGCCGTCGGACTCGTGGTCCCAGACGAAGACGTCGGAGCGCTCCGGGATCCGGACGGCGCCGAACAGGTCGCCTCCGCCGTTGTCCCCGAAGAACATCAGCGGCTCGAAGGGCATGTAGAGCGAGGCGAACTCCGGCGTGCTCCGCAGTTCCGCGTTGTCCCGGGCGATGCGCCGGGCGCTCCAGACGACGTCGGTGCCGTGCCGTCCGGCCACCCCGTCGCACTCCCGCAGCAGGCCGGCGAGGTCCGCGGGCAGGGGCTGCCCGAGCACCCGCTCCACCTCGGCGAGGTCCGCCTCGTCCGCGGGCGCGGCCGGTCCGGCCTCCGGCAGGAGGCCGAGGACCAGCTCCCGCCAGCTCACAGCCGTGCCCGCAGGGCCGGGTGGTCCGAGACCACCGTGCAGCTGCCGGGGGCGATCTCCGTGAAGCCCGCGTCGCGGACCACCGGGAGGCCGCTGGTGCTCAGCCGCGCCCAGCGGTCGCGCGGGGCCGTGCGGACGGCCAGGCGGAAGCCCGAGGCCTGCCACAGGGCGCGCTCCGCCGCCGTCAGTTCCCACCAGGCCAGCTGCGCCGCATGGCCCGCCTGGGCCATCGCCTTGCCGGCCGACATGCCGAGGTCCGGGTTGAGCCACAGCACCGGCACCCCCGGTTCCGGCGCGGGCGCCGGAACCGGGTCGTCCAGGTCGGTGCCCGACACCTGGAGCTTGGCCAGCTCCTTGGGCCAGCCGTCCAGCGGGACCGGCGGGAAGACCCGTACCTCGGACGCGGCGCCGTGGACCGTGACGCCCGGCAGCGCGGCCGCCTTGCGCCACTCCGCGCCGCGCGCCCGGCGCACCACCTTGCGGATCCGGGCGTCCTGCCAGTCGCGGACCGCCCGCGCCCACTCGCCCTCGCCGTGCGCGCGCTCGTCCGTGAGGAGGACCAGCACCGCCCGGGCCGCCGTCTCCAGTGCGTCCGTCCGGGCCGGCGGCTCGGCCTTCTCGATCCGCACGACCAGCGGCAGGACGAACTGCGGGGCCTCGTCGCGCAGTACGTGCTCCGTCCGGAAGGGGCTGTCCGACCCCACCGGGGGTACCTCTGAGGTCTGGTTCGTGTGCTGGCTGCTCATCCCGTCAAGCATGCCAGGGTCCGACTTCAGGAGGATGTCCCGGGTACCCGGGCCGGGTGAGGATCAGGTCCATGAAGAGCGACCTTTTCGCGAGCGAGAACCTGGCCCAGCCCGCCGCGGCCCCCGGGATGACCCTGCAGAACGCCAAGTCCGTCAAGTACGCCGTCAACGGCGAGATGCTGGCCCGGCAGGGTTCCATGGTCGCCTTCCGCGGCAACCTCCAGTTCGAGCGCAAGGGCCAGGGCATCGGCGGCATGCTCAAGCGGGCCGTCACCGGCGAGGGGCTGGCGCTGATGTCCGTGCGCGGGCAGGGCGAGGCATGGTTCGCCCACCAGGCCGGCAATTGCTTCATCATCGACTTCGAGCCCGGCGACGCCCTCACCATCAACGGGCGCAACGTCCTGTGCTTCGACGCGACGCTGTCGTACGAGATCAAGATGGTCAAGGGCGCCGGGATGACCGGCGGCGGACTCTTCAACAGCCTCTTCACCGGCACCGGGAAGCTCGCCGTCGTCTGCGACGGCAACCCGATCATCATCCCCGTCACCGCGCAGTCGCCGGTCTACGTGGACACGGACGCGGTCGTCGGCTGGAGCGCCCAGCTCGAAACCGGGCTGCACCGCTCCCAGTCCGTCGGCTCCATGATCCGCGGCGGCTCCGGCGAGGCCGTCCAGCTGATGCTGCGCGGCGAGGGCTTCGTCATCGTCCGGCCCAGCGAGCTCACCGAGACGGCGGCGGCGCACTGAGACTGACCGCCGTGGGCCGCCGCTACGGCCGGCGGCGGGCCTGGGTGCTGCGCGGGGTCGAGGCGGAGCTGGCGCCGGGCGCCCTCGTACGGATCGAGGGCGGCAACGGCGGCGGCAAGTCCACCCTGCTCCGCCTCCTCGCGGGCATCGACACCCCGACCGAGGGACGCATCACCGGCCGCCCGCCCCGCACGGCGTACGTGCCCGAGCGGTTCCCGGCCGCCCTGCCCCTGACCGTCGAGGCCTACCTGACCCACCTGGGCCGGGTGCACGGACTCACCGGCGCCGGTGCGGCCCGCCGGGCGGCCGACCGGCTGGAGCGGTTCGGCGCCGGCGCCTACGCCCGTACGCCCCTGTCCGAACTGTCCAAGGGGACCAGCCAGAAGGTGGCCGTCGCCCAGGCCCTGCTCGCCGAGCCCGGGCTCCTCGTCCTCGACGAGGCCTGGACCGGCCTGGACGCGTCCGCCCGCGCCGAGCTGGACCGCGCCGTCGCCGAATGTACCGCGGCCGGGGGCACGGTGGTCTTCGTCGACCACGACCCCGCCCGCCTCGCCGGCCTGCCCGACGCCCACTACCGGGTGCGGGCCGGCGGCCTGGAGGCCGTGACGGCGGACGGCCCCGCGTCCGCGCGGGGGCCGGCGGACGCGGGGGTCCTCCCGCTCACGGGAGCCCGCGCGGCCGCCGTACGGGTACGGGGAGCCGCGCCGCCCACAGCGGCCGCCGACGCCGCCGCCGGCGCACCGGCCGGCGGGATCGCGGTACACGGCGACGGGCCGGCCGGCGCTTCCGCCGCGGGCTCCGAAGGCACCGCCGTGTCCGCCGTGCGGATCCACGCCGTCGGCCCGCCCGGCGGCGTCCCGCCGCAGGGCGCCGTGCCCGCCCCCGGCGGCGGGATCCTGCTGACCGTCGCCGCCGGGCACTCCGACGCCGTCCTGCGCGAGCTGCTCACCGCCCGGCCGCCCTGGCACGTCCGCGCCGTGGAGGAACTCCCGTGACCGCCCTGCTCCGCTACCAGGGGGCGCTGCTGCTGCGCTCCCAGGGCTGGCTCGCCCCCTTCGCCGTGTACGCCGTCTTCATGGGCATCGGCATCCGGCCCGGTGACCGGACGCTCGACTCCCTCGGCTACGCCGCCGCCGGGCTGGTCCCGCTGACGGCCTGGCTGGTGCGGGTCTGCGTCACCGCCGAGCCCCCGGCGGCCCGTGCCTGCACCGCCGCCGCGGCCGGACCGGCGCGGGTGCACGCCGCGGCCCTGCTGACCGGGCTGGGCGGCGCGCTCGTCACCGGGCTGCTCGCGGTGGCCTACACCCTGCTGGTGGGGGACCCCGCCGGGCACGCCCCCGCCGTGGTGGCCCTCGCCGGGGTGGCGGCGGTGGCGGTGTGCGCCCTGACGGGGGCGGCCCTGGGCGCGGTGTGCGGGCCGCCGCTGGTCGCGGGGCGCGGCCTCGCCGTCCTCGGGGCGGGCCTCGGCACCCTGCTCGCCTGGGTCGCGCCGTTCTCCCCGGCCCGCGTCGCGGTGTCCGCGCTGGTCGGCGCCGCGCGGGCGGGGGCCGGGGAACCGGCCTTCCCGGCCGGCGCCTCGGCGGGGGCGCTGCTGCTGGCCGGGGTGGCCGGGGCGGTCGTGTCGCTGGCGGCCGCGCGCCGGGGCTGAGCCCCGGCCCGGGGCAGGCTCCGCCGGCCAAAGGCGGCCAATGACGGCCAAAGACGGCCAAAGGCCAGCGGAGCCGGTGAAGGAACGTTACTTCCCCATCAGCTCCGACACCTTCACGAACCGGAACCCGCGCTTGCGGAGCTCCGGCACGATCTTCTCGACGGCCTGCTCGGTGACCGGCGCCGCGCTGTGCGTGCAGTGCATGACCACCACCGAACCGGGCTTCACCCCGGCCAGGACCTGCTCGGCCACCGCGTCCGGGTCCTTGGCGAAGGCGTCCCCGCTGACCACGTCCCACTGCACGGCGGTCACCTTGGCGGGGGCCAGGGCGCGCAGCGCCCGGTCGTCGTAGCAGCCGCCGGGGAAGCGGAAGTACGGCACGGTGTTGACCGCCCCGGCCTTCTTGAAGGCGGCGAAGGCCCGGTCCACGTCGGCCCGGGCGGCGGGCTCGTCCAGCGCGGGCAGTCCGTAGCAGGGGGACTTGAAGGCGTGGTGGCTGTAGGAGTGGTTGGCGATCTCGAAGTTCGGGTCGGTGCCGATGGACTTCGCCTGGTCCGGGTACTCCTCCGCCCAGCGCCCCGTCATGAAGACGGTGGACGGCACCTTCAGCCGGCGCAGGGTGGAGATCAGCTCGGGGTTGTCGAACCGTTCCCCCGAGGCCGCACGCGGCCCCTGGTCGGAGGTCATGTCGGCGTCGAAGGTCAGGGCCACGGTCTTCTCGGTGCGCTGCCGGGCCCGTTCGAAGACCGGGGTCAGACCGTTCGGCCCGGGCGCCAGCGTCGGGACCAGGGCGGGCGCGCCGGCCTGCGGAGAGGCGGAGGGGGCCCCGGACGCGGAGGGCGGGGCGGCGGGGGCGGGGCCGGAGGCCGCGGGGGTGCCCATACGGGCCCGGCCCGCGCCCTGGGGGGCACCGGCGCCGCCCCCGCATCCCGTGAGGACGGCACCGAGCGCGGCCACGGCGGCCACGGCGGCCACTTTGCGTACAGAAAGGGTCACCCACGCAAAATATATGACTATCCGGCCATCAGTCGGGCACGGCACGCCTCGACGTCGAACGAGGCCGGCGGGTACCTCGGGTCCAGCTCCTCCAGATGCTCCAGCAGCAGCCTGCTGACCGCCCAGTTCCGGTACCACTTGCGGTCGGCCGGCACCACGTACCAGGGCGCGGCGTCCGTGGAACAGCGCTCCAGGACCCGTTCGTACGCCTCCTGGTACGCGGGCCACAGGCCGCGCTCCTCGATGTCGCCCGGATCGAACTTCCAGCGCTTGTCGGGGCGGTCGAGCCGCCGCAGCAGCCGCTCGCGCTGCTCCTCGAAGCCGATGTGGAGGAAGACCTTCACCACGGTCACGCCGTCTTCGGCGAGGCCGCGCTCGAACGCGTTGATCTCCTCGTACCGGCGCTCCAGCACCTCGCGCGGCGCCAGCGCGCGGACCCGGGCGATCAGGACGTCCTCGTAGTGGGAACGGTCGAAGATGCCGATCTCGCCCGGCCCGGGCAGGGCCTTCTCCACGCGCCACAGGAAGGGGTGCGCCCGCTCCTGCGGGGTGGGCGCCTTGAAGGCGGTGATGCGGCAGCCGGAGGGGTTGAACTGCCCGATCACGTGCTTCACCGTGCCGCCCTTGCCGGAGGTGTCCATGCCCTGGAGCACGAGCAGCAGGCGGCGGCGGTCGCCCGCGGTGGCGGCGGCGTAGAGCCGCTCCTGGAGCTCCGCGAGGGGCCCGGCCAGCGCGGCGGAGGCGGCCCGCCCGGCGGCCTTGTCCGAGGGGCCGGCGGGCAGCGCCGAGGGATCGTACGCCCCAAGGCCCCTGCGGCCCCCGGCGCCCGCCCGCAGCAGCTCCCGCAGCGGGGTCCCGCCGGCGGCCGCGCCCTTGCGGCCCTTCCCGTGCGTCATGCCGTCAGTTCCACGGCCCGGTCACCGCGAACGTGGTACCGGGGGTGTACGCGTTGACGTACATCGTCCGCGCGTCGGGGGAGAAGGTGACCCCCGCGAACTCCCCCCACTCGGGGGCCCCGGGCTTCCCGACGTCCTGGGCGTTGCGCGCCACCGGGTAGACCTCCCCGTCCGGGGTCACCCCGAAGACGTACTGGTCCCCGCCGCCGTCCTCGCACACCATCAGTCCCCCGTCAGGGGCCAGGCAGATGTTGTCGGGGGAGTCCCCCGGAAGGCGGACGTCGGCCGCCGGGCCGAACCGCACCTCCAGGCGGAGCCGGGCCCGGCGCGGGTCGTAGAACCACACCTGCCCGTGGTGGTCGGCGGCGGCGCCCTCGGTGCCCCGGGCGTAGCTGGAGACGAAGTACACCCCCCTCCCGCCCCAGTAGCAGCCCTCCAGCTTCTGCGCGTGCGTGATCCCGCCCCGGCCGAAGTCCTGGAAGCGGACGGGGGTCCCCGCCGCCGAGGGGTCGGGCACGGGCACCCACTCCACCGGGAACTCCGCCCCCGGCCGGTCCACCGCCGACAGGTCGGGCACCCCCGGTACGCGCAGCGCCTCCAGCGCGCCGCCGGCCCGCAGCGACCCGGGTCCGCCCAGCGGGCGCGCGGGCAGGAAGCGGTAGAACAGCCCGAAGGGCCGTACGAAGGCGTCCTCGGTCTCGTAGACCACGCCCCGGTACGGGTCCACGGCGACGGCCTCGTGGGCGAAGCGGCCCATCGCGGTCAGCGGGACGGCGCCGAGGCGGTGCGGGTCGGCGGGGTCGACCTCGAAGACGTACCCGTGGTCGCGGGTGTAACCGGAGGCGCCGGCCCGGTCCTCGGTCTCCTCGCAGCTCAGCCAGGTGTTCCAGGGGGTGCGGCCGCCCGCGCAGTTGACGGCGGTACCGGCCAGGGCGACCCGTTCGGAGACGAGCCCGCCGGCGGGGTCCAGTTCCAGGGCGGTGCAGCCGCCGAGGGCCGCGGGGTCGTACGTGAGCCCGTCCACGGCGGGGACGCGGAGCACGGCGTCGGCCCGGTTCTCGTGGTTGCGCACCAGGCGCACCCGCCCGGCGCCCGCGCCGAAGGCGGCCATGCCGTCGCAGTGGGACGGCACGGTGCCCCCGCCGGAGCGCAGCGGGTCGCCGGCGCGCGAGAGCACCCGGTACGAGAAGCCGGCGGGTAGGTCGAGCAGCCCGGCGGGATCGGGCAGCAGCGGCCCGTACCCCCGGGCGGAGGCCCGGGCCCGGCCGGAGGCGAAGAGCGGGGCGAGGGTGCCGCTGAAGGCGACCGCGCCGGCTGCGAGCAGGCTGCGTCGGGTGACGGACATCGGCAACTCCCCGGTGGACGACTGGAGATGTGACCGGCCCGTGGTACCACGCCGGAACCCCGCCGCCCCGCCGACGCGTGCCGGGGCGGGCGCCCGTCACCCCACCGGGCCCCGGACGGCCCGCCCCGTCACCCCGCCGGGTACCCGCGCGGCGTGCGCGCGGGCCCGGCGGTGACGACGGGGGAGGGGATCAGACGAGCTCGGCGCTCAGGGTGATCGTCGTACCGGCCAGGGCCTGGCTGACCGGGCAGTTCTTCTTCGCGTCCTCGGCGGCGGCGGCGAAGCCCTCCGCGTCCAGGCCGGGGACCTCGGCGCGCACGGTGAGGTGGATGCCGGTGATGCCCTCACCGGGCTGGAAGGTGACGTCGGCCTTGGTCTCCACCCGGGTGGGCGGGGTGCCCGCACCGTCGAGGCCGTGCGAGAGCGCCATCGAGTAGCAGCTGGAGTGCGCGGCGGCGATCAGCTCTTCGGGGCTGGTCTTGCCGTTCGCGGCCTCGGCACGCGAGGGCCAGGAGACCTCGAACGAGCCCCGGCCCGAGGAGTCGAGGGTGACGGTGCCGGCGCCCTTGAGCAGGTTGCCTTCCCACTCGGTGTGCGCGGTACGCGTGGTGGCCATGGCGGGTCCCTTCATGGAAGTGGATACGGCCGGGCGTGAAAGCGGCCCGGCCGTGCCCAACCTACTGGGACACCAGGGGTTTTGCGTCGCGGGCGAGCGCGGTGAGCCGCGATATGGCTCGGAAGTACTTCTTCCGATAGCCGCCGTTCAGCATCTCCTCACTGAACAGCTTGTCGAAGGGCACCCCGGAGGCCAGCACCGGGACCTCCCGGTCGTACAGCCGGTCGGCCAGCACCACCAGGCGCAGCGCCGTCGACTGGTCCGGTACCGGGACGACGTCGGTCAGGCAGACGGCGGCGATCCCGTCCGTGAGCGCTCCGTAGCGGCTCGGGTGCACCTTGGCCAGGTGTTCCAGCAGGCCCGGGAAGTCGTCGAGGCTCGCGCCGGGGGTCGCGTACGCGGCCTTGGCGACCTGCTCGTCCGAGAAGGGCGCCGGGGCCTCGGGCAGACCGCGGTGACGGTAGTCCTGGCCGTCGATGCGCAGCGGCCGGAAGTGCGCGGACAGGCCCTGGATCTCGCGCAGGAAGTCGGCGGCGGCGAAGCGGCCCTCGCCGAGCTTGCCGGGCAGGGTGTTGGAGGTGGCGGCCAGCGCCACGCCCTGCTCGACCAGGCGGCTGAGCAGGGAGGAGACGAGGACGGTGTCGCCCGGGTCGTCCAGCTCGAACTCGTCGATGCACAGCAGCCGGTGTCCGCCCAGGGTCTGGACGGTCTGCTGGAAGCCGAGCGCGCCGACCAGGTTGGTCAGCTCGACGAAGGTGCCGAAGGCCTTCAGCGCGGGCTCGGCCGGGGTGGCGTGCCAGAGGGAGGCCAGCAGGTGGGTCTTGCCGACGCCGTAGCCGCCGTCGAGGTAGACCCCGCGCGGGCCGGCGGCCGGGGCGGGCGCCTTCTTCTGGAACCACCTGCGCTTGCCGGCGCCGCTGGCGTGGGCGCCGCCGAGCCCGGCGGCGAAGCCGCTCAGCACGGTGACGGCCTCGCTCTGGCTGGGCTGGGCCGGGTCCGGGTTGTAGGTGTCGAAGCGCACCGAGTCGAAGCGCGGCGGCGGGACCATCTCGGCCACCAGCCGTTCGGCGGGCACGCGCGGCTCGCGGGCGCACAGAGCCAGCGGACCCGCGTCGGCTATCGGGGGCTGCCCGGAGGCAGGACCGGAGGTGGAGAGTGATGTTGACACAGCTCTTAACTCTACGGGGCGTGTCACACTGCACCGATGCGACGCCTGTTCCCTGTGACCGATCAGACATCCCTCCCCACGGGGGCCACGGCCGGCCGCGCGTGGTCGCTGGACGAGCTGGCGGAGGCCTACGCCTACCCCGAGCTGGCCCCCGGGGCGCACTGGCTGCGCGCGAACATGGTCTCGACCCTGGACGGCGCCGCCCAGCACGACGGGCGCTCGCAGCCCATCTCCGGCGAGACGGACATGCAGATCTTCGGTACCCTCCGGGCCCTCGCGGACGTGGTGATCGCGGGCGCGGAAACGGTTCGGCAGGAGGGCTACCGCCCGGCCCGGGCCCGGGAGGCCTTCGCGGCCCGCCGCGAGGCGGCGGGCCAGGGCCCGGCCCCGGTCATCGCGGTGGTCACCGCCAGCCTGGACCTCGACTTCACCCTGCCCCTGTTCACCTCCCCCCTGGTGCCCACCCTGCTGCTGACCGGAGCGGGCGCCCCCTCCGACCGGGTCGCCGAGGCCACCGCGGCGGGGGCCCAGGTCGTGGTGGCGGGCGAGGGGGCCGCGGTGGACCCGGCGCGGGCCGTACGGGAGCTGGCCGCGCGCGGGCTGCGCCGCCAGCTCACCGAGGGCGGGCCCCGGCTGCTGGGCCAGTTCGTGGCCGCCGACGTGCTGGACGAGCTCTGCCTGACGATCTCCCCGACGCTCACCGCGGGCGACGCCCAGCGGATCGCCGGCGGGCCCTCCGTCACGGTTCCGCACCGGCTCGCACCGGCCTCCGTGCTGGAAGAGGCCGGGTTCCTCTTCACGAGCTACCGTCGGATCTGACAAGCGAGCGGAATTTCGCGTTCCGCTTAGCTTCCGACGGGTACGTAGCTGGGCACGCATACCTGCGCACGCCCCGCGCCACAGCGGGGCAGGATGGTTTCCGCAGGGGCCGGCCGACCGGCCCCGGCGCATGAAGGAGAGGGCGTCCGTGTTCACGAGCGTATTGATGATCGAGCAGCCGCTGACCACGGTGGACGTGGACTTCGTCACCACCCTGCACGGAGACGACCCGGTCTCCTTCGTCGTCCTCATGCAACCCCGGGGCGACCAGGACCGACTGCTCCGCGCCATCGACGACGTAGCGCTCGGTGAGCTTCCCGAAGCCCTCCGCGAGGCCGACGTGCCCGAGGGCGAGGCCGCCCGGGGCCCCGCCGCACAGGCCCTCGAACACTCTCTGGCGGCCCTGCGCAAGAAGGGCGCCAAGGCCGTCGGGCAGATCATCGAGAACCACCCCCTCGACCACCTCAAGGACGTCGTCGACGAGACGGGCGCCGACGAGGTGATCGTCCTGACCGCCCCCCACTTCGTCGAGGAGTTCTTCCACCGCGACTGGGCCTCCCGCGCACGCCACAAGGTCGGGGTTCCGGTGCTCAAGCTCTTCGCCCACAACGAATAGGCTGGGGGGCACAGCCCCACCCACTCGATCCTGGAGCGACCTGAATGAAGCCCGGCCTGCCGACCGCGATGGAACGGCCCCACTTCATCGGCATCGGCGGCGCCGGCATGTCCGGCATCGCGAAGATCCTCGCCCAGCGCGGCGCGCAGGTGGCCGGCAGCGACGCCCGTGACTCCGAGACCGCCGAGGCGCTGCGCGCCCACGGCGCCACGGTCCACATCGGGCACGCCGCCGGCCACCTCGCCCCCGAGTCCACCTGCGTCGTCGTCTCCAGCGCCATCCGCGCCGACAACCCGGAGCTGACCCGCGCCGCCGAACTCGGCATCCCCGTCGTGCACCGCTCCGACGCGCTCGCCGCCCTGATGGACGGCCTGCGCCCGATCGCGGTCGCCGGCACCCACGGCAAGACCACCACCACCTCGATGCTGGCGGTCTCCCTCTCCGCGCTCGGCCTGGACCCCTCCTACGCCATCGGCGGCGACCTGGACGCCCCCGGCTCCAACGCCCACCACGGCGAGGGCGACGTCTTCGTGGCCGAGGCGGACGAGAGCGACCGCAGCTTCCACAAGTACGCCCCGCAGGTCGCGATCATCCTCAACGCGGAGCTCGACCACCACGCGAACTACGCCTCGATGGACGAGATCTACGAGTCCTTCGAGACCTTCGTCGGCAAGGTCGTCCCCGGCGGCACCCTCGTCGTCGCCCACGGGCAGGACGGCGCCGCCGAGATCGCCCGCCGCGTCGCCGGCCGCGAAGGCCTCACCATCGTCACGTACGGCGAGGACGAGGACGCCGACGTCCGCATCACCAAGATCACCCCCCGCGGCCTGACCAGCGAGGTCACCGTGGTGCTCGACGGCCGCCCGCTCACCTTCACGGTGTCCGTGCCCGGCCGCCACTACGCCCACAACGCCGTCGCGGCCCTCGCCGCCGGGGTCGCCCTGGGCATCCCGGCGCACAACCTGGCCTCCGCCCTCGGCAAGTACACCGGCGTCAAGCGCCGCCTCCAGCTCAAGGGCGAGGCCGCCGGCGTCCAGGTCATCGACTCCTACGCGCACCACCCCACCGAGATGAGCGCCGACCTGGAGGCCATCCGCGGCGCCGCCGGGGACTCCCGCATCCTGGTCGTCTTCCAGCCGCACCTCTTCTCCCGCACCCAGGAGCTCGGCAAGGAGATGGGCCAGTCCCTCGCCCTCGCCGACGCCTCCGTCGTCCTCGACATCTACCCGGCCCGCGAGGACCCGGTCCCCGGCGTGACCAGCGAGATCATCATCTCCGCCGCCCGCGCCGCCGGAGCCGACGTCACCCCCGAGCACGACAAGGCCGCCGTCGCCGACGTGATCGCGGGAATGGCCAAGCCCGGTGATCTCGTTCTCACCATGGGCGCGGGCGACGTCACCGACCTGGGACCCCACATCCTGGAAAAGCTGGGTCTCGCCCGCCAGTCGAACTGAAGGAGCGTTAACGTCATGGCGTACGAGGTCCAGAAGACGGACGAGCAGTGGCAGGCGGAGCTGACCCCGTCCGAGTACCAGGTGCTCCGCCTCGCGGGCACCGAGCCGGCCTTCCGCGGGGAGTACACGGACACCAAGACGGAGGGCGTCTACTCCTGCCGCGCCTGCGGCGCCGAGCTGTTCCGCTCCTCGGAGAAGTTCGAGTCCCACTGCGGCTGGCCGTCCTTCTACGACCCGAAGGACACCGAGGCGGTGGAACTGAAGGCGGACACCTCGCACGGCATGGTCCGCACGGAGGTCCTCTGCGCGAAGTGCGGCTCCCACCTGGGCCACGTCTTCGAGGGCGAGGGCTACCCGACCCCCACGGACCAGCGCTACTGCATCAACAGCATCTCCCTGCGCCTCACCCCCACCGAGGGCTGACCGCGCCGACGTCCGCCAGGTAGTCCTCCAGGGCCCGGCCCGGGGTCCAGCCCCGGGACCGGGCCCTGGCCAGGTCCAGCACCACCGGGTGGGCCAGCTGGTCCACCGCGTAACGGCTGAGGGCCGGCTCCGCGCCCGTGAGCCGGGCCGCCGCCTCCGCCGCGCGGGCCGCCGCGGCTGCGAGCGGCAACGGCAGGTGGCGGACGCGGGCCCGCACCCCGTGGGCGCGCAGCACCGCGGCCACCGCCGCGTCCCGCCCGTACGGCTCGGCGTCCGCCACGTTGTACGCGCCCGGGGGCCAGCCCACCGCCGCGAGGCACGCCGCCGCCAGGTTCTCCACGGCCGTCAGGCTCAGCCGGACGTCCGGGCCCGGCAGGAACAGGGTGCCCGCCCGCACCCGCGACAGCAGCCGGGGCAGGAGCTGGGTGTCGCCCGGGCCGTAGACCGCCCTCGGGCGCAGCACCACCGTGCCCGCCGCCAGGGCCAGCGCCTCGCCCTCCGCCTTCGTGCGGCCGTAGGCGTTGAGGTGGTTCGAGCGGGGGTGGTCCTCCGTGACCAGGCCGCGGTCACGGCCGGGGTCGTACACGCTGGCGCTGCTCACCCACACCACCGGCCGGCCCCGCGCCGCCCGCAGCAGCCGGGCCGTGCCGTCCACGTTGACGGCGCGCATCGCCGCCTCCGCCCGCGAACCCGGCGCCGGATCGCCCACCGCCGCCGCACAGTGGACCACCGCGTCCACCCCCGACAGGTCCGGCACGGCCGACGCCGCGTCCCAGTACCGGTGCACGCCCAGCGGGCCCGGCCCGCGCCCCAGGCACACCACCGACGCGCCGGACGCGGCCGCCGCACGGGCGACCCGGCCACCGCAGAACCCGCTCGCCCCCGTCACCGCGATCCTCATGCTCCCGCTCCCGCCGCCGTGCCGCCCGCCCGCACCGTCAGCTCCCGCCACCCCGGCAGGGCCGCCCGCCGGTCCACCCGGGAGCGCGTCACCACCGGCCGGTACGGGGCCAGCGCCTCCAGGACGTCGGCCAGCTGGACGCGGGCCAGCCGGGCCCCCGGGCAGGCGTGCGGGCCCGCCCCGAACACCAGCCGCGCCACCCCCGGCCCCGCCGGAGCCCGGCCGTCCGGGTCGTGCCGGTGCGCCCCCGCCGCGTGCCGGGCCACCAGCAGCAGCCGGTCCCCGCCCCGCACCGGGCAGCCCCCGACCGCCCCGTCCGCCGCCGCCACCCGGGGCAGCACCGGCGAGGCCGCCGTCACCCGCAGCAGCTCCCCGGCCAGCCGGGGCCGCAGCTCCGCGTCCGCGGCCTGCTCCCACAGACCGGCGTCCGCACACCACGCCACCGCCCGGGGCAGCGCCGCCACCGTCGTGTTCACCGCCGCCACCGCCAGCATCGCCGAGAGGGGGTCCCGGTCCCCCAGGAGCCCCCGCAGGCGCTCCGCCGCCCGGGCCGCCTCCGCCGCCGCGCCCGGCCGGGGCGGGCCCGGCAGGTGGTCCCGTACCGAGGCGGCCGCCGCCCCGGCGGCCGCCTCCGCGAGCGCGCGCGGGTCGGCCGCACGGTCCAGCAGGGCGCACACCACCGACCCCGCCAGCTCCCGCGCCAGCGCCACCACCTCCACCTCGCCGCCCCGCCCCAGCGGCGCGAGCCCCCGTACCAGCAGCGGCCGCCACACCTCCCGCAGCCGCTCCACCCCCGCCGCGCCCAGGCCCTCGGCCAGGGCGCGCCGGTCCGCCCGGTGCCCGCCGCCCTCCTGGTCGAACAGCACGCCCCCGGCGCCGCCCAGCGCCTCCCGGGCCGCCCCGCCGGTCGTCCCCGCCGCCGTCCGGTCCAGCGGCAGCCGGGTCAGCGCCTCCCGGTACGCGTCCGCGTCGTGCACCAGCACCGTCCCGCCGAGCCTGCGCACACCGCGCCCGCGCGAAAGGGCCAGCAGCCCGAAGAGGAGGGGATGGCCGCGCAGGTACACCCGGCGGTCCCGCCTGCGGGCCCGGGTGTGGGGGCTGTTCATCGGACGTGGACCTCTCTCGTGTCGGCGGGCCGGTATCGCCGGTCCCAGTACCAGAGCAGGGTGCGCCCCGCACCCCACGAACGCAGCCTCCGCAGGCTGTTCTCCACCACCAGCCGCTCGCACCGCACCACCCGCGCGCTGTGCTCCCGCGCCCGGTTGAGCAGGGTGACGTCCTCCGACCCCTCCTCCAGCCGCTCGCGCGGAGTCCCGCCGCAGCGCACGTACAACTCGGCGGTGACACCGAGGTTGTGGCCGTGGCACAGCACGTACGGGGACCGGAAGCGCGGCCCCCGGTGCGCAGGCCGCCACCGCCCGTACAGCGCGGTCAGCCGCACCAGCGCCGGCAGCAGCCGGGCCTCGGCGAACGTCGGCCGCTCGTCCCGGCGCGGCACGCTCCGCCCGCACAGCATCTGCGCGCCCCGCCCGAACTCCGCCCGGGCCACAGCCGTCCAGTCGCGGGCCGGCAGACAGTCCGCGTCGGTACGCAGCAACAGGCGCGCCCCGCCGCGCACCGCGTGCCGGAACCCGGTGTCGGCCGCCGTCCCCGCCCCCGGCTCGGGCTCGTGGACCAGCTCGACGGGGAACGGCGCCGAGCGCGCGAACTCCCGTACGACCGCGGCCGTCCCGTCCGTGGAGGCGTTGTCGACGACCACCAGCCGGAACCCGGTGTCCTCCTGCGCGGCCAGCGCCGCCAGCGTCGCCCCGATCGACCCCGCCTCGTCGAACGCCGGGACCACCACCCACAGGCTCACCCCGCGCCCCTTCCCAGCCGGGCCGCCGCCAGCGCCGACACCGCCGCCCGGTCCGGTTTGCGCGAGCGCCCCGACAGCGGGATGTCCGCGAACAGCAGCGCGTCCGGCCGGGCCGTGCCCATCGCCCGCAGCGGCTCCGACAGGGCCGCGCGCAGGGCCGGTTCGGACGCCCCGCGCCGGGGCTGCACCACCGCGACCAGCCGCTCGTCCCCGTCGCCCGCCGGAACCCCCACCAGCACGCCCAGCTCCACGCCCGGCACGTGCAGACCCGGCTCGTACAGCCCCGGGTAGATGTTCTCGGCCCGCCGCAGCACCATGTCCTTGCAGCGGCCCTCCAGCACGATCCGCCCCGCCCCGTCCAGCCGCGCCCGGTCGCCGGTACGCACCCACGGGTCGGGTTCCTCGCCCAGGTAGCGGTCCCGGGCGGCCGGCCCGGTCAGCAGCAGCTCGCCCCGCGCGTCCACCGCCGTACGCACCCCGGGCAGCGGGGCGCCGACCAGGTCCCCGGCCGCGTCGAAGGCGGCCTTCTCCCGGGACTCCACGGCGGCGGCCGGGAACAGCTCCGTCAGCGCGTACACCCCCCACGCCTCCCGTGCCCCCGCCTCCCGGACCCGGCCCAGCAGGCCCGCGCTCGCCGGAGCCGAGCCCGTCCACACCCGGCCCCCGAACCGGGCCCCCGCGCCGAGGGCGTCCCGCAGCTGCGGCGGTGTCAGGTACGTGTCCCCGGGCCGCAGCCGCGCCAGCTGCCGGGCCAGTACGGCGGGGGAGCGGGCCGGCAGCGCGACCGGCGAGCCCTGGGCCAGCGAGGGCACCAGGACGAAGAAGGTCCCGCCCAGGACGGGCGCGCCGCGGCCCCCGCCGAACAGCGCCGACACCGTCTCCATCCCGGCCGCCAGCCCCGCCCGGGAGTGCACCACCGCACGCGGCCGGGACGTGGTCCCCGAGGTGAACACCACCACCGCGTCCCCGTCCCCCTCGAACCCCGCCGGCACCCCCGCCCGGGGCGCCCCGAGGTCCAGCGCGGGCGCGCACCCCGGCAGCCGGGCCCCGACGGTGGCCACCGGTCCCAGCGCGGCCAGCTCCGGCAGCTCCAGCCGGGCCCGCCGGGCCAGCGGCGCCGCCCAGCCCGCCACCGCCTGCGCGGCCGCGTCGGCCAGCACCAGCGCCGGCCGGGCCAGCGCGAGCCGGGCCCGCAGCACCTCGGCCCCGGCCCCCGGGTCCAGCACCGCCCCCCGCAGCCCCAGCCGCCACAGCGCCAGCAGCACCGCCAGCGCACGCGGCCCCGGCCGCACGGCCACCCCCACGGTGTCCCCGGCCCGCAGCCCCCGCGCGTGCAGGCCGGCCGCGAACGCGTCCGCCAGGGCCGCGAGTTCACCTCCGGTGGCACGGACCCGGGTGGCGCCCCCACGGGTGGCGGTGAGCACGGCCGGCCGCTCGGGCCGGGCGCGCAGCGCGTGATCCAGTCGGTCCAGCATCAGCGGGGGTCGTCCGTTCCGTGTGTGCCGCTGCCCTGGTCCAGGTACCAGCGGGCGGTTCCCGCGAGCCCGTAGGCCCGCAGCCGGCGGGTGGAGTTCTCCACGACCATCCCCCGGCAGCGGGAGATCCGGTCGGTGTGGCGGCGGACCGCGTTCAGGAACAGCCGGTCCGTGGGCGACGGGCGCCGCGGCATCCCGCCCACGGCCAGGTACAGCTCGGCGGTGATCGCCATGTTGTTCCCCGCGTGCATCCGGTACGGAGCCCGGTAGCCGCGGCGCCGCGCGTGCTGCGGCCGCAGCCGCCCGAACAGCGCGGCCAGCCCCACCAGTCCCGCGAACGCGGCCCGGCCCAGGGGCCCGTGCTCGTCGCGCCGCGCCGTGATCCGCCCGCACACCAGCCCCGGCCGGGCCAGCAGCGCGGCCCGGGCCGCGCCCGTCCAGCCGGGCGCGGGCAGGCAGTCGGCGTCCGTCCGGGCGAGCAGGGTGGCGCCGCGCGCGATGGCGTACCGGAAACCGGTGTCCACGGCCGAGCCGACCCCCTTCTCCGGCTCCTCGATCACCTCTACAGGGAAGGGCGCGCCGGCCGCGAACTCCCGTGCGATGACGGCGGTTCCGTCCGCCGAGGCGTTGTCGACGACCAGCAGGGTGAAGTCCCGGTCCCGCTGCGCGGCCAGCGCCCGCAGCGTCCCGCCGATCCGGGCCGCCTCCTGGTGCGCGGGCACCACCACCCACATCCGCGCGCCGCTCACGACTTCTCCCAGACCATCGTCATGATGCTGATCCCGCCGCCCAGTCCGACGAACAACACCCGCTCTCCCGGCTCCAGTTCACCGTAGATCCGGTCCAGCTGCACGCCGATGCTCGCGCTCGCCACGTTGCCGAGCTCGGGCACCGTCACCACCAGCTTGTCCTCCGGCACCCCGGTCAGCTCCGCGAACCGCTCCAGGTAGGGCACCGTCACCTGGTGCACCAGGACCTTCGAGAACCCGTCCCAGCCCATGCCGGTGCGGTGCAGGGTCCGGTCGACGACCGCGGTGCCCGCCTTCTCGAAGACCCCGCGCAGTTCGTGCCCGTCACCCTGGAAGTAGGTGTACGCGTCCCCGCGCGGGTGCCGGGACCCGCCGCCCGGGATGCCGCCGACCTCCCAGTGCTCCGAGCGCGTCTCACCGTCCACGTCCAGGATCCCGCCGCGCTCCACCGGCTCCAGGACGACCGCGGCGCCCGCGTCGCCGAAGGTGTAGCCGGCGAAGGCGGCGCGGAACTCCGCGAAGTCGGCCGGGTCCTTGCGGACCGCGCGGCTCGGGGTCTCCCCGGTGACCACGAGGGCCCGCCGGGCCCGGCCGGAGAGGATCATGCTCCGGGCGAGGTCGATGCCGTTGACGAAGCTGTTGCACGCGTTCGTGACGTCGACGGCGTGCGCCCGCGAGCCGAGCAGCGCCTGCACGATGTGCGCGGTGGCCGGCTCGACGAGGTCCCGCGAGGCGGAGGCGAACACCAGCAGGTCCACGTCGAGGGGGTCCAGCCCGGCGCCCTCCAGCGCCCGGCGGGCCGCGCCCGCCGCGAGCGTGGACGCGTACACGCCCTCGGCCGCCACCCGGCGCGAGACGATCCCGGTGGCCTGGGTCAGGATCCGGGCCGGCAGCGCGATGCCGCTGCGGCGGGCGACCTCCCGCTGGAGGTCGTCCGAGGACAGGGCGTCCTCGGGGAGGAGGGCGCCGACGGCGGTGATGCCGACGCGCGGCCGCGGGTCACAAGGCTGTATGGGCATGCCTCCACGATGACCCCGTGGGGCCGGGCGGGCCTGAGTACGGATGCTCAGATCCCTTGCGGGGCCGTTGAGTAGGGAACCGGTACGGCACCCCATCCGCGCGGCGGGCCCGCGCCCGCCCGGGCTCAGGCGGGCGTCTCCCCCGGGGGTGCGGCGGCGCGTTCCCGCAGGCGGTCGCGCAGGTCCGCCGGGAGTTCCTCCGCGAAGTGGCGCAGGAGTTCCGCCGCCAGCTCCGGGGCCTGCGGGTCGGCGGGCGGGGCTTCGGTGGCCGACCGGGCCAGGAGCTCCCAGGTGCCCGCCCGGCGGTGCACCGGGGCGCCCGTCGTGGCCAGGAGCAGGCGGGCCTCCACCGGGGCCGGGGTCAGGCCGTCCCACACCAGGCGCACGCCCGTCCGCAGGACCAGCGGCTCCGCGTACGGGGAGACGCCCGCTTCGCGCAGCAGGGCGTCCAGTGCGACCACCCGGTCCCCGGCGGGGCGGCCCCGGGCGCACATCCGCAGGTGCGGCAGTGCCTCCGCCGCGCCCAGCCGGAACCCGGTCCGGGCGAACAGGCGGGCCGCGGCTGGCGGGTCGCCCGCCGCGAGGGCGTCGAGGCGGTCGAGCACGAGGGCCCGCAGCGCGGGCAGTTCCGCCAGCGCGGCCCGTACCTCCTGCCCGTACGCCCCCTCCGGATCCGTGAGCAGGGCCCACGCCAGTTTCCGTGCCGCCTGCGGGAGCAGTCCGGCGGTGTCCGCGTCCAGGGCCGCCGCCGACAGCAACAGCCCGGCCAGCGGCGCCGGTTCGCCTTCCGGGTCGGCCAGCGCCGCCCGCAGCTCCGGTTCCAGCTCCGCCGCGAGCGCGCTGCGGGCCCCCGCGTCGAGGGACGCCAGCAGCCGCTCCGTCGCGGCCGCCTCCGCCGCCCCGCGCGGCTCCCCGCCCGGCCGGACCAGCACCCCGGCGAGCGCGTGCAGCCGTACGCCGTCCAGCGCGTTGCCGTGCCCGGCGGCCCACGCGGCGGCCGCCGCCCGGGCCGCCGACCCCAGCGGGACCCCGGCGGCCAGCGCGAGCGCGGCCAGCGGGCCCGCCTCGTACGGCTCGCCGGGGATCCGGCGGACCTCGGCGAACAGCTCCGGCCGGCCCGCCAGCCAGGCGGCGGCGGCCGTCCGCGCCCACAGGGCCGCCGGCCCCCGGGGCGGCTCGGGGGCCGGCCCGTGCGCGGCCTCGTACACCCGGTGGCGACGCCCCCCGCCCGCCAGCACGCCGGCGTCCTGCGGCAGGACCCCGACCAGCTGCTGCGGGGCGGACAGCGGACGCCGCGTGTACGTGGTGAAGGTCAGCCGCTGTCCCCGCGCGTGCGGCAGCACACCGCACGCCAGCATGACCCACCGGGCCACGTCCGCCCCGTCGGCCTCCACCAGCACGACGCGGGGCGCGCCCGGCTCCTCCGCGACCCGGCGCACGTCGTCGAAGAACGCGGCGAGCCAGGGCCCCCGGGCCGCGACGAACTCCGCCATCGCGGCCCGGTCGTACGGCCCCGGCGCGGGTATCTGCTCCAGCGCGGGCGGCGGCCCGTCCGCCGGGGTCCGCTCCCGCCACCCCGCCGAACCCCAGGCGGTGACCGGCAGGGCGCCCCGGGCCTCGCCGGGCAGGTGGACGGCGTGCGCGTGGAAGTCCGGGCCGGCGGCGGCCGTACGGGCCAGCAGCCGGCTGCCGTCCGCGAGCAGGCTCAGGCTCAGAGCCTCGTGGGCCGCGCCCCCCGGCGGCGGCTCGTACGCGAGGAGCGGCTCCGCCTCGCGCAGCAGCGCCTCGGAGACCCCGGGCGTCACGGCGGCGAAGCCGGGCCCGCCGTCGTAGTGGAGCTGTGGAAGGCTCACGCGTCCCCCTCCGTCCCGGCGGTCACGGTCACTGACGTCCCGTCAGGGTCTGTCGCCCGGCGCCCGGTTGCCCGTACCGTCGTTCCCCGAACCGATCCGTGAACCGAGCCCTGAACCGATCCGTGAACCGTCCCGCGATCCGCTTCCAGAGTCGTTCCGCCCCCGGAGCGCACGGTATGCCCGGCCCCGTTCCCCGCCATGCCCCGCGCCCCCCGTGCCGTGTGTGGAGGTCATTCCACCAGATGTGCGGTCCGTTCGGGAGTTCCGCCCCCGGCGGCTTCCGTTCGCCCGCTGTACGGCCCGTCGTCAGACGGGGATCTCCGTCCGGTACCCCGGGCCCGCTGTCCTTGGGGCGCCCGACTCCCCCCTCACCCCCAGAGGTCGTCACACCATGGCTGAACTGAACCGACGCAGGTTCCTCCAGATCGCGGGCGGCACCGCCGCCGCCGCGATGCTGAACGAGAGCATCGCCCGCGCCGCCTCCATACCGGCGCAGGGCGGCACCGGAACCATCCAGGACATCGAGCACATCGTCGTCCTCATGCAGGAGAACCGGTCCTTCGACCAGTACTTCGGCACGATGAAGGGCGTCCGCGGCTTCGGGGACCCGCGGCCCGTGCTCCAGGACAACGGGAAGTCGGTCTTCTACCAGTCCAACGGGACGAAGGACATCCTGCCCTTCAACCCGCAGGTCAGCGACCTCGGCATGCAGTTCGTCGAGGGCCTCAACCACGACTGGGCGGGCGGCCACCAGGCCTACAACAACGGCAAGTACGACAAGTGGGTGCCGGCGAAGACGGCCACCACCATGGCGTACATGACGCGGAACGACATCCCGTTCCACTACGCCCTGGCCGACGCCTTCACCGTGTGCGACGCCTACCACTGCTCCTTCATCGGCGCCACCGACCCCAACCGCTACTACATGTGGACGGGCCACACGGGCAACGACGGCACCGGCGGCGGCCCGGTCCTCGGCAACCAGGAGGCGGGCTACGGCTGGAAGACCTACCCGGAGCGCCTGGAGGCGGCGGGGGTCTCCTGGAAGATCTACCAGGACATCGGTGACGGCCTGAACGCCGCCGGCGGCTGGGGCTGGATCGGCGACGCCTTCCGCGGCAACTACGGCGACAACTCCCTCCTCTACTTCAACAGCTACCGCAATGCCCAGCCCGGCGACGCCCTGTACGAGAAGGCGCGCACCGGCACCAACGCCAAGGCGGGCGAGGGCTACTTCGACAAGCTGCGCGCGGACGTGGTGAACGGCACCCTGCCGCAGGTCTCCTGGATCGCGGCCCCCGAGGCCTTCAGCGAGCACCCGAACTGGCCGGTGAACTTCGGCGCCTGGTACATCTCGCAGGTCCTGGACGCGCTGACCGCGAACCCGGCGGTGTGGGCGAAGACGGCGTTCTTCATCACCTACGACGAGAACGACGGCTTCTTCGACCACGTCGTGCCCCCGTACCCGCCGGCCTCCTCCGCCTGGGGCCTGTCCACGGCGGACGTCACCCGCGACCTGTACGCCGGCGGCAACGGCTACACGGCCGGCCCGTACGGCCTGGGCCCGCGCGTCCCGATGATCGTGGTCTCCCCGTGGAGCAAGGGCGGTTACGTCTGCTCCGAGACCTTCGACCACACCTCGGTGATCCGCTTCATGGAGAAGCGCTTCGGGGTGCAGGAGCCCAACATCTCGCCCTGGCGCCGGGCCGTCTGCGGCGACCTGACCTCGGCGTTCGACTTCACCCAGGCCGACGCCACCCCCGCGTCCCTGCCCTCCACCGGCGCCTACGTCCCGGCGGACCACAACGCCCACCCCTCCTACCACCCGGTCCCGCCGGCCACGGGCACCCTGCCCAGGCAGGAGTCCGGCTCCAAGCCGACCCGCGCCCTGGGCTACAGCCCGTACGTGGACGGCGCGCGCACCGTCTCCACCGGCAAGTTCACGCTGACCTTCTCCTCCGGCCCGAAGCTCGGCGCGCACTTCCACAGCACCTCCGGCAACCGCACGGACGGCCCCTGGCCCTACACGGTCGAGGCGGGCAAGACCCTCTCGGACACCTGGAGCACCAGCAGCTCCACCGGCAACAAGATCGACCTGACGGTCTGGGGCCCCAACGGCTTCCTGCGCACCTGGAAGGGCCCGGCGAAGAAGGCCGGCCCCGAGGTGACGGCCCGCCACGTGGACGCCACCGGCAACCTGGCCCTGACCCTGACCAACGGCGGCTCGGCCGCGGTGAACCTCACGGTCACCAACGCCTACGGCGGCGCCGCCCAGACCTTCAAGGTCAACCCGGGCGCCACCGTCCCCTTCACGGTCGACCTGCGCGCCTCGGGCCGCTGGTACGACGTGACGGTGGTCTCCGACGCGGACACCACCTTCCTGCGCCGCTTCGCGGGCCACGTCGAAACGGGCGCGACGGGCGTCTCGGACCCGGCGCTCAGGACCGTCTGATCCGGTCCTCCGGTGTGCGCAGCAGCCGCCGCTCCAGGACCGCCAGGTCCGCGGGGCGGTGGCTGCGCGCGTGCCGGAGCAGCCGGTCCCGGGCGGTGTCGGGGACGCGGCGGCGCTTGGGGTGGCGGGTGGTGAACTCCTCGCTCGCGAAGAAGCGCACGGCACCCTCCAGCCCGGCCCGGTCCGTCTCCCGCACCGCCCAGGCCAGTTCCTCCGTGGGCACCCCGGTCAGCAGCCGCGTCGGGCCGCGCTCCGCGAGCAGCCACGCCGCGTCGCGGGGTTCCGGGCGCGGGGTGCCGAGCCAGCCGAAGACCACCGCGTACGCCACCCCGTGCGGCGGGGCGGGCTCTTCCTCGCCCCCGGCCAGGGCGTGGGCGTACGCCCGCAGTCCCTCGGGCGCCGCCGCGGCCCACCGGGTCCGGTGCCGGGCCGGGATGCCGTCGGGCGACAGCGGGTCGAGGAGCCGGTTCGACTCGGGGGTGGGGTGCGCGGTCCCGTCGTCGTCCCCGCAGCAGCAGAAGACGACCCCGTCGGCGGCCGCGGCGGCGGCCCGCTGCCGTCCGATCCGCCGGACGGCCCGGACCTCGCGGATCTCGGCCGGGTCGCTGATCTCGTAGCTTCCGGGATGGTGCGGGTGGCGGGCGCCGTCTGCGCGCGAGAAGTCCCCCATGACCAATGGCTTTCGGAGCGGTTCGGGCTGCACGGTGTGATCGTAGGGCCGGTGGGCAGAACGAACGGCGTCGGGATCCACATCACCGTCACCGAGGGAGAACGCATGGCCATCGCCCACCGCAGGATCGGCACCGGACCCGTCCGCGTCATCGTGCTGCACGACTGGTTCGGGACCTCCGACAACTGGGGCTCCGTACTGGACCACCTGGATCCGAAGGGGTTCTCGTACGCCTTCCTCGACTACCGCGGCTACGGCCGCCGCCGTGACGTCCCCGGCCGCTACACCCTCCCCGAGATCGCCGACGACGTCCTCGCCCTCGCCGACGAACTCGGCTGGGACACCTTCTCCCTGCTCGGCCACTCCATGGGCGGCAAGGCCGTCCAGCAGGTCCTGGTCCGGGCGCCCGAGCGGGTCGAGAAGCTGATCGGCCTCTGCCCGGTGCCGGCCGCGCCCTATGCGATGGACGACGACACCCACGCCCTCTTCTACGGCGCCGCCCAGGACCCCGCCAAGCGCCGCACCATCCTCGACCTCGTCACCGGCCACCGCGCGAGCGGCCACTGGCTGGACCGGATGGTCGCCCACTCCCTGGACGTCTCCCGTCCCGAGGCCTTCGCCGGCTACCTCGCCGACTGGCAGCCCCGCGACCTGTCCTCCGCCGTCAAGGGGAACACCGTGCCGGTGCTGGTCCTCGTCGGGGAGTACGACCTCGCCCTGACGGCCGATGTGATGCGCGCCACCTGGCAGGCCTGGTACCCGGACTGCAAGGTCGTCACGGTCCCCGGCGCCGGCCACTACCCGCCCCACGAGACCCCCGTGGCCTTCGTCACGGCGGTGGAGGCCTTCCTCCGCGGCTGAACGGCCGCGCGAACGCCCGTAGGGGGTACGAGGCGGACCTCGTACCCCCTACGGGACGGAAAGGGTGAGTGACGGGACTCGAACCCGCGGCCACCTGGACCACAACCAGGTGCTCTACCAACTGAGCTACACCCACCACGAAGGGCGGCGGACCACCCGTTCGTCGTGCAAGCACAGCATAGCCGATCAGATGGGTGGTTCCGCGACGGGTTATCCGGCGGCCCGGCCGCCGGCCAGGCTCGCCGCCGGCCGGGGGACGACCCCGTCCGCGCGCCGCGCCGCGTGCGCGACGGCCGCCGCGGCCAGGGCCCGGACCACCGGGTGCGGCCGCGTCCCGTCACCGGCGAGCTCGGGCTGGAAGAGCGTGGCCAGGAAGAACGGATGCCCCGGCAGTTCCGCCATCCGCACCTGCCCCTCCTCGTCGTGCCCCGACAGCCGCAGCCCGTGCGCCGTGAGCTCCGGAAGGTGCCGCGGGGCCGGCCCGTAGGTGCAGTGGTAGCGCTCCATCGACCGCTCGGCCCCCAGCACGGACTCCGCGAGCGAGCCGGGCTGCGCCCGCACCACGCCCTCGTGCCCGACGAGCGAGCAGGCGAGCGGCGCGATCAGCGGGTCCTCGGCCCCGGGGTCGGTCTCCGCGTGCGCGGCCTCCGTCAGACCGCAGACCGTACGGGCGTACTCCAGCAGGGCGTGCTGGAAGCCCCCGCAGGTGCCGAGGAAGGGAATCCCCTCCTCCCGCGCCACCCGGATCGCGGCCAGCGCCCCCGCCTCGCTGGCGTACGGGCTGCCCGGCAGCACCCACACCGCGTCGAACCCCGCCAGGGTCCCGTCGGCGGCCTCCGCCCCGGCGTCCCCGGTCGGGATCCAGTAGGCGTCGAGCACCAGCCCCTCGCGCGCGGCCAGCGCGTCGAGCAGGAGCGGGATCCGGGTGTGCGACTTCACGTGCGGGGAACGGTCGCCGACCAGGGCGATCCGGGCCACGGAGGCGACGGGGGAGAGCGCGGGGAGGGCGGCCGGTGCGGCCGGTGCGGTGGTCATGGCAACCATCCTGGCGGCCGGTCCTGGTTCAGCGCCAACGATTGTTCCTGGAGGCTCGATAAGCAGAGCTGATGAGCTGGGTGGAATGATCAGCGCATGGACCCGCACCTCCTGCGCACCTTCGTCGCCGTCGCCCGCCTCGCCTCCTTCTCCGCCGCCGCCCGGGAACTCGGCTACACCCAGTCCGCCGTCTCCCAGCACATCGCCGCCCTCGAAGGGGACCTGCGCACCGAGCTCCTCACCCGCCGCCCCGTCGCCCCCACCCCCGCCGGGGCCCGGCTCCTCGAACACGCCGGCCCCCTCCTGCTGCGGCTCGACGCCGCCCGCGCCGACGTCCTGCGCCTGGCCGCCGCCCCGCCCGGCGCCGTGACCCTCGCCGCCTCCCCCCTCGCCGTCGGCCCCCGCCTGCTCGCCGCCCTCCCCGCCACCGGGGTCACCCTGCGCGTCCTGCCCCCGGACCGGGTGCCCGCGGCCGTCGCCGCCGGGGACTGCGACCTCGGCCTCGTCGACGGGCTCGCCGCCCCCAGCGACCCCCTGCGGCTGCCCGACGTGGCCCCGCTGAAGACCACCGGGGTGGGCGAGGAGGGCCTGGCCCTCCTCCTCCCCGCCGGACACCCCTTCGCCCGGCGGGCCGCCGTCCGGCTCGACGACCTCGCCGACGCCCGCTGGCTCGACGCCCCCGACGCCGGCCTGCCCCTCACCCCCGCCCACGGCTCCGCCCGCACCGCCCTGCGGTACGAGGGCACCGACCTGCACGCCCTGTGCGCCCTCGCCACCGCCGGACACGGCCTCGTCCTGCTGCCCCGCCGCGCCGCCGAAGCCGCCGCCGCTCAAGGCCCCGGTGCCGGGGTCGCCGTCCCCCTCGACGCCCCGCGCCTGGTGCACCGTACGGAACTCCTCGCGCCCGCGACCCTGTCCGGCGCGGCCGCCGCGTTCGCCCACCGCCTCACGGCAGGATCGCCGTATGACCACCGCACCCGGCCCTGAGCCCGCCCACCCCGAACCGTCCCCCTTCACCACCGCCGACTACGCCGCCCGCATGGCCGCCGCCGCCGAGAGCGCGGCCGACGCCGGACTGGCCGGACTGCTCATCGCACCCGGCCCCGACCTCACCCACCTCACCGGATACCGCCCCACCGCCGAGACCGAACGGCTCACCCTTCTCGTCCTCGCCGCCGGCCAGGACCCCGTCCTCGTCGTCCCCGCCCTGGAGGCCCCCGACGCCGCCAAGGCCCCCGGAGCCGGCGCCCTCACCCTGCGGGACTGGACCGACGGCAAGGACCCGTACGCCCTCACCGCCCCGCTCCTCGACGTCAGCGGCCGCTTCGGCGTCAGCGACAACACCTGGGCCCTGCACCTCCTCGGCCTCCAGCGGGAGCTGCCCACCACCTCCTACACCCCGCTCACCGCGGCCCTGCCGATGCTCCGCGCCGTCAAGGACGACCGCGAACTCGCCCGCCTCGCGGCCGCGGGAGCCGCCGCCGACGCCGCCTACGCGCAGATCCTCCACGTCCCCTTCGCCGGCCGCCGCGAGAGCGACGTCGCCGACGACCTCGCCGGGCTGCTGCGCGCCCACGGCCACTCCCAGGTGGACTTCACCGTCGTCGGCTCCGGCCCCAACGGCGCCAACCCGCACCACGAGGCCGGCGACCGGGTCATCCGGCACGGCGACATGGTCGTCCTCGACTTCGGCGGCCTCAAGCACGGCTACGGATCCGACATCTCCCGCACCGTCCACGTCGGCGAACCCACCGCCGAGGAGCAGCGCGTCCACGACGTCGTCCGCGAGGCCCAGCAGGCCGGCTTCGCCGCCGTCCGCCCCGGCGCCGCCTGCCAGGACGTCGACCGCGCCGCCCGCGCCGTCATCACCGAGTTCGGCTACGGCGACCGCTTCATCCACCGCACCGGGCACGGCATCGGCGTCACCACGCACGAACCCCCGTACATGGTCGAGGGCGAGGAGCAGCCCCTCGTCCCCGGCATGTGCTTCTCCGTGGAGCCCGGCGTCTACCTGCCCGGCCGCTTCGGCGTCCGCATCGAGGACATCGTCACCGTCACGGACGACGGCGGCCGCCGGCTCAACGGGGCGCCACGGGAGATGGCCGTCGTGGAATAGCGCCGCCGGACCCTAGGGTCCCAGCACCACCGCCGACTCGCCCGGGACGTGCAGACGGCCGTCGGGACCCGGATGCTCCACCGGCTCCCACGAGGCCAGCACCCGCACCCCGTTGCGTCCCAGCGCCACCGTCACCGACTCCGTCCCCAGGTTGACGACCACCCGCACGTCACCGCGCCGGAACGTCAGCCACCGCCGCTCCTCGTCGAAGGCGACCCGGACCGCCGCCAGGTCCGGGTCGCGCAGGTCCGGCTGCGAGCGGCGCAGCCTGATCAGGGTCCGGTACCACTCCAGCAGCCAGGCGTGCGACTCCCGTTCCGGCTCCGCCCAGTCCAGGCACGACCGCTCCCAGGTCGCCGGATCCTGCGGGTCCGGCAGTTCTTCCGCCTTCCAGCCGTGCGCCGCGAACTCCCGCCGCCGGCCGCTGCGCACCGCCTCGGCCAGCTCCGGATCGCCGTGGTCGGTGAAGTACCGCCAGGGCGTCCCCGCCCCCCACTCCTCGCCCATGAACAGCATCGGCACGAACGGTCCCGTCAGCGCCAGCGTCGCCGCGCAGGCCAGCAGCCCGGGGGACAGGGACGCCGACAGCCGGTCGCCCAGCGCCCGGTTGCCCACCTGGTCGTGCGTCTGCGTGTAACCGAGGAACCGGTGGGCGGGGGTGCGGCGGCGGTCCACCGGCCGGCCGTGGGTACGGCCCCGGAAGGAGGAGCGGGTGCCGTCGTGGAAGAACGCCCGGGTCAGGGTCTTGGCCAGGGCCGCCAGCGGAGCGGCGGCGAAGTCGGCGTAGTAGCCCTGGGATTCACCCGTCAGCGCACAGTGCAGCGCGTGGTGGAAGTCGTCGTTCCACTGCGCGTGCACCCCCAGACCGCCCGCGGGGCGCGGCGTGGTGAGGCGCGGGTCGCACTGGTCGGACTCGGCGATCAGGAACAGCGGCCGCGCCGACTCGGCGGCCAGCGCGTCCACGGCCGCCGACAGCTCCTCCAGGAAGGAAAGCGCCCGCCCGTCGGCCAGCGCGTGCACCGCGTCCAGCCGCAGCCCGTCGATCCGGTAGTCCCGCAGCCACGCCAGGGCGCTGCCGATCAGGTACGCCCGCACCTCGTCGGAACCCGGCGCGTCCAGGTTCACCGCCGCACCCCACGGGGTGTGGTGGGAGTCGGTGAAGTAGGGGCCGAAGGCCGGGAGGTGGTTGCCGGAGGGGCCCAGGTGGTTGTGGACCACGTCCAGGACGACCCCGAGCCCCGCCGCGTGCGCCGCCTCCACGAACCGGGCCAGCCCCGCCGGACCCCCGTACGGCTCGTGCACCGCCCACGGGGCCACCCCGTCGTAGCCCCAGCCGTGCCGGCCCGGGAAGGGACAGACGGGCATCAGCTCCACGTGCGTCACGCCCAGCGAGACCAGGTGCCCGAGGCGGGCGGCCGCGGCGTCGAAGGTGCCCTCGGGGGTGAAGGTGCCGACGTGCAGCTCGTACAGCACCGCGTCCTGGAGGAGGACGCGCGGGGGCGCGGTGCGGGGGGTGAGGGGCTCGAAGTCGACCACGGCGGAGAGGCCGTCGGTGCCGTCCGGCATGCGCCGGCCGCGCGGGTCCGGCCGGACCACCGGATCGTCGCCGAGCAGGAACCCGTACCGGTCGCCGTCGGCGGCCGGGGCCTCGACGGTCCACCAGCCCCGGCGGTCCGGGGCCGGGTCGGGGCTCATCTCGTAGGCGGTGTCGTCCAGTCGCAACGCGACCCGGCCTGTCAGCGGTGCCCACACCTCGAACTGCACGGACGGTCCCCTCGCTCCCGGTCGACGTCTCCCGCGTATCGTGCCCATCATTCAGGGCCCGCCGGGGGAGTTCTGGACACTCCGCACCCGACGGGCCGACAATCACCCTGTGACGTCGAGTTTCGAGTTCCCCGCCTTCCCCGTCCCGCGCGTGTCCGACGCGGAACGGGACCGGGCGCTGGGCCAGCTCAGGGAGGGTGCGGCCCTCGGGAGGCTGTCGCACGACACCTTCCTGCGCCGCATGGAACTCGCGCTGGTCGCCCGCCGTTCCGAGGACCTGGCCGTACTGCTGGCCGACCTCCAGACCCGGGAGGGGCCGCTCGGCCCCGAAAGCCCGTGGACCCGTCGGCTGTTCGGCTGGGTGGGACGGGCCTCGGCGGTGTCGCTGGGGGTCCGGCGGGCCTGGCAGGTCGAACGGCTGCCGAAGCTGCTGCTCCCGCATCCGGCCGCCGGCCCGCTGCGGATCGGCCGCGACCCGGGCAACGGGCTGCGGCTCAGCCACGAGACCGTCTCCCGGGCGCACGCCGAGCTGAGCATGCGGGACGGGACGTGGCTGCTCAAGGACCTCGGCTCCACCAACGGCACCACCGTCAACGGGCGTCGGGTCACGGGCGCGGCCGTGGTGCGGGTGGGGGACCAGATCGGGTTCGGGAAGGTGAGCTTCCGCCTGTCGGAGAGCTGACGGACCGCGGCGGGCGGCGCGCGGGCCGGGGCGCGGGGACGGCAGGATGTCCTCCCATGGACCACGCCCCGGACTCCCCGTCCCCCTCTCCCGTCCGGTTCGTCCGGCCGGAGGACATGCCCCGCCTCGTCGAGCTCATCCACGAGCACGTCGCGTACGAGAAGTCGACGCCCAGGCCCGCGGACCTCGCGGACCGGCTCGGCCCCCTGCTGTTCGCCGAGGACACCCGGCTACGGGTGCTCCTCGCCGAGACCCCCGACGGCACGGTGGCGGGATACGCCGCCTGCTCGGAGGAGTTCGCGTTCTGGGACGCCGCCTCCTACCTGCACATGGACTGCCTCTACCTGACGGAGGAGGCCAGGGGCCACGGCCTGGGCGCCGCCCTGATGGAGGCCGTGGCGGACCTCGCCCGCGAGAGCGGCCTCGACCACGTCCAGTGGCAGACCCCGGACTGGAACGAGGGCGCCATCCGCTTCTACGACCGTCTGGGCGCCACGAGCCGGCCCAAGCGCCGCTACGCCTGGCCCGTCTGAAGACACCGGTGCGCGGCGAGGACCGTCCGGCACTGGTGCTCCACCTGCGTGGCCACCGGCACCCGGCGGGCCCGGAACCGGGCCGAGAACTCCCCGCACCACCCCGTCACCAGCCGGTCCAGGTGCGGCGCCGCCGGATGCCCCTGCGCCCGCGCCACCCGCAGCAGCATCGCGGCGGCGCGCAGCGACAGGCGCCGCCCGAACGCGTCGACGCTCCCCACGGCCGCCGTGGTCGCCCCGGAAGGCGCCCCGGGGCCCGCCCATCCGGCGGTGACCTCCGGGATCAGCCGCAGCGTCCAGTCCACCGCCCGCAGCAGCGCGGCGGCGTCCGGGTCCGCCGCCCCGACCCCCTCGCGCAGCTCGGCCACCCGCGCCGCCTCCCCGGCCAGCCGCCCGGCGAGCGCCCGCAGGGCGCCCGCCGGGTCCGGGTGCGGGGCGGGATCGTCCACCAGGTCGGAGGCCCACATGGGCACCTCGACGATCGCGGTGGTGGTCGCGCGGTGGCACCAGGTGCTGAGCCTGGTGTCCTCGGAGTGCGACCCCATGACCCCCGCCTCCGGCATCACGAAGATCCCCGGGCCGGGGGAGGGCCAGCCGGAGGCGTCGGAGGCCCCGGTCTCCACCGGGATCCGCAGCTCGGCGGCCGACTTCCCGAAGGGCTCGGCCAGTCCCGGCAGATCCCGGGTGAGCTGCACCCAGGAGCCGCCGAGATCCGTACCGTGCAGGGAGACCTGGAGGACGGGACGCAGCTCGTCGATCAGCCCGGTCAGCGCGAGGGTCTCCGGCGGGAGCGCGCCCGTGGGGAGCAGCGAGGGGGCCCACTCGGGCTGCTCGGGGCCGGGCGGCCGGTAGAAGTGCCGGTGGTAGTCGAGGAGGGAGGACGGGCGGGGGGTGCGGTGCAGCTCCGCCCCGTCGGGGTCGGCGCAGAGCAGGAAGTGCCACCCCGTGCCGCCGTCGGGGGCCGCGGCCACCCGCCGCGCGAGCTCCAGGACGGTCGCCCCGCCGACGGGCTCGTTGGCGTGCGCCCCGGCGACGACCAGCACCTCCCAGCCCCCGCCGCCGCGTCCGCCGACGGAGAGCACCCACAGCGGCCGGCCGCCCCGGGACTCCCCGGCCTGCCTCAGCCGCACCCGGGCGGGGTACTCGTCCGCCAGCACCCGGGCGGCCAGGGCGAGTTCGTGCGGGCGGGGATACGGCATGTCATGGAGGAGACTCACCCCCATGCCATGCCCGCCCCACCCCCGCCCTACTGCACCCGAACAACTGTGCCGGTCTGCGGGAGGGGCGGGCTCCATCGCCGCCGGAGGTAGATCCCGTGAAAACCCGACTCCGTTCCCACGCCGACGTGGAGCAGGTCGCCGCGTCCCTGCTGGAGGTCTACGCACAGGTGCGTGAGCCGCTGCTCCACCTGCCGGACTACGCGGTAAGCACCGTCGCCGAACGCCTGGAACGCTACGGCCGCACGCCGGGGTTCACGGCGGTGCTGGCGTTCGACCGGGAGGACCGGCCCGTCGGCTACGCCTACGGGAACACCGTGGAGGCCGGGGACCTCTGGTGGCGGCGGATGCGGGACGTGGACGAGCGGCACACACAGGCGCCGGCCCTGGCCCTCAGGGAGATCGGCGTGACGATCCCCCACCGGGGTACGGGTCTGGCCCGGGAGATCCACGACACACTGCTCGCCGGCCGGTCGGAGCCGTTCGCCTCCCTGATGGTCAACCCGGCGGCCGGAGACGGAAAGGTCCGCCGGGTCTACGAGTCCTGGGGGTACGCGGCCATCGGAACCTGCCGGCTGTCGCCTGATGCCCCCGTCCTCACCGCGATGATCCGCAAGTTGCCGGTCTAGCTCCCCTTCCCCTTCCCCTGCCACCCCGCCCGCACCAGCGCGGCCACCGGCCCCGCCGTCAGCAGCCGCGACAGCGGGACCTCCCCCTCGAACGGTGTCGACCGCCCCGGGCCGTGGACCGGGTACCAGGGGCCGGCGGGCAGCCGGAGGGCGGTGTCCCGCCAGCCGCCCGACTCCGCCAGCCGGTGGGACAGGCGGGTGGCCACCGCCACCAGGCCGCCCGGGCGGGTGTAGGCCAGGCAGTGCCCTGACGCCGGGCCGTGGGCGGCCAGGGGGGCGTAGCCCCTGAACAGGGCGGGGCGGGCGCGGCGCAGGCGGAGCAGGGCGGTCGTCAGGGCGAGCTTCTCCTCCGCAAGGGTCAGCGGGGCGGCGCCCGCGTCCAGGGCGGCCAGGGACTCCCGGGGGAAGACGGCCGGGCGGCGGTTGTCCGGGTCCACCAGGGCGCGGAACTCGTACTCGGAGCCCTGGTAGACCTCCGGCACCCCCGGCATGGTCAGGTGCAGCAGGGTCATGCCCAGCACGTTGGCCCGGGCCGCCTCCGCGAGGGCCGGCGGCAGTTCCACCGCCGCCGGGGGGACGAGGTCCGCGATCGAGGCCTCGTACGCCTCGTCCGGGTCGGTCCACGAGGTGCGCAGCCCCGCCTCCCGGGCGGCCTTGAGCAGGGCCGCCGCCAGGCGGGGGCCCCGCTCGGGGACGTCCCCCAGCCCGAGCGCGCTCTGCCGGGCCGTCCACGCCAGCCACGGGTCGGACCCGCCGCCGTCCCACCCCGCCGCCCCCGGTGCCTGCGACAGCACCGCGATCCGGGCGCGGACGTCCGCGCTGCGCTTCGTGTCGTGGGTGGACAGCACCGTGCCCGAGGCGGGCCACGACCGTTCGCGCTCCGCGCAGTACGCGTGGAACTCCGCCACCGGCACCGCCGGGCTCCCCGGCTCCCCGCCGACCTCCGTCGCCGACAGCAGCGGCGCCCAGCGGTAGAAGGCGCGGTCCTCCAGGGACTTGGCGCGCAGGGCCGCCGAGGTCTGGGCGAAGCGGGCCGCGAAGGCCGGATCGCCCTCCAGCCGGGCCCGTACGCCGTCCACCGCGACCGACCCGGCCCGCGCGGCGGCCCGCTCCAGGGTCCGCGCGTCCGGTCCCGGCCCGCCGGGGTACGTCCGGTACACCGGCGTCGCGACGAGCAACTCCCGTACGGCCGCCCCCAGTCCGGGGCCGGCCCACCGCTCCAGGGTCCCCAGCTCGGCGGCCAGATCGCCGGTCAGGACCTCCCGGGCGGCGGCCTCGGCCGTCTCCTCCCAGCCGGCGGCCCCCGTCGACTCGGCGTACGCGCCCGCCAGTTCGGCCGCTCCGGCCGCGTCCGTGAACACCCCGTCCACCCGGTGCAGCGCGTCGTACCCTGTGGTGCCCGCCACCGGCCAGGCGGGCGGGAGGCGCTCGTCGCGGGCCAGGATCTTCTCCACGACCACCCAGCAGCCGTCGCCCGCCGCCGCCCGCAGCCGCCGCAGGTACTGCCCGGGGTCGGCCAGTCCGTCGACGTGGTCGATCCGCAGCCCCGCCGCCACCCCGTCCCGGACCAGCTCCAGCACCTTGGCGTGGGTGGCGGCGAAGACGGCGGGGTCCTCCACCCGCACCCCGATCAGGTCCGAAATGGTGAAGAATCGCCGGTAGTTGAGGGATGTGCGGGCCTCGCGCCACCACGCCGGCCGGTACCACTGGGCGGCCAGCAGATCCGGCAGCGGCAGCCCGGCCGTCCCGGCGCGCAGCGGGAACTCCCGCTCCCCGCAGCGCAGCAGCCCCGCACCGGCGTCCACCGTGAAGGGCTCGTCCGGATCCGCGAGCACCGGCAGCAGGAGCTGTCCGCCCCCCGCCTCCCAGTCGATGTCGAACCACCGCGCGTACGGCGACCCCGGCCCCTCCCGCAGCACCTCCCACAGGGGCCGGTTCAGCCGCAGCGGCGACGGCAGCGCCATGTGGTTCGGGACGATGTCGAGCACCAGGGCGAGCCCCCGCCCCCGCGCGGCGGCGGCCAGCGCGCGCAGGCCCCGCTCACCCCCGAGCTCCTCCCGCACCCGCCCGTGGTCGGTGACGTCGTACCCGTGCGCCGAGCCCGGTACGGCTTCCAGGACGGGGGACAGGTGCAGGTGTGACACGCCGAGTGACGCGAGGTACGGTACGGCTGCCTCGGCGGCCGCGAACGGGAACGCGGGCGTCAGCTGGAGGCGGTACGTCGACGCCGGGATGACGGGTGTCTGAACGTCGGATTCCGATTGGCTGATTGAATACCGCTGGCTCATGAGAACGTACGTACCCAGCCCGCGTGATTCCGTGCCATTACCCAATGCATCCGGGTGACTGCGCCGCGTTAGTGTCGATCAAGTGGTCTCAACCGGCAGCACCTATCGACACGTCATCGCCCTGACCGGGCCCCTCCTCCCCGTCATCTCGTTCTTCGCCCGACTGCCCGTCGCGATGTCCCAGTTCGGGAGCGTCCTGCTGGTGTCCGAGACGAGCGGCTCCCTCGCCACCGCCGGCATCGTCGGCGGCACGCTCTCCGCCGGTCAGGTGGTCTTCGGGCCCGTCCTGGGCCGGCTCGCCGACCGGCACGGTCAGCGGCCCGTGGTCCTCGCCGCGGCGGCGGTCAACGCCGTGGCCACCGCCGCCCTCGTCGCCGGGGCCCTCACGGGCCTGGCCACCCCCGCGCTGGCCGCCGTCGGCGCCGTCGCCGGCGCCTCCGTACCGTTGATCGGGCCGCTCGCCCGGACCCGCTCCGTGGCCCTCGCGCACCGGGCGAAGGCCGGCGAGGACGTGGTGGGGGCCGTGCACTCGCTCGAAGGCACCCTCGACGAGGTCTCCTTCGTCTTCGGCCCGGCCCTCGTGGGCCTCGCCGCGCTCGCCCTGCACCCCGCCGTCGCCCTCGGCGGGGCGGCCGCCCTCGTCGCCGTCTTCGGCACCGCCTACGCCCTGCACCCCACCGCCGCCGTCACGGCCGGGAGCCCCGCGCGCGCCCGGGCCGAGGGCGTACGGGCGCCCCGCCACCCCCGCGTGGTCCACGCCGTGCGCGGCTCCCTGGCCCTCCAGGGCGCCATGTTCGGCGCCTGCCAGGCCGGAATCGCCGCCCTCACCGCCCGCTTGGGTGTCCCGGGCCAGGCCGGGATCGTGTACGCCGCGATGGGCGTGGTCAGCGCGGTCGTCGGCCTCGCGCTCGGAGCGCTGCCCGCCCGCTTCGGGCTGCGGCTGCGCTGGCGGGTGGCGACGGGCGCGGCGCTGGTGCTGTCGGTGCCGCTGCTGTTCACCGAGACCCTGTGGCCGCTGTACGCGGTCGTGACCGTCCTCGGCGCCGCCTACGCCCCGCACCTGATCACCGCCTTCGCGCTCACCGAGCGGGTCGTGGAGCCCTCGCGGCTCGCCGAGTCGATGGCCTTCGCGGCGAGTTCGCTGGTGGCCGGGCAGGCCGTGGCGCTGGCCGTCTCCGGGCGGCTCGCCGAGGCGTACGGGCCCGCCGGGGCCTTCGCGGTCGCCGTGGGGGCGGCCGCGCTGTGCCTGACGACCGCCCTGGTCACCCGGGTGCCGCCGACCCGGCCCCGGGCCGACGCCGGGTCTCCCGCCGGGCCCTTCCCCGCCGCCGAGGTGCCCGTCAAGGCGTTCGTCCCGGCCCAGCGCACCGCCTCCCCCGAGGGATCGGGGGCCCCGGGAGGCGCCGGCGGCTACGCCGGGCGCTGAAGCACCGCCAGACACCGGCCCGCCAGAGGCACCCGGTCCCCGGCCGCGTACTGCGGGCCGGTGCCGGGCGCCGGCACCTCCGCCCGCGCCGTGTCCACGACCAGCCGCCACCGCGCGCCGTGCCCGGGCGGAACGGTGAACTCCTGCGGGTCGGCACCCGCGTTGAACATCAGCAGGAACGAGTCGTCGGTGATCCGCTCCCCGCGCGAACCGGGCTCGGAGATCGCCTCCCCGTTGAGGAAGACCGTCAGCGCCCGGGCGTGCTGCGCCTGCCAGTCCCGGGCCCGCATCTCCTCGCCGTGCGGGGTGAACCAGGCGATGTCGGAGAGCTCGTCGTGCGTGCCCTCCACCGGACGGCCGTGGAAGAAGCGGCGCCGCCGGAACACCGGGTGGTCGCGGCGCAGCCACACCATCCGGCGGGTGAACTCCAGCAGCGGGGGCGGGGGTTTGCCCGGCTCGGGCCAGGTTACCCAGGACAGCTCGTTGTCCTGGCAGTAGGCGTTGTTGTTGCCGTCCTGGGTGCGGGCGAACTCGTCGCCGTGGCTGAGCATCGGGACGCCCTGGGACAGCATGAGCGTGGCGATGAAGTTGCGCATCTGCCGCTCGCGCAGCTCCAGGACCGCCGGGTCCTGCGTCGGGCCCTCGACCCCGCAGTTCCAGGACCGGTTGTGGGTCTCGCCGTCCCGGTTGCCCTCCCGGTTGGCCTCGTTGTGCTTCTCGTTGTAGGAGACCAGGTCGTTGAGGGTGAAGCCGTCGTGGCAGGTGGCGAAGTTGATGGAGGCCAGCGGGCGGCGCCCGTCGTCCTGGTAGAGGTCGGAGGAGCCCGTCAGGCGGCCCGCGAACTCCGCGAGCGTGCGCGGCTGCCCGCGCCACAGGTCCCGTACGGTGTCGCGGTACTTGCCGTTCCATTCGGTCCACAGCGGCGGGAAGTTGCCCACCTGGTAGCCGCCCTCGCCCAGGTCCCAGGGCTCCGCGATCAGCTTCACCTGGCTGACCACGGGGTCCTGCTGCACCAGGTCGAAGAACGACGACAGCCGGTCGACCTCGTGGAACTGCCGGGCCAGGGTGGCCGCGAGGTCGAAGCGGAAGCCGTCCACGTGCATCTCGGTCACCCAGTACCGCAGCGAGTCCATGATCAGCTGGAGCACGTGCGGGGAGCGCATCAGCAGCGAGTTCCCCGTCCCGGTGGTGTCCATGTAGTGCCGGGGATCGTCCGCGAGCCGGTAGTACGAGGCGTTGTCCAGCCCCCGGAAGGAGAGGGTGGGACCCAGGTGGTTGCCCTCGGCGGTGTGGTTGTAGACCACGTCCAGGATCACCTCGATCCCGGCCTCGTGCAGCGCCCGCACCGCCGACTTGAACTCCAGCACCTGCTGGCCCCGGTCGCCGGAGGCGTAGCCGTTGTGCGGGGCGAAGAAGCCGATGGTGTTGTAGCCCCAGTAGTTGCTCAGCCCGTCGTTGGCGAGCCGGTGGTCGTTGACGTACTGGTGTACGGGCA
Organism: Streptomyces sp. NPDC000075; assembly: GCF_040301925.1. NCBI lineage: Bacteria > Bacillati > Actinomycetota > Actinomycetes > Kitasatosporales > Streptomycetaceae > Streptomyces > Streptomyces sp. NPDC000075. Next base: position 252,607 of record NZ_JBEPFL010000006.1, read on the forward strand.
TCAGCTCCAGCGCCGTCACCCCGAGTTTCACCAGGTGGCCGATGACCGCCGGGTGCGCGAGGGCCCCGTAGGTGCCGCGCAGCTCCTCCGGGAGCTCGGGATGACGCATGGTCAGGCCCTTGACGTGGGCCTCGTAGAGCACGGTGTGGTGGTACTCGTGGCGCGGGGGGCGGTCGTTGGCCCAGTCGAAGTACGGGTTCACCACGACCGAACTCATCGTGTGCGGGGCGGAGTCCAGGTCGTTGCGGGAGTCGGGGCGGCCGAAGTGGTAGCCGTAGACCTCCTCGCCCCAGTCGATCCGCCCGCTGACGGCCCGCGCGTACGGGTCCAGCAGCAGCTTCGCCGCGTTGCAGCGCAGCCCGCGCTCGGGCTCGTACGGGCCGTGCACCCGGAACCCGTACCGCTGGCCGGGCATCACCCCGGGGAGGTAGGCGTGGCGGACGAAGGCGTCCGTCTCGCGCAGCTCGACGGCGGTCTCGGAGCCGTCGTCGTGCAGCAGGCACAGCTCGATGCGGCGCGCGGCCTCCGAGTAGACCGCGAAGTTGGTGCCGGCGCCGTCGTACGTGGCGCCCAGCGGATATGCCTGTCCCGGCCAGACCTGCATCGGCAACGGCTCTTTCCATCCTGGTCCGGTCGGTCCGGCGCGGATCACGTCTCTGCCGAATCTTCCCCGAAAGAGGGTCCGCACGCGTGGACTTGGGATGCTCCTGCCGGGTGAACCGGAGAGCTGATATGCGGATCTCCGGACCGTCCGGGCATCACATAATGGTCCAACGGACAGCCGGACCGGGGTGGGCAGGGTCACCTCGGCCGGCTTCGGGCTGCATCGGGCCGCGCGCGCGGAGTACCCTTCCGTGATCACTGGAGACGGGCGTCCGGACGCAGAAGGCGGTGCACGAGTGAGCTCGGGAGGTCTGGAGCTGCCCCCTGGTGACAGCGGACACGAGGGCGGCCCGGCGGACGCCCCAGGCGGTGTGCCGGGAGCGGCCGCGGCCGGGGCGGCGGTGTCGCTGGCGCCGCCGGCGGCCGGGGAGGTGCGTCCCGGGGCGGAGCTGGACTGGAGCGCCGACGCGTGGAGCGAGGTCCGCACCCGGGCCCAGCGCGCGGGCCGTGCGTACATCTGGCTGAACCTCGTCGAGCAGCGGCTGCGGTCGGTGGTCGGCGCGGTGCTGCGGCCCGTCTACGAGCCCGTGCATGGCGGGGACGACTGGGTGGTCGCGGCCGCCGGTCCCGCCGGGCAGGAGTGGGTGCAGCGGGCGGTGGCGGTGCGCGAGGTGAGCCGGCGCAAGGGCTACCTCCTCGACCCGGCCGACGACAACGTGCTGAGCTTCCTGACGCTGCCCCAGCTGCGGGAGCTGATGGTCCAGCACTGGCCGTGCTTCGAGCCGTACTTCGACGACCGGCGCGAGATCGAGCTGGCCCTCGACGAGCTGGAGGTCACCCGCAACGTGGTCTCCCGCAACCGGGCGCTGTCGCGGCCGGTGCTGGAGCAGGCGGAGCGTGCCTCGGCGCGGCTGCTGGAGGTGCTGGGCGCGGGCTCGGGCAGCCCGTCGGCGGACCGGCTGCCGATCGACGCCGTCGAGGACCTCGTCGGGGACCGGTACGCGGACGTCATCTCGGTCCACCCGGACCGGGTGCGGCTTCAGCGGCAGCTGCCGGCGGAGGACCTGTTCGGGGGCGCGCGGCGGCTCGACGCGATCGGCATAGGCCTCAACCTGCTGGTGCAGAACTTCTCGGGCCGCCGGCTGGTGCGGCTTTCGGAGGCCGGCTGCCGGGTGCGGCTGCTGTTCCTGAACCCGGCGAGCAGCGCGGTCAAGCGGCGCGAGCGCGAGCTGGGCCTGCGCAAGGGCGAGCTGAGCCGCTCGGTGGAGATGAACATCCTGCACGTGCGCCGGGTGCGGGCGGGGCTCACGGACCCCTCGCGGTTCGACATCCACGTGTTCGACGAGACCCCGCGCTTCACCGCCTACCTGGTGGAGGGGCAGTCCTCGGGCATCGCGGTGGTCCAGTCGTACCTGCGGCGGGCCCGGGGCATGGAGGCGCCGGTGCTGGTGCTGCGCGGGGGCGGGCGGGGGGTCCCGAAGGACGCGGACCACGGGCTGTTCCAGACCTACCGCGAGGAGTTCGAGTCGGTGTGGGAGGACTCCCGGCCGGTGTCCTGACGGCGGCGGCGGGTCTCGCGCCGCCCGGCCCGGGCCGGGCCGCGGGGGGTGGCCGCCCGCGGTGTCAGTGCCTCGTGGCAGGCTGAAACGCGTCGACCGGAAACACGGGGGAGGGGCGCGTCATGGAGGCGTGGTACGGGGGAGTGCGGGCCGGGGTACGGGCCGGAGCGGGGGCCGTGCGATGAGCTGGCTGGGCGGGCCGCTGACGGCCTTCGACCTGGAGACCACCGGGACCGATGTGGAGACCGACCGCATCGTCACGGCGGCGGTCGTCCGGATCGAGACGGACGGGTCCGTCTCCCGGGAGCGGACCTGGCTGCTCGACCCCGGGGTGGCCATACCGGAGCAGGCGTCGGCGATCCACGGCATATCGACGGAGCACGCCCGGGCGCACGGGGCGCCGGCGGCGTCGGCCGTCGGGGAGATCGCGCGGGCCGTCGCCGAGGGGCTGCGGCAGGGGACGCCCCTGGTGGTGATGAACGCGCGCTACGACCTGTCCCTGCTGGACCGGGAGTGCCTGCGGCACGGCGTGGAGTCGGTCAGCGAGCGGCTGGGCGGCGCGCCGGCGCCCGTCATCGACCCGCTGGTGATCGACAAGCACGTGGACAAGTACCGGAAGGGCAAGCGGGCCCTGTACGCGCTGTGCGACCACTACGGGGTGCCGCTCGACGAGGCGCACGACGCGCGGGCGGACGCCGTGGCCGCCGCGCGCGTGGTGCGCAGCATGGGGGAGCGGCACCGGCCCGTCGGGCTGATGCCGCTGTCGGACCTGCACGACCTCCAGGTGCGCGCGGCGGCCGAACAGTCGGTCTCCTTGCAGGCCTACCTGCGGCGCACCGCGGACCCGGCGGCGGTCGTCGAGCCGGCCTGGCCGCTCATACCCCGCAGACGCTGACCGCGTTCTCGGGGTTCACCGGTGAGGCCCTTCGCCGGGTGCGGGGGGTTCGCGGTATGCGACGTGGATGTCGCGCCACCGGGCGTCGCAGCGGACGCTCGCGCAGTAGTGGCTGTGCCCGTAGGCGCGGTCCGGGTGGGGGTCGGTGTGGGCGGGGCCGTTCAGGGCCACGTCGAGGAAGGCCGCGGCGCCGAGCCGGAAGGTCGTGGCGCTGCCGGTCATGAACAGGGTCTCGGCGTGGACGCTCTGGTGGAAGTGGTCCCGGTTGTCCGCGTGGTGCGGGGACGCGTACTCCTCCTCGGCGGGCTCGGTGAGTGACACCTCCACGGTGCGCGGGCGGCCGGGGGAGAGCCTGCCGCGCACCTCCTTCCAGCGGGAGGGCGCCAGTTGCAGGGAGTGGTGCAGCAGGACGAGGTCCAGCCGGCCGGAGCCCGCGGGCGGGGCGGGGCTGCGCAGGGGCAGGTGGACCAGCGAGCGGGGCGAGCCGGCCGCCAGGGTCCACAGTCCCGCGATGAGCAGGGCCGCGTCCCGGTCGACGTGGGCGTTGAGCCACCAGGCGTCGTCGAACAGCGCGGCGTGCTCCGGCGGCCGGGCCGGGCGCACGACGCGGAAGGTCTCCGTCCCGCGCCGGGCCTCGTGCACGGTGAGGTGCAGCTTCACGTCCACTAGAACGGGTACCAGAGCACTTCGGGGTCGCCCTCGCGCAGGGAGGCCACGCGGCGGCGGAACTCGGTGAGGGCCTTCGGGTTGGCCGGGGCGTGCTGGGCGACCCAGGCGCAGCTGGCCGTCTCGCGGGCGCCGCGCAGCACGGCGCAGCCCTCCCAGTCGCGGACGTCCCAGCCGTAGGCGGCGGTGAAGGCCTCGTACTCCGCCACGGGCAGCCCGTACCGGTCGCGGGACAGGGCCATCACCACCAGGTCGTGCTCGCGCAGGTCGGCCGAGACGGTCTCCAGGTCGACCAGGACCGGCCCGTCCGGGCCGACGTGGACGTTGCGGGGCAGGGCGTCGCCGTGGATCGGGCCGGGGGCCAGGTGTGGGGTGAGGGCGGCCAGCTCGCCCGCGTAGGCGTCGCGGCGGGCCCGCAGGTAGGCGGCGTCGGCGGGGTCGACGGCCTCCCCGGCCAGCCGCAGCCAGCGCTCGACGCCGCCGAGGAGGTCGCGCGCGGGCAGCGGGACGGGCGGGGCGGGCAGTGCGTGCAGCGGCCGCAGGAGCGCCGCGAGGTCCTCCGGGCCGGCGGGGCGGACCGCGCCGGGGAGCCGGTGCCACAGGGTCACGGGGTGTCCGTCCGCCAGCCGGGGCGCGGGTTCGGCGGCGCGGACCGCCGGGATGCCGGCGCCGGCGAGCCAGCCGGCGACCGCCAGCTCCCGTTCGGCCCGCTCCAGCAGCGCGGCCTCCCGGCCGACCTTGACGACGAGGTCCCCGAGCGCGAAGACGGCGTTCTCGCCGAAGGAGAGCAGCTCGGCCGGTCCGGTGAGCCCGGCTCGCGTCAGTACGTCCCTGGCCCGTGCCTCGTCCATGCGCTCGTCCCGTCCTTCGCCGGTCGTGGTGGTGGTCCTGGTGGTGATCGTGAACGCGCCCAGTCTCGCACCCCGGTGCCGTCGAATGAGGTTGCACGAGACGTCTCGTCTCGTTAATGTCGATCACATGACCTCAGCCAAGGCCTCACACATCGCCATGTTCTCCATCGCCGCCCCCGGGCACGTGAACCCGAGCATCGAAGTGATCCGGGAACTCGTCGCCAGGGGCCACCGCGTCAGCTACGCCATCCCCGCCTCCTTCGCCGAGAAGATCGCCGGGACCGGCGCCACCCCGGTGATCTGGAAGTCCGTCCTGCCCACCGAGGACGAGCCGGAGGCCTGGGGCACCGAGCTCATCGACAACATCGAGCCCTTCCTCGAAGACGCCGTCCAGGCGCTCCCGCAGCTCGCCGCCGCCTTCGAGGGCGACGAACCGGACCTCGTCCTCCACGACATCACCGCCTACCCGGCCCGCGTCCTCGCCCACCGCTGGGAGGTCCCCGCGATCTCCCTCTCCCCGAACCTGGTGGCCTGGGAGGGATACGAGGAGGAGGTCGCCGCCCCCATGACCGCCGAGCTGCGCGCGAGCGAGCGCGGCCGGGCCTACTACGCCCGCTTCCGCGCCTGGCTCGACGAGAACGGCATCGACGAGGACCCCGACCGGTTCGTCGGCCGGCCCCGCCGCAGCATCGTCCTGATCCCGCGCGCCCTCCAGCCCCACGCCGACCGGGTCGACGGGTCCGTCCACACCTTCGTCGGCTCCTGCCAGGGCGACCGCAGTGCCACCCAGGGCACCTGGCGGCGGCCCGCGGCCGCCGAGGGCAAGAAGGTCCTCCTCGTCTCCCTCGGATCCACCTTCACCCACCAGCCCGCCTTCTACCGCGCCTGCGTCGAGGCCTTCGGGGACCTCCCCGACTGGCACGTCGTCCTCCAGATCGGCAAGTTCACCGACGAGGCCGACCTCGGGACCGTCCCCGCCAACGTCGAGGTCCACCGCTGGGTCCCCCAGCTGGACGTCCTCCGGCAGGCCGACGCCTTCATCACCCACGCCGGCGCCGGCGGCAGCCAGGAGGGCCTGGCCACCGCAACCCCGATGGTCGCGGTCCCCCAGGCCGTCGACCAGTTCGGCAACGCCGGCATGCTGGCCTCCCTCGGCGTGGCCCGGCACGTCCCCATGGAAGAGGCCGACGCCGCCACCCTGCGCGCCGCCGTCCTCGGACTGCTCGCCGACCCGCGGGTCGCCGACCGCGCCGAGGAGATCCGCGCCGGCATGGCCACCGAGGGCGGCACCCGGCAGGCCGCCGACCTCATCGAGGCCGCTCTCCCGGAGACGGCCTAGGGTGCGGGCATGACGAAGAGACAGGCACCGGCGAAGAAGTACGCGGCGCTGCTGCGCGGCATCAACGTCGGCGGGAAGAAGAAGGTCCCCATGGCGGACCTCCGCTCCCTGCTGGAAGGGCTCGGCCACGGCGACGTGCGCACCTACCTCCAGAGCGGGAACGCCGTCTTCAGCAGCGAGAGCCGGGACCCCGCCGCCCTCGCCCGGGAGCTGGAGGCCGCCATCGAGGCCCGCTTCGGCTTCCCGGTCACCTGCCTCGTGGTCGACGGCGCGTACCTGCGCGCCGTCGCCGAGGCCTGTCCCTTCCCCGCCGCCGAGCTGGAGGGCCGTCAGCTGCACGCCACCTTCTTCTCGGAGCAGCCCGCCCCCGAACGCTTCGCCGCCCTCGACCCCGCCGCCTACCTCCCCGAGGAGTACCGCCTGGGCGACCGCGTCCTCTACCTCTACGCCCCCGGCGGCCTCGGCAGCTCCGACCTGGGAGCGGCCCTCCACAAGCCGTCCCTCCTCAAGGGCGTCGACGCCACCACCCGCAACTGGAACACCGTCGCCAAGCTCGTCGAACTCACGGCGGACTGAGCACCCGCGACCGGCTCCGCCACGGGCCGACCGCGAACCCCGCCGGGCCGTGTGCCAGGCTCTGGGTATGCGCTACATCATCATCGGGGCCGGGGCGATCGGCGCGACCATCGGCGGACGGCTCGCGGAAGCGGGCCGCGAGGCCGTCCTCGTCGCACGGGGCGCCCACGCCGAGGCCCTGCGCGCCGACGGCCTGCGGCTCACCACCGCCGACGGGGAGCGCGTCCACCGCCTCCCCGTGGCCACGGAACCGGACGAGCTCGGCCCCCTGCGCCCCGACGACGTACTGCTCCTGACCGTGAAGACCCAGGACGCGGTCGCCGCCCTCGACACCTGGGGCGCCGCCGAGGTCGCCGGCGGCGGCACGGCCGCCCAGCGGCTGCCGCTGCTGTGCGCGCAGAACGGCGTGGAGAGCGAGCGCCTGGCCCTGCGCCGCTTCGCGCGCGTCTACGGCGTCTGCCTCTGGCTCCCCGCCACCTTCCTGGAACCGGGCGTGGTCACCGCGCTCTGCGCCCCGCTGACCGGCATCCTCCACCTCGGCCGCGCCGCCGGCGGATCCGACGCGCGGATCCGGGCGATCGCCGCGGACCTGGAGGCGGCCGGCTTCGAGGCCCCCGTCGTCGAGGACGTGATGCGCTGGAAGTACGCCAAGCTCCTCGGCAACCTCGGCAACGCGATCCAGGCGACCACCGGACCCGAACCCGACCCGGCCAAGGCGGCCCTGCTGCTGCGCGCCGTCCGCGAGGCCGAGGCCGCCCTCGACGCGGCCGGCATCGCCCGCGCCTCGGACGCCGAACAGTCCGCGGCCCGCGACGGCAAGGTCAACCAGCCCCCCGGCGTCCGCGGCGGCTCCTCGTGGCAGAGCCTGGCCCGCGCGACGGGCTCGGTGGAAGCCGACTACCTCAACGGCGAGATCACCCTGCTGGGCCGCCTCCACGGCGTCCCCACCCCCGTGAACGACGTACTGCGCCACGCCGCGAACATCTTCGCCCGTGAAGCCCTGCCCCCGGGAGCCATGTCCATCGGCGACCTCACGGCACTGGCCGACGAAGCCGAAGGGCGGGGATAGCCCGGCGCTCGCCCTGACCTATATTGTTCTGGAACCGTAAAGGCTTACAGAACTCAATTGCCTGAAGATGATCGCTCAGACGCGGTCGATAACGCCACGCACCATCGTTCCACCGTGCGGTGGCGATTTTCGCGTGCGGAGCGTTCGGCTCGGCGCCGCCTCGCGGATGGGCGGAACAACTTGACGAACGGCTTGAATGTGCAGAACGGCATGGCCCGTGGTGCCACCATCACGGACGAACCCCACGACCAGGGACCTGGGTCTGTCGGACTCTCCGTGGTCATCCCCGCCTACCGGGAAGAAGAGCGCCTCGCCCCGACCCTGGAACTGGTCCGCGACTACCTCGACGAGCACGTAGGCGCCGGCCCGGCCGCCTGGGAGATCATCGTCGTCGACGACGGCTCCCCGGACAGGACCGCCGCCATAGCGCTCAAGGCCGGGGCGGACGAGCCCCGCATCCGGCTCGTGCAGTCGGAGGAGAACCGGGGCAAGGGCAGCGCCCTGCGCCTCGGCGTCCGCGCCTCCCTGGGCCGCCGCGTACTGATCATGGACGCCGACCTGGCGACGCCGATCGAGGAACTCGCCCGCCTGGAGCAGGCGCTGGCCGACGACCCGTCCATGGACGCGGCCATCGGCTCGCGCGCGCACCGCGACTCCGCCATCGAACGCCAGCAGTCCGTGCTGCGCGAGGTCCTCGGCTGGGTCGGCAACCGGGTCATCCGGCTGGTGGCCGTACGCGGCATCCGCGACACGCAGTGCGGGTTCAAGCTGTTCGACGGCGACCAGGCCCGGGCCGCGTTCGGCGCCGCCCGCCTCGACGGCTGGGCCATCGACGTGGAGATCCTCCAGTACTACCGGCGCAAGGGCTGGCCCGTCGCCGAGGTACCCGTCCGCTGGGCGCACCAGGACGGCTCGAAGGTGAAGCTGCTGGACTACCTGCGCACCCTCGGCGAGCTGATGAAGCTGAACGCGGGCGGCATCGCCGTCGCCGCGCTCTACCTGCTGGCGTCGCTCTACCTCTACAAGGGCCTCTGGACGGACCTGGACGGGGCGATCCTCGCCCACTCGCTCCAGGACCAGAACCAGTGGGAGTGGTTCTTCGGCGTCACCGCCGACAACATCGCGCATCTGCGGAACCCGTTGTTCACCGACCTCCAGAACATGCCGGACGGCGTGAACCTGATGGCCAACACGGTGATGCTCGGGCTCTCGGTGCCGATGACGCCGGTCACCCTGCTGTTCGGCCCGACCTTCGCCCTGGCCACGGTCTTCACCCTCGGCATCGCCGCGACGGCCTGGGCCTGGTACTGGCTGATCCACCGCCGTCTGACGGACAGCCGCTGGGCGGCCGCCGCCGGCGGCGCGCTGGCGGCCTTCGCGCCGCCGATGATCTCGCACGCCAACGCGCACCCGAACTTCGTCGTCCTCTTCATGATCCCGGTCATCATCGACCGGGCCCTGCGCCTGTGCGCGGGCAAGAACGTGGTCCGTGACGGCGTCCTGCTGGGCGTGTTCACCGCCTACCAGATCTTCCTCGGCGAAGAGCCCTTCCTCCTGGCCGCGATGGGCATGGCGATCTTCGCCCTCATCCACGCCTGCTACGACCGGGCCAACGCGCGCGCCGCCGTCAAGCCGCTGGCCAAGGGCCTCGGCATCGGCGTGGCCGTCTCCATACCGCTGGTCGCCTTCCCCCTGTACTGGCAGTTCTTCGGACCGCAGAGCTACCACTCGGTGCTGCACGGCGACAACGGCGCCGGCAACCCGCTGCGCGCCCTCAGCGAGTACCCCGCGCGCTCGCTGTTCGGCGACGCGGAGACCGCCGCCAAGCTGTCGATGAACACCACCGAGCAGAACGCCTTCTACGGCTGGCCCCTGCTGGCGCTGGCCATCGGCATCACCCTGTGGATGTGGCGCCGTCCCCTCGTCCGCGCCCTGGGCCTCACCGCCGTGGCCGCCGCCGTGCTGTCGCTGGGCCCCCGCGTGGAGCTCGACAAGTTCGGCCTCACCGTGCCCGCGCCGTGGCGCCTGCTGCGCCACCTCCCGCTGCTCGAGTCCGTGATCGAGAGCCGGGTGGCGATGGTCTGCGCCCCCGTCTTCGGCATGCTGCTCGCCCTGGCGCTGGACCGGATACGCGGCTTCCGCTCGGGCGACCACCGTGCGGTGGGCTACCTCGCGGTCGCGGCCGCGCTGGTCCCGATCATCCCGCTCCCGCTGGTCACCAAGGACCGCGAGCCGGTTCCGTCCTTCATCACCGAGGGCCGCTACAAGGACTACGTGAAGGAGGGCCGCTCGCTGGTCCCGGTGCCGCTCCCCGACCCGGGCTCCGCGGCCGCCCTGCACTGGCAGAGCAGCACGGGCTTCGGCTTCAAGCTGGCCGGCGGCTACTTCAACGGCCCCGACGGCCCCGACCGCGTCGGGATCTACGGCGCCAAGCCGCGGATGCTCTCGACCCTGCTGAACGACGTGCGCTGGGGCACCGTCGAGCCCCCGGCCGAGATCACCCCGCAGATGCGCGACCAGGCCCGTGCGGACCTGGCGTACTGGAAGGCGGGCGTGCTGGTCCTGCCGGTGCGGGAGCAGCGCGCCAAGGAGCTGCGCGGCACGCTCACCGGGCTGCTGGGCAAGGAGCCGCAGAAGGTCGCCGACTGCCTGGTCTGGCAGGTCGACGCCTCCTAGGGGACGCCACACACACGTGAGGGGGGCCACGGCATTCGTGCCGTGGCCCCCCTCACGCGTGGGGAAATGTCCGGTCTAGGCCGTCAGGGCGGTGTGCGAGGCGCGGGTGCCGGACGCCGCGTCGTAGCGGTGGAGCAGGAGGCGGGCCAGTTCCGGGGCCGCGCCCAGGACCTGCGCCACCGCGTCCGCGCCCGCGGCGTCGGCGCCCGTGGTGATGCGGTCCGGGAGGAAGCCCGGGGCGATGACGTACGGGGCCACCGCGACGCGGTGGACGCCCTCCGCACGGAGGGCGCGAACGGCGTCCTCCGTGCGGGGAAGGGCGGCGGAGGCGAACGCGGGCCGCACGGCACACCAACCGGTGAGCCGCCACTCCCGCGCGATTTCAGCGATCACCGCGATCGCCTCCGGGTCCGAGGACCCGGCGGACGCGAGGACGACTCCGGTCGTCGCGCGCTCCGCCGGGGTGAGGCCGACGCCGGCTTCGGCCAGGCGTCGCTCCAGCGAGGAGATGAGCAGGGGGTGGGGGCCCAGCACGTCCGCCACCCGCACCGACAGGTCGGGGAGGCGGACGGCCGACTCGGCGAGGACCGCCGGGATGTCGGCCTTGGCGTGGAAGGCCCGGGTGAGGAGCAGCGGCAGGGCCACGACCTCACGGACCCCCGACAGGTACAGGGAGGCCAGGGCCTGGGAGACGGCCGGGCCGTTGAAGTCCAGGAAGGCCGTCTCCACCCGCAGCCCCGGCCGCAGCGACCGGACCCGCCCGACGAGGGCGTGCACGGTCGCCGCGTGCCGCGGATCGCGGCTGCCGTGGGCTATGACCAGGAGGGCGGGGGAGGACATGGGCGGTTCCGGATCTCAGTTCTTGACCAGCAGGCCGCGGCTGCGCAGCACCCAGCGCTCGACCGGGCTGAAGATCAGCAGGTCGATGGCGATGCCCACGACCAGGATCAGGACGATCGCCAGGAAAACACCCGGCAGGTCGATGTTGTTCCGGCCGTTCTCCAGGAGCTGGCCCAGGCCCAGGCCCAGGTCGGGGGAGCTGGCGATGATCTCGGCGGCCATCAGGGAGCGCCAGGAGAAGGCCCAGCCCTGCTTGAGACCGGCGACGTAGCCCGGCAGGGCGGCCGGCAGGACGACGTGCCAGGCGCCGCGCAGGCCGGTGGCGCCCAGGGTGCGGCCGGCCCGCAGGAACAGCGGCGGGATCTGGTCGATGCCGGAGACGAGGCCGTTGGCGATGGACGGGACGGCGCCCAGCAGGATCACCGTGTACATCATGGCGTCGTTGAGGCCGAACCAGAGCACCGCCGGCGGCACCCAGGCGACCGAGGGCAGGGACTGCAGGCCCTGGAGGATCGGGCCGATCGCGGCGCGGACGAACTTCACCCGCGCGACGAGCAGGCCGAGCGGGGTGCCGATGGCCAGGGCCAGAAGGAAGCCGAGCAGGCCCCGGGAGACCGAGGTCCAGACGACCTCCAGGAGCGTGCCCTTCAGCCACATGTCGGTCAGGCTGTCCCAGACGGCGGACAGTGCGGGCAGCTTGGTCTCGTCGGTGACCTTCGCCGAGACGAGGACCTGCCAGACCACCAGCACCAGGCCGACGGCCAGGACGGGGGGCAGGACCTTCTTGGTGAGGACCTCGCGCACCGGGGTGCGGTGGGTCTGGACCGCGTCGAGGGCGTCCAGGCCGGCTTCCAGGCCGGCCAGGTCGTCGGTCTTCGCCGTGGCCTTCGGGGTGGTGTCAGTGCTGGCCATGGCGGCGGATCTCCCCACGCAGGTGTTCAGTGATCTCAAGCGACAGCTCCGCGACGTCCGCGTCCTCGATGCGGCGCGGCTGCGGGATGCCCACGGTCCATTCCTTGGCCACCCGCCCGGGGCGGGAGGAGAGGAGGACGACGCGCTGGGCGAGGCGGACCGCCTCGCGGACGTTGTGCGTGACGAAGAGGACCGACAGACCGGTCTCGGCCCAGATGCGGGTCAGCTCGCCGTGCAGGACGTCACGCGTGATGGCGTCGAGCGCCGCGAAGGGCTCGTCCATCAGCAGCAGACGGCTGTCCTGGGCGAGGGCCCGGGCGAGGGCGACGCGCTGGCGCATACCGCCGGAGAGCTCGTGGACCCGCTTGCCGTAGGCGCCGCCGAGGCGGACCAGCTCCAGCAGCCGCTCGGCCTCCGGCTTGCGGTCGGCCTTGGCGACGCCGCGCAGCCGCAGCGCCAGTTCGATGTTCTTTCCGGCCGTCAGCCAGGGGAACAGCGCGTGCTCCTGGAACATCAGCGCCGGACGGCCCCCGGGGGTCTCGATCGACCCCGCCGACGGCTTGTCCAGCCCCGCGACCAGGTTGAGCAGGGTGGACTTGCCACACCCCGACGCCCCCAGGAGGGTGACGAACTCTCCGGGAGCGACATCGAGGCTGATGTCGTCCAGGACGAGCTGCGATCCGGCCGGGCCGGAGAAGGACTTCGAGACGTGCTCGATACGGGCGGCGTGCGTCTGCTCCGCTACCGAGCCCTCGGCAGCCTTGGCGAGTGTGGTGGCCATGGTCGTCACCTCCTGGGGTTGCTGGCTTCTGTGGATCAAGGGGGCGGGATTACTTGGCGCCGAGGCCGGCGTCGGAGACGGCGGGCTTGCCGGCGGCCTTGAGGACCTTGTTCAGGAGCGTCAGGTCGTAGATGCCGGCCAGGTCGGGCTTCTCCAGGAGCTTGGCCTTGACCGCCCATTCGGACTGCGTCTTCAGCGTCGCGGCCAGCGGGTCGTCGGTGACCGAGATGCTCGGCCACGCCGGGTCGATGACCTTGGGGTCCAGTCCCTTGCCGGTGTCGGCGAGGAGCCGGGCGTTCGCGGAGGCCTTGGCCTTGTCCTGGTTCGAGTGGATCCACTCGTTGGTCTTCACCGTGCCGCGCAGCACGGCCTCGACGACGTCCGCGTGCTCCTTGAGGAACTTCTGCGACACGATGACGTTCGTGATCACGAACTTGTTCTCGGGCCACAGGCTGCCCTCGTCGAGGAGGACGGAGCCGCCGTCGGAGACGAGCTTGGAGGCGGTGGGCTCGGGGACCCAGGCGCCGTCGATGGAGCCCTGCTTGAAGGCGTCCGGGGTGACCTTGTTGTCGGTGCGGACCACGGAGACGTCGCCCTTGCCGGACTCGGGGTCGACCGTCCAGCCCTTCTCCGAGATCCAGTTGAGGAACGCGACGTCCTGCGTGTTCCCCTTCTGCGGGGTGGCGATCTTCTTGCCCTTGAGGTCGTCCAGCGTCTTGATCTTGTCCGGGTTCACAACCAGCTTGACGCCGCCGGAGGCCGCGCCGGAGATGATCCGCAGGTTGGAGCCCTTGGACTTGACGTAGCCGTTGATGGACGGCGAGGGGCCGATGAAGCCGATGTCGAGGGAGCCGCCGTTGAGGGCCTCGATCTCCGAGGGGCCGGCGTTGAAGGTCTGCGGCTTGATCTTGGTGCCGTTCAGTTCCTTCTCGATCAGGCCTTCCTGGAGGCCGACCAGGGCGGTGGCGTGGGTCAGGTTCGGGAAGTAGCCGATCCGGACCTCGGACGCGGAGAGCGCCTTGCCGCCCTCGGCGGACGCGCCGGCGGGCTTGTTCTCCGTCTTCTCCGCCTGGGAACCGTAGCCGCAGGAGGCGAGCGTGCCGATCAGCAGCGGCAGGGCGGTGGCGGCGACGGCGCCGCGGAACAGGGACTTCTTACGGATGGCAGGCACGGGAGGACTTCCTCTCGGCGCGCCGTCAGTCGGTTACGGCGCGGTTCTCAGGCGGTGGATCAAGGGCGGGTACGGCTCGTGGGGGGCGCGCGTGCGGTGCGCGTACGTCATCGCGCACATCGCGCCACCCCTCCCTGGCCGCTGCCGAGGGCGCCGCTGCCCACGCGGCCGCCCTCCTTCGCGAAGGTGGTGTACATGTCGGTCCGCATGACCTAGAAGTCCCACCCTTCCTCGTCGGCCCGCACGGTCTCGGCCTTGGAGGCGAAGGACTCGCCCGCCATGCCCGCCGCGAGGGTGGTGCCGTCGGCCGGGTCGATCAGCAGGAAGGACCCGGTGCGGCGCGAGTCGGCGTACGCGTCGAGCGCGAGCGGCTCGGCGGTGCGGACGACGACGCGGCCGATGTCGTTGGCCACCAGCTGCCCGGGGGCCGGGTGCTGGGACAGGTCGTCGAGGGTCAGCCGCGAGGGGATCTCCTTGACGATCGCCTTGACCGTGCGCGTCGTGTGCTTGAGCAGCACCCGCGCGCCCACGGCCAGCGGCTGGTCGGCCACGTGGCAGACCGTCGCGACGACGTCCTGCGTGGTGGCCGGGGCGCTCGCGGCCGGCGCGATCAGGTCGCCGCGCGAGATGTCGATGTCGTCCTTCAGCCGCAGGGTCACCGACTGCGGGGACCAGGCGATGTCCACGGACTCGCCGAGCGCGTCGATGCCCTCGATCACCGAGGTCCTCCCCGACGGCAGGACGGTGACGGCCTCGCCGACGCGCAGGACGCCGGAGGCGATCTGGCCCGCGTACCCGCGGTAGTCGGGGTGCTCGGCGGTCTGCGGGCGGATCACGTACTGCACCGGGAAACGCGCCGGGCAGGCGGTGAGGTCGTGGCTGACCGGGACGGTCTCCAGGTGCTCCAGCACCGTCGGGCCGCCGTACCAGTCCATGTTCGCGGAGGGCTCGACCACGTTGTCCCCGGCGAGGGCCGAGATCGGGATCGCGGTGATCTCCGGGACGCCCAGCTCCGAGGCGTAGGCGGTGAACTCCTCGGCGATCTTCGCGAAGACCGGCTCCCGGTAGTCGACGAGGTCCATCTTGTTGACGGCGAGGACCACGTGCGGGACGCGCAGCAGGGCGGCGACGGCCGCGTGCCGGCGGGTCTGCTCGATGACCCCGTTGCGGGCGTCGACGAGGACCACGGCGAGGTCGGCGGTGGAGGCACCGGTGACCATGTTCCGGGTGTACTGCACGTGACCGGGGGTGTCGGCCAGGATGAACCGGCGCCGGGTGGTGGCGAAGTAGCGGTAGGCCACGTCGATGGTGATGCCCTGCTCGCGCTCGGCCCGCAGGCCGTCGGTCAGCAGCGCCAGGTCGGGGGCGTCCTGCCCGCGGTCGGCGGAGACCCGCTCCACGGCCTCCAGCTGGTCCTCCAGGACCGACTTGGAGTCGTGCAGCAGGCGGCCCACCAGGGTGGACTTGCCGTCGTCGACGGAACCCGCGGTGGCGAAGCGCAGCAGCGTGGTGGCGCTGAGCTGCTCGGTGGTGGTGGTCATGGCTAGAAGTACCCTTCGCGCTTGCGGTCTTCCATCGCGGCCTCGGACAGCTTGTCGTCGGCGCGGGTCGCGCCCCGCTCGGTGAGGCGGGACACGGCGATCTCGGCGATCACGGCGTCCAGCGAGTCGGCGTCGGAGTCGACGGCGCCGGTGCAGGACATGTCACCGACGGTGCGGTAGCGCACGAGGCGCCTCTCCACCGGCTCGGTGTCCTTGGGGCCGCCCCACTCGCCGGCGGTCAGCCACATGCCGTTGCGCTGGAAGACGTCGCGCTCGTGCGCGAAGTAGATCTCGGGGAGTTCGATGTTCTCGCGGGCGATGTACTGCCACACGTCCAGCTCGGTCCAGTTGGAGAGCGGGAAGACGCGGACGTGTTCGCCGGGGGCGTGGCGGCCGTTGTACAGCTGCCACAGCTCGGGGCGCTGGCGGCGGGGGTCCCACTGGGAGAACTCGTCGCGCAGGGAGAAGACGCGCTCCTTGGCGCGGGCCTTCTCCTCGTCGCGGCGGCCGCCGCCGAACACGGCGTCGAACCTCAGCCGCTGGATCGCCTCGGTCAGCGGGACGGTCTGCAGCGGGTTGCGGACGCCGTCCGGGCGCTCGCGGAGCTTGCCGGCGTCGATGTACTCCTGGACGGAGGCCACGTGCAGGCGCAGGCCGTGCTTCTCGACGGCGCGGTCGCGGTAGGCCAGCACCTCGGGGAAGTTGTGGCCGGTGTCCACGTGCAGCAGCGAGAAGGGCACCGGCGCGGGGGCGAAGGCCTTGAGCGCCAGGTGCAGCATGACGATGGAGTCCTTGCCGCCGGAGAAGAGGATCACCGGCTTCTCGAACTCGCCCGCCACCTCGCGGAAGATGTGCACCGCCTCGGATTCGAGGGCGTCGAGGTGCGACAGCGCGTAGGGCGCGTCCGAACCGGACTCGGTGTGCAGGTGCGCGGCGGTGGTCATGCCAGACCCCTCTCGGTGAGCAGTGCGTGCAGGGCGGAGGCCGACTCCCGCACGGTCTGCGTGTGCGACTCGATGCGCAGGTCGGGGGCCTGCGGGGCCTCGTACGGGTCGTCGACCCCGGTCAGACCGGAGATCTCGCCCGCGGCCTGCTTGGCGTACAGGCCCTTCACGTCGCGCTCGGAGCAGACCTCGACCGGGGTCGCGACGTGCACTTCGAGGTAGCGGGTACCGGCCGCGGCGTGCCGCTTCGCGACGGCCTCGCGGCTGTCGGCGAAGGGGGCGATCACCGGGACGAGGGCCTTCACGCCGTGGCTCGCGAGGAGTTCGGCGACGAAGCCGATCCGCTGCACGTTGGTGTGCCGGTCCTCGCGGCTGAAGCCCAGGCCGGCGGAGAGGAACTCGCGGATCTCGTCGCCGTCGAGGACCTCCACCCGGTGGCCCTCGGCGCGCAGCCGCTCCGCCAGCGCGTAGGCGATGGTGGTCTTGCCCGCGCTGGGCAGACCGGTCAGCCACACGGTGGCTCCCTGGCCGGTCACGCTCATCCGCTTCTCCGTAAGTTCCTTGGTGTGCCTGGTCTGTGGGGGTGAGGGGGTGGTCATCAGCCGTGCAGTCCGCACTCGGTCTTGCCGCGTCCGGCCCAGCGGCCGGCCCGTACGTCCTCGCCCTCGGCGACCCGGCGGGTGCAGGGGGCGCAGCCGACGGAGGTGTAGCCGTCCATCAGCAGCGGGTTGGTGAGGACGCCGTGCTCGGCGACGTACGCGTCCACGTCGTCCTGGGTCCAGCGGGCGATCGGCGAGATCTTGACCTTCCGCCGCTTCTCGTCCCAGCCGACCACCGGCGTGCCCGCCCGGGTGGGGGACTCGTCGCGGCGCAGGCCCGTCGCCCACGCGTCGTACGCGGTCAGGCCCTCTTCGAGCGGCTTGACCTTGCGCAGCGCGCAGCACAGGTCCGGGTCGCGGTCGTGCAGCTTCGGGCCGTACTCGGCGTCCTGTTCGGCCACCGTCCGGCGCGGGGTGAGGGTGATGACGTTGACGTTCATCACGGCCTCGACCGCGTCGCGGGTGCCGATGGTCTCCTCGAAGTGGTAGCCGGTGTCGAGGAAGACCACGTCCACACCCGGAGCCACGCGGGAGGCCAGGTGGGCGACGACCGCGTCCTCCATGGAGGAGGTGACGCAGAACTTCTTCCCGAAGGTGTCGGCCGCCCAGCGCAGGATGTCCAGCGCGGGGGCGTCCTCCAGGTCGCGGCCCGCCCGCTCGGCCAGTTCTCTGAGATTCACGTCTTGAGTGGTGGTCATATCTCGTCCCCTCCCACGGCGTTGGACCGAACACCCCGGGACAGCAGGCCGAGGTACTTCAGCTGGAAGGCCCGGTTGCAGGCCCGGCATTCCCAGGCGCCGTGGCCCGTCTCGTGGGGAAACAGGTCCTCGTCGCCGCAGTACGGGCAGTAGAACGGTGCGGCGCGCTCGCTCACGAGAGGTCCTCGTCCTTGGCGCGGCCGACCCAGGCGGCGAAGCGCTCGCCTTCCTCGCGCTGCTCCGAGAAGCGCGTGACGACCCGCTCGACGTAGTCGGGGAGCCCGGCCGAAGTGACCTTCAGGCCGCGGACCTTGCGGCCGAAGCCGGCCTCCAGGCCCAGGGCGCCGCCCAGGTGGACCTGGTAGCCCTCGACCTGGTTGCCCTCGTCGTCCAGGACGAGCTGGCCCTTGAGACCGATGTCCGCCACCTGGATACGGGCGCAGGCGTTCGGGCAGCCGTTGATGTTGATGGTGAGCGGCTCGGCGAAGTCCGGCAGGCGGCGCTCCAGCTCGTCGATGAGGGAGGCGCCGCGGCCCTTGGTCTCGACGATGGCCAGCTTGCAGAACTCGATGCCGGTGCAGGCCATCGTGCCGCGGCGGAACGGGGACGGCTTGACCCGCAGGTCCAGCGCCTCCAGGGCCGCGACGACCGAGTCGACCCGGTCGGCCTCGACGTCGAGGACGATCATCTTCTGCTCGGCGGTGGTGCGCAGGCGCCCGGAGCCGTGCTGCTCGGCGATGTCCGCGATCTTGGTCAGGGTGGCGCCGTCGACACGGCCGACGCGGGGCGCGAAGCCGACGTAGAACTTCCCGTCCCGCTGCCGGTGCACGCCGACGTGGTCGCGCCACTGGCCGCTGGGCTGCTCGGGCGCGGGGCCGTCGGTCAGCTTGCGCTTCAGGTACTCGTCCTCCAGGACCTGGCGGAACTTGGCCGGGCCCCAGTCGGCGACGAGGAACTTCAGGCGGGCGCGGGTGCGCAGGCGCCGGTAGCCGTAGTCGCGGAAGATCGAGATGACGCCCTCGTAGACGTCCGGGACCTCGTCGAGCGAGACCCAGGTGCCCAGGCGCACGCCCAGCTTGGGGTTGGTGGAGAGGCCGCCGCCGACCCAGACGTCGAAGCCGGGGCCGTGCTCGGGGTGGTTGACGCCCACGAAGGCGATGTCGTTGATCTCGTGCGCCACGTCGAGCAGCGGCGAGCCGGAGACCGCGGACTTGAATTTGCGGGGCAGGTTCGAGAAGTCCTTGTTGCCGACGATGCGGCGGTAGATCTCCTCGATGGCGGGGGTGCCGTCGATGATCTCGTCCTCGGCGATGCCGGCGACGGGTGAGCCGAGGATGACGCGGGGCGTGTCACCGCAGGCCTCGGTGGTGGACAGGCCGACGGCCTCCAGGCGGCGCCAGATCTCCGGGACGTCCTCGATCCGGATCCAGTGGTACTGCACGTTCTGGCGGTCGGTGAGGTCGGCGGTGCCGCGCGCGAACTCCTCGGAGATCTCGCCGATGACGCGGAGCTGCTCGGTGGTCAGCCGGCCGCCGTCGATGCGGACGCGCAGCATGAAGTACTTGTCGTCCAGCTCCTCCGGCTCCAGGATCGCGGTCTTGCCGCCGTCGATCCCGGGCTTGCGCTGGGTGTAGAGGCCCCACCAGCGCATACGGCCGCGCAGGTCGTTGGGGTCGATCGAGTCGAAGCCCGTCTTGGAGTAGATCGTCTCAATGCGTGTCCGCACGTTGAGACCGTCGTCGTCCTTCTTGAACTGCTCGTTGCCGTTGAGGGGCGTGTGGTGTCCGACGGCCCACTGGCCCTCACCGCGGTGACGGCCGGTCTTGCGGCGCGCGGCGGCTGCGGGGGCGGCTGCGGGCGTTTCGGGGGTGGCGGCCATGGCGGGTACGTCCTTCTTCAACGGCTCGGGCGGGGCAGGGGAGCGGCGGCGCGCCCCTGTCACGCTGGAATCTCCGAGCAGGTGTGGTCGATTTCCGCCCTTATGCCGGGGTTTCCGGCGTGCGGGGGCGGTGTTCGGCCTTCAGGGGGCTTGCAGGTGGTCGACGCGTCCGCGGCGGCGGGGACGGCGGCGACGTGCGGCGGTGGCTGGTTCCGTCAGCTCGCCGGACACATGGCGCTGGACATGCGGCCGAGGTCGACGTGACGTCGACTCACCAAGGCGATTCCAGCTCCATTCATGGCCGAAGCGTGTCACGGGCCGATTGGAGGAGTCCACTACTGTCCACTATCCGGACGAACTCGTCCCGGATCATGAGACCGCGTGACGGGAGTCACGTCACACGGGTCTTCCGCTCCCGCCCCGCCCGCGCCGCGCGGGGGCCGGGACGAGCGGGCGGGGCCTCGTGAAATGAAGGGAGGGGGCTTACGCGCCCGGCCAGGGGCCGGGGGTGGGGGTGTCCTGCTTCTCTTCCGTTTCCGTCCTGAAGACCTTGAAGCCGCGCCGCCGGTAGTTGTCCATCGCCGTGGGGCCGTCCTGGCTGCACGTGTGGACCCACACCCGGCGGGTGGGCTCCAGGCCCGGCCAGCGCTCGGCGAGGTCCCAGGCGCGGGCCGTGCCCAGGGTCAGCAGGTGCCCGCCTATGCGCCGGCCCCGGAAGTCCGGCAGCAGCCCGAAGTACATGATCTCCACCACACCGTCCGGCTGGGGGTCCAGCTCGATGTACCCCGCCGGGGTGCCCCGGTCGTACGCCACCCAGGTCTCCACGCCCGGCCGGTCCAGGTGCGCCACCCACTCGGCCCGGGTCAGCGACAGCCGGTCCGTCCAGTGGATGTCCCCGCCCACCGAGGCGTACAGGAAGCGGCTGAACTCGGGCGAGGGCACCTCGGCCCGGCTGATCGTGATCTCCGGGCCGGGTACGGCCGCCGGGACCAGGTCGGCGGGGGAGGTCATTTCGAGGGACCAGGTGGTCAGTGTGACGGTGCTCATGCGCTTCAGGGAACCACACGCCCGTCGCCGGGGCGGCCGAGCCCCAGCCGGGCCCGGACCACCCCCGGGGCCGTGGAGTGGGGGAGCAGCCCGGCCGGGTCCCCGGGGCGGATCAGCTCCACCTCCACGTCCTCCGCGAACCGGTACGGGCGGTGGCTCAGTACCCCCGCCAGGTGGCGGCGCACCCGGGACAGCTCGGCGCGGACGGTCACCGTACGGGTGGCGTCCCCGAACAGCTCCTCCGCCAGCTCCGCCGCCGTCCGCCCGCGCGGGGTCTGCGCCAGCAGGAACAGCAGCTCCGCGTGGCGCGGGCTCAGCTCCCGGGACCAGCTGCCCGCGGCCCCGTACACCGTCGCCGACCAGGACCGGGGCCGGCTCAGGTCCAGCACCACCCGGCTCACCGCCGCGGCCGCCGAGGGCTCCGCCAGGCGCAGGAGCCAGCCGCCGGGCAGCGGCTCCGCCACGCAGTCGCCCAGCTGCGGGATCCACAGCCGGCCCGGGCCGAGCGCCTTCGGCAGCGCCACCCGGTCGGCGGGGGCCAGCCCCGTCACGGCCGCCGTCCAGCCGTGCGGGTCGACGGCCACGGCCCGGCCGGGCAGCCGCGCCAGCAGCGGCGCCGCCACCGCGCGCAGCCGCTCCAGGGACTCCAGGTGGCGCACCCGCAGCTCCCGCTCGGCGAGCCGGGCCACCGAGCTGACCCAGGCCAGGGTCGCCGGGTGCATGGTGGCCAGCGGCCCGCTCACGTCGACCACGCCGATCAGCTGCCCGTCCCGGGGGTCGTGCACGGGGGCCCCGGCGCAGGTCCAGTCGTGGTGGCTGGAGACGAAGTGCTCCGCCGAGAACACCTGCACCGGCCGCCGGGTCACCAGCGAGGTGCCCACCCCGTTCGTGCCGACCACGGACTCGTCCCAGTCGGCCCCCACCGCGAAACCCAGCCGGTCCGCCTTGCGCAGGATCCCGCTGTGCCCCTCCCGCCACAGCAGCCGCCCGTCGGCGTCGGCGACGACCATGATGTGCAGGGTCTCGTCCAGCGCGGGCAGCAGCCCCTCCCGCAGCACCGGGAGGATCTCCCGCAGCGGCGACACCTGCCGCCGCTCCTCCGTCTCGGCGGCCGACAGCACCCGCGAGCGCGCGTCCCGGTCGGGGTGCACCCCGCCGGCCATCATCCGCCGCCAGGACTCGGCGATCTCCGGGCGCGGGGCGGCCGGCGGGCGGTCCCCGGCCAGCGCCGCCGCCCGTACCCCCTTGAGCAGACGCGCGGCCTCCCGCGCGTCCATGGCCGAGATGCGCGCCACGTCGGCCGTGCTGCCTGCGGTGTGGGCCACCGGAACCTCCCCGTGCTGAACAGGACGTACTGCGGAAGCCGCCGAGGCCGGTGTACACGACCCTTCCCCGGGCACGTGCGGCGGGCACCTGCGACCACCTGTGGACCGAAGGGTTGCAACGGTATGCAACTCTCGCCAACCCCCGGTCGCGCGACCGAAACTATCGGCACGCCGCCGAGCGGCGTGACAGCTCCTTCCTCGGGGCTCTTGGGACCAGGGGTGGTGCCGAGTCGGCGCGGCGCCACCCCCGGTCCCACCTGGACGGGTTCGGATCCGGCGCTGAACGGTTCGAGGTCGCGGTGGTTTGGGGACCGCCGCGGCCCCGCGGTCCCGGGTGGTTTGGGGACCACCCGCGAACCGCGCGCACCGCAGCGGTCAGGGGACCGCGCTCAGCCCGCGATCCGCGCCCGTGCCACGATCCCGCCCAGGTCCAGGGTGTGCGGCAGCGTTCCGAAGGCGGAGCCCCGGTCGCCGCCGAACCGGGACGCGCAGAACGCGTCCGCCACCTCCGGCGGGGCCCACCGCACCAGCAGCGAACCCTGGAGCACCAGCGCGATCCGCTCCGCCACCCGCCGGGCCCGGGCCTCGATCCCCTCCAGGTCGGCGAGGTCCGTCAGCAGGTCCCTGATCGCGGCGTCCAGCCGGTGGTCGGCGCCCCGGGCCAGGCCCACCTCCTGGAGGAAGGCGTTCAGCGCGTCCGGCTCCCTGCGCAGGGCGCGCAGCGCGTCCAGCGCCTGGACGTTGCCCGCACCCTCCCAGACGGAGTTCACCGGGGATTCGCGCAGCAGTCTCGGCAGCCCGGACTCCTCTACGTAGCCGTTGCCCCCCAGACACTCCAGTGCCTCCGCCACCATCGGCGTACAGCGCTTGGTCACCCAGTACTTCGCGGCGGGCACCGCGAGCCGCAGGAAGGCCCGCTCCCGGTCCGTCCCCGCGTCGCAGGCGGCCGCCAGGCGCAGGGCCAGGGTGGTCGCCGCCTCCGACTCCAGGGCGAGGTCGGCGAGGACGTTGCGCATCAGCGGCTGCTCGCTGAGCACCGCTCCGAAGGCGGAGCGGTGCTCCGCGTGGTGAACGGCCTGCGTCAGCGCCTGCCGCATCAGCGCGGCCGAGCCGGTCACGCAGTCCAGCCGGGTCGCCGCCACCATGCCGATGATGGTCCGCACCCCCCGGCCCTCCTCGCCCACCCGACGCCCCCAGGTCCCGTCGAACTCGATCTCACCCGACGCGTTCGACCGGTTCCCCAGCTTGTCCTTCAGCCGCTGCACCGCGAACGCGTTGCGCGTCCCGTCCGGCAGCACCCGCGGCACCAGGAAGCAGGTCAGCCCCCCGGGAGCCTGCGCCAGCACCAGGAAGCCGTCCGACATCGGCGCCGAGCAGAACCACTTGTGCCCCGTCAGCAGGTACTCCCCGGGCGCGTCCAGCGCCACCGCCGCCGTCGTGCTCGCCCGCACGTCGCTGCCGCCCTGCTTCTCCGTCATCGCCATCCCGAACAGCACCCCCGCCTTGTCCGCCGGCGGCCGCAGCCCCTCCTCGTACACGTGCGAGGTCAGCAGCGGCTCCCACACGGCGGCCAGCTCCGGATCCGTCCGCAGCGCCGGCACCGCCGCGTGCGTCATCGAGACCGGGCAGCCGTGCCCCGCCTCCGCCTGCGACCACACGAAGAACCCCGCCGCACGCCGCAGGTGCCCCGACGGCCGCCCCCAGGCGTCGGTGAGCCCCGCCCCCACCGCGTGCCCCAGCAGCCGGTGCCACGCCGGGTGGAACTCCACCTCGTCGATCCGGTTCCCGTAGCGGTCGTGCGTCCGCAGCACCGGCGGGTTCTCGTTGGCCAGCCGCCCCCACTCCAGGGCCTGCGCCGAACCGGCGGCGCGCCCGAGGTCCGCGAGTTCCCGCCGCACCTCGTCCGCGACGTCCGCGGCGGCCCCGGCGAGGTGCCGCTCCACCCCCTCCGTGAGGGCCCGGTCGCCGAGGTAGACCTCGTACCCGACGAGCGGCGGGGCCTGGTTGCTGACTGTGTGGGTGGTGGCTGCCATGCGGCTACCGTAAGGACGTGCAGCCAGCGAAAGAAACACCCGAGGGGACCCCGGCACGCCCGGGCCGGCTCCACCGGGCCCGCGTCCTCTACCGCAACGTCTCCAAGCGCAAGATGGGCTGGCTGCTCCTCAAGGACACCGTCAACTCGTGCGTCGAGTACCGGATCCTCGGCCTCGCCGCCGAAGCCGCCTTCTTCACCCTGCTCTCCCTGCCCCCGCTCTTCCTCGGCCTGCTGGGCCTGCTCGGCTACGTGGACGGCTGGACGAACACCGAGTCCGTGGCCAGCATCGAGGAGAACATCCTGCGCGCGGTCGGCACCGTCCTGTCCGACCGGGGCGTCAACGACATCGCCAGACCCATGCTCGACGACGTCACCCGCGAGGGCCGTCCCGACCTGATCTCCCTCGGCTTCGCCTTCGCCCTGTGGTCCGGCTCCCGCGCCGTCAACGTCTTCATCGACACCATCACCGTCATGTACGGGCTCGACGGGCAGCGCGGCATCGTCAAGACCCGGCTGCTGGCCTTCCTCCTCTACGTGGTCGCCCTGGTGATCGGCGCGATCGTGCTGCCGCTGATGGTGGTCGGCCCCGACGCCGTCGTCCGCCTGGTGCCCTGGAGCACGGAGGTGATCGCCGTCCTCTACTGGCCGGTGGTCACCCTGCTCTCCATCGCCTTCCTGACCACGCTCTACCACGTCTCCGTGCCCGTCCGCTCGCCCTGGATCGAGGACGTGCCCGGCGCGCTGGTCGCCCTCGCGATGTGGGTGCTCGGCTCGTTCCTGCTGCGGATCTACCTCACCAACACCGTGGAGGGCCCGACCATCTACGGCTCGCTGGCCGCCCCCGTCGCGGTCCTGCTGTGGATCGGCATCTCCGCCTTCGCCGTGCTCGTCGGCGCGGCCGTCAACGCCGCCATCGACCGGGTCTGGCCCTCGGTGGCCACCGCCGCCGCGCGCGAGGCGAACGACCGCCTCCGCGAGGCCGAGGCCGCCCAGCTCGTCGCCCGGGCCGCCGCCTGGCGGGCCCTGGCCGAGGGGGAGTCCGAGGACGACGAGGACGCGGGGATGCCCTCGGAGTTCCCCGAGCGCTGGTCGAACTTCCTGCCCCCGGACGACTACACCTCCCGCCTGCGCAAACACTGACCGGCCCGGCCCCGGCGGCCCGTCTCCACCCGTGGGTGGAGACGCGACCTCCACCCGGGATCCACCCCGGCGCCGATCACAGGGACGCGGCCCGTTCCTAGCGTGAAGGGCATGGATATCGCACGTGTTCTCGTCATCGCGCTGGTCGTCGTCTTCGTCCTCGTACGCAGGTTCGGCGGCCGGCCCGTCAAGGACCAGGACCGCCTCTGGGTGCTGCCCGCGATCCTCGTCGCCGTCGGCGTCGGCGAGGGCGGACTGATCGCCCCCGCCCACCCCGTGCTGAGCGTGGTCCTCCTCGCCGCCGGGATCGCCGCCGCCTGCGCCACCGGCCTCCTCATGGGCCGCGCCATGACCCTGTGGCGCGAGCCCGACGGCACCCTCTGGGCCAAGGGCAACCGGACGGTCCTCGCCTTCTTCGGGCTCTCCCTCGCCACCCGGGCGGCCCTCGCCCTCCTCGGGTACGCCGTCGGCGTCCCCGTCCGCAACGGGGCCCTGCTGGTGACCCTCGCGAGCTGGATCCTGGCCCAGGGCCTGGCCCTGGCCGCCCGCTCCCGGCGGGTCCCCGCCACGGTCTGAAGGCCCGTTCCGATGCGCTCCCTCCCCCGCCGGCCGGGCTGGCTACAGTGGGCCGGGATGGCTTCACGCACCCTGCCCACGCTCACGAACACCCACGTCAGGGTCGCCGTCCAGGTGGCGCTGCTCGTCTGGTTCGTCCACGGCCTGCTGACGCCCCCGCCCGGGGCCGCCGCCCTCGCCTGCGCACTGGCCGGACTCGGCGCGACCCTCCTCGGCGTCACCCTCCTCGACGGCCGCCCCCGCACCGGGGCAGGCGTCCTCGGCGCGGCCCTGGCCGCCGCCTGCGCGACCGGCCTGCTGGCGCCCACCACCCCCTGGGTGGTCCTCGTCTTCGCCGTGTGCGGCTTCGCCGCCGCCCGCCTCGGGGCGCTCGCCGCCGGCCTCCTGCTCGGCGCCGGCGCGGCCGCGGTGGCCGCCGTCACCCTGCTGCGCGACCGCGACCCCGTCGAACTGTGGAACGTCGTCGGCCTCTGCGGGCTGTTCGCGTACGTCCGCGCCGGCCGGTCCCGGCGCGCCGCGGCCGAGTCCGAACGCCAGCGCGCCCTGCTGGCCGAGCGGGCACACGTGGCCCGGGAGGTCCACGACATCCTCGCCCACTCCCTCTCCGCCCAGCTCATCCACCTGGAGAGCGCCCGGCTGACCCTGGCGGCCGGCCGGTACGAGGAGGCCGGCGTCCTGGTCGAGCGGGCCCGCACCCTCGCCAAGGGCGGACTGGAGGAGACCCGCCGGGCCGTCGCCGTCCTGCGCGGCGACGTCCCCGCCCCGGCGGAGGCCCTCGACGCCCTCGCCGAGGAGTACCGCCGCACCACGGGCGCCGCCTGCGCCCTCACCGTCGACGCCGGGCCCCGGCCGCTGCCCCCCGACGCGGCCCTCGCCGTGATCCGCACCGCGCAGGAGGCCCTGACCAACGCCCGCAAGCACGCCGCCGGGGCCGACGTGGAGATCACCCTCTCCTGGCCGGGCGACCGCTACGCGCTGTGCGTCACCGACTCCGGCGGCACCGGGCCCGCCCCGCACGCCGCCACCGGCGGCGGCTACGGCCTCGTCGGGATGGCCGAACGCGCTGAACTCATCGGCGCCCGGCTCGACGCCGGGCCGCACGGCACCGGCTTCCGCGTACTCCTGGAAGGACCCCTCGCACCGTGACCGACACCGGCGCCCCGATCCGCGTGATCGTCGTCGACGACCAGACCGTCGTACGGGAAGGGCTCGTCCTGCTGCTCGGCCTGCTGCCCGGCACCGAGGTGGTCGCCTCCGCCGCCGACGGCGCCGAGGCCGTCCGGCTCGTCGCCGAACACGCCCCCGACGTGGTCCTGATGGACCTGCGCATGCCCCGCGTGGACGGGGTGGAGGCCACCCGGCTGATCACCCAGAACCACCCCGGGACCGGGGTCGTCGTCCTCACCACCTACAGCGACGACGCCTCCGTCCTGGACGCCCTCAAGGCCGGTGCCCGCGGCTACCTCACCAAGGACGCCGACGCGCAGGAGATCGCCCGCGCCCTGGCCGAGGTGCGCGACGGCGCCACCAGCCTCGGCCGCGCGGCACGCGAACGCCTGGTCGCGGCGGCCGTCGCCGCCGAACCGCCGCCCCGGCGCCAAGGGGAAGGTCTGCCCGACGGCCTGACGGCCCGTGAGGGGGAGGTGCTCGCCCTGATCGCCGAGGGGCACTCCAACACGGAGATCGCCCGCCGGCTCACCATCGGCGAGTCCACCGTCAAGACGCACATCAACAACCTCTTCGCCAAGACCGGGGTCCGCGACCGCGCCCAGGCCGTCCGCTACGCCTACCGCCACGGGATGGCGACGCCCGGACCGGGGTGAGGACTTCCCGCGATTAATTCGGTGGTGCGGCCGGCCGGGGCCGGGCTATGGTTCCCGGGTACGGAGGCGCGGGACCCGACCGCCTTCCGGGAGAGCCGCGTCGGCTCGTCGAGGACCCAGCAGGAGGTGAGAACGTTGATGACTGTCACGGTGACGGGTGCTGCCCGCGTTCAGGAGTTCGTCTTCGTTTCCGCCCCCGTGGTCTCCGGCTGACCTCACACCTCTCCGCGCGCCGCCGTGCGCGCACTGCCGGGGCCACCCTGTGAAGGGTTCCCCTTGACTTCCTCTTCCTCCCTTTCCGTACGCCCGCACGCCCTCGCCGCCTACGGCTGGGACGAGTACTGGGCCGCCGAGTTCGCCCCGTACGCGGCCGGGGGACTCCTCCCCGGCCGGGTCGTCCGCGTCGACCGCGGGCAGTGCGACGTCATGACCGAGGACGGCGTCATCCGCGCCGACACCGCCTTCGTGACCCCGCACGACCCCCTCCGGGTCATCTGCACGGGCGACTGGGCCGCCGTCGAGACGACCGGCAACCCGCGCTACGTGAAGGCGTACCTGCCGCGCCGCACCGCCTTCGTGCGCTCCACCTCCTCGCAGCGCTCCGAGGGGCAGATCCTCGCCGCCAACGTCGACCACGCGGTCATCGCGGTCTCGCTGGCCGTCGAGCTCGACCTCGGCCGGATCGAACGCTTCCTCGCGCTGGCGTGGGAGTCGGGCGCCCAGCCGCTGGTCGTCCTGACCAAGGCGGACCTGGTCCCCGACCCGGACACCCTCGCCTACCTCGTCCGGGACGTGGAGACCGCCGCGCCCGGCGTCCAGGTCCTGACCGCCTCCTCCCTCACGGGGGAGGGCACGGACGTCCTCGCGGCGATCGTGTCCGGCGGGACGAGCGTCCTGCTCGGGATCTCCGGCGCGGGCAAGTCCACGCTGGCCAACGCCCTGCTCGGCGAGGACGTCATGGACGTCGGGGCGACGCGGGACGTCGACGGCAAGGGCCGCCACACCACCACCACCCGCAACCTGCTCGCCCTGCCGGGCGGGGGCGTCCTGATCGACACCCCGGGGCTGCGGGGCGTCGGCCTCTTCGACGCGGAGGCCGGGGTCGGCCAGGCGTTCTCGGAGATCGAGGACCTCGCCGCCGACTGCCGCTTCCACGACTGCGCGCACGAGGCGGAGCCGGGCTGCGCGGTCCTGGCGGCGCTGGCCGACGGCACGCTCCCGGAGCGCCGGCTGGAGAGCTACCGCAAGCTGCTGCGGGAGAACCGGCGCATCGTGGCGAAGACGGACGCCCGTCTGAGGGCGGAGCTGCACCGCGACTGGCGCCTCAAGTCGGCGCAGGGCCGCGCGAACTACGCCGCGAAGCGGGGCGGCCGGGCCTGACCCGGGGTTCCGCCCCGATCGCCGGCGGGGCTGATTCCAGCCCCGCCGGTGATCGAGGCGCGGGGTCCGGGGCGGGGGGTCACCCGGCCAGGACCGTACCCGCCCAGGCCGCGACCACGATCAGGCAGGCCAGCAGCTCCACCAGCACGCTCGTCCCCACCGCCCGCATCACCGCCCGCACCGAGGCCACCGCCTCCTCGTGCGCCCCCAGCCGGCGCCGCTCGCACAGGTAGACGCCGCCCACGAACCCCGGAACCGCCCCCACCACCGGGACCACCACGAAGCCGACCAGCGCCCCGGCCCCGGCGTACGCCACCATCCGGCGGGTGACCCCCACCCCGCGCAGCCGGCGCGGCGGCAGCCGCCACTTGACCACCTGCACCACCAGCAGCAGCGCCGTCGAGGCCGCGAGCAGCGTCCAGGCCGCGGAGGTCTGCTCGTGCAGCGCCCACCACAGCACCCCCGCCCAGACCAGCCAGGTCCCCGGAACACCGGGCACCAGCACCCCCAGCACCCCGAACAGCATCACCAGCCCCACCAGGAACAGCTGAGGCAGACCCATGGGCTCAGGGTGCCCGAGGCGGTGCTATCGGGCCACCCAGCCCCGCTCGTACGCGTACCAGCCCAGCTGGAGCCGGGTCGTCACCCCGGCCAGCTCCATCAGCCCCTTCACCCGGCGCTGGACCGTGCGCAGGCCCAGCTCCAGGTGCTTGGCGACGGACGAGTCCGTCATCCCCGCCAGCAGCAGGGTCAGGATCTCCAGGTCCGTGGTGTCCGGGACGCCCCCCGACTCCTCCGGCGCCCCGGTGGCCCCGAGCCGCAGCGGCACGGCCTCCCGCCAGACCGCCTCGAACAGCCCCAGCAGGGACTCCAGCAGCCCCGAGGCGTGGACGACGAGCGCCGCCGGCTCCGCGCCGTGCGCCGTGAGCGGGACCATGGCCAGGGTGCCGTCCGCGATCACCAGGCTCGTCGGGACCCGGCCCGTCACCCGGACCCCCGCTCCCCGCACCAGCGCCGTCGAGGCCTCCCGGATCCCGGTGGGCAGGGCCAGGACGTCCCGTTCGACGACCACCCGGTAGGCGACCCCCCGTACGGCGGCCTCCTCCTCGGTCGGCTCGTTCTCCATCCCCGACACGACCAGCGGGCGCGCGCTGGACAGCGAGCACACCTCCCGCACCGCGCCGAGCTGGATCTGGTGGAAGCGGTGCGCGACCGCGCTGGCCCCGGTGACCACCTCCACCACGTCGGGCCCCGCTCCGTCCGCCGCCTCCGCCCGGTACTCGCGGGCCAGCAGCTCGGCGGCCAGCTCGGCCTGCTCCAGCTCCTGGCGCTGCTGGGTGAGCAGGGCGCCCAGGGCCACCGCCGGCGGGGCCGCGACCCACCGGCCGGGGCGGGCCGAGGAGCGTGCCGCCAGGCCCCGGCGCTCCAGCCGCCGCAGCGTCCGTTCCGTCTGCGGCACCGGCAGGGCCAGCCGGTGGGCGAGGTCGGCCGCCTCCGCCGATCCCAGTGCGACCAGGGCGCGGTACGCCGACTCCTGCCCCTCGTCCAGGCCTATTGCCCCCAGCAACCCGTCCACCCCACTCTCACAGCCGTTCCGGGCCATCTTCGCCGCTCCACCCGTCCGTTTGCCAAGGTGGCGCCCCCGGACCGGGGGACCTTTTCGTGCATTCCGCGTTTTCCGCCGCCCGGTGGGGCCGACAATGAGGGCATGAGTCAGCAGGGCGCGGAGGACTGGTGGCAGAAGCTGTACGGGGACCCGGAAGCGGGGCCCGGACCCGACCCGGGGGACACGCTGGAGCAGCGCTTCCGCTCGGCGTCGGTCCTGGTCGGCGACGACGGGCCGGCGCCGCCCGGTGACGGGCAGGCGCCCCCGCTGCTCCCCGGCCCCCGCGCCTCGGACGCCGCGCCGGCGGGCCCCGCCGCGCCGCCGTCCGGGCCGCCCGCCACGCCGGTGGCGCCCGCCGCGCCGCCCCGGACGCCCGCCGGGCCCCCGGTGGCGCCCGAGCCGCCCCCCGGGCCCGCCGGGCCGCTGCGGCTGGACAAGACCGCCGCGCCCCTCCCGCCGCCCCGGCATGACCCCCGGGTGACCGGGGCCACCGCCTACGCGGAGGGGGACGTCGCCGTGCCGCCCGCGCCGCCGGAGGCGCGGGCCGAGCCGCGGCCGGAGCCCGTACCCGAGCCGGCCGGACGGCCGGCCGTCAGCCACCTCGGGGACCGCGCCCCCACCTACGCCGCCGAGCCGGGGGCCCTCCCCGCCGCCGATCCGGCCGCGCTGGACCTCCTCACCCCCGACACCGTCCTGGAGGGCGCCCGCTACGGCACCTACACCCTGCGCGCCGCCTCCCTGCGCGGGGACTCCGCCCGCTACCGGGGCGACGCCCGCCGGGACTTCCTGCTCACCGCCCGCTTCGGCAGCGGGGACGACGCCCTCGTCCTCGTGGTCCTGGCCGGCGGCGACCGGGCCGCCCCCGGCGCCCGCGAGGCCGCCGCCGAACTCGGGCACTCCGTCGCGGCGGCCGTCGGGCGCAGCCGGGAACGGCTCGCCGAGGACATCCGGGCGGGCCGCCGCGAGGCCCTGCTCTCGGGGCTCCAGCGGCTCACCGACCGGGGTTACGGACGGCTGCGGGCCCGGGCCGCCGAACTCGGGCTCGACGAGGAGTCGTACACGGCCGGACTGCGCGGGCTGCTGCTGCCGCTGGACCCGCAGTGTCCGCACCGCGTCTGCTTCGGCGCCGGCGCGGGCGGGGTCTTCCGGCTGCGCGGGGGCCGCTGGCGGGACCTGGAGGAGGACGCCCCCGCCGGTGCCTTCCGGTTCCGCGCCTCCGCGGCCCGGCCGGGTGACACCCTGCTGCTCTGCTCGGGCGGCCTCGCCGACCCCATGCGCGAGGAGGGCCTGCTCCCGGCCGAACTCGCCGCCCGCTGGTCGCAGGGGGAGCCCCCGGGACTGGCCGCCTTCCTCGCCGACACCCAGCTCCGCCTCAAGGGCTACGCCGACGACCGGACGGCCGCCGCGGTCTGGGAGGCCTGACCGGAGCCCGTCAAGACGTACCGGCCGGGGGCGATGGCGGAATCTCGCCGCCGGTGGGAGTTTTCCTCCCCCTCGTGCAGTACGCCCCGCCCGTCAAACGGCCCCTCTTCGGCGGCGGAGCTCCGTACCGACCGGGCGGGATCTGCCGGTTTCCGGCCTCCGTCCGTACGGAACCGCCCGCCGCGCCCCGCCCGGCGGCGGCGGGTGCCGCTCCGGTGGAGGGGGTGCGGGAGGCCGGAGGGCTGTCGGATCCACCGAGGGACGGTGTCCGAGGGGTGACCGGATTCGCACCATCGGACAGCCGGACCGTGTCGGGCGGGGGAGTGGCCCGATGTCTGCGGCTGGCCGGAATCAGCTGGTGCGGTCCGCCCGGCACTTGAGGGGGAAGGAGTGTGAACCCGCCCCGAGGGCATGCATTCCGTAGGCCTGTTCGAGATCCAGGCACCGGAATACGGGGAGGTATGTCACCGTGCGCGTGGGGGCGAAGACCGGGAAGCCGTGGCGGAGGGGGCGGCCGGTGCCGCGTGAACCGTCACAGGACCAGGCGGAGATGACGCGCAGCGTGCGGCGGGCCGACCTGAAGGCGGTGGGCCGGGTCCGCAGGGAACTGCGGGAGTTGCTCCGCCAGCGCTGCGGGGCCGACACGGCCCACGTGGCCGAACTGCTGATCACCGAACTCGTCACCAACGCCCTCGTCCACACGGAGGGCGGCGCCGAGGTGTCCGCGCGCCTCAAGGACGCCCGGCTGAGGGTCGAGGTCCGCGACGCCGCCGCCCGCAGGCCCCGGCCGTTCGTACCGTCCGCCGACGACGGTACGCACGGACGGGGCCTGGTCCTGGTGGAGGCGCTCGCCGACAGCTGGGGCGTGGACCCGCTGGCCCTGGGGCCGGGGAAGGTGGTCTGGTTCGAGCTGGAGGACGCCGGATAGCCGCGCGCGGTCCCGCGCGCACGACGGCGGGGCCGCCCGAAGGCTGCCCCGCCGGGGTGGGTCCGGCCGGTCCGGCCCGTCGTGCCGGTCAGCCGAACTGCTGCTCCAGATCCTTCAGTTTGCGCTCCAGTGAGTCGAGCCGGGGGATGGTCTGGGTGTCGTCCTCGGCGGTGAGGTCCACCGTCCGGGGGCCGGCCGGGTCAGCGGACTCGGTCGCGTTCACGGCTTGCAGGGAGGGCCTTCTGGGGGTCCTTCCCAGCGGTAGCGGGGGGAGTACGGGCAGTTGTTCCGGTTCCGATATGGCCGGCTCCGCGCCGACCGGCGCGGAGCCCGTCCCGGGGGCCAGCCCCGGCAGGTCGACCTGACGCGCCCGGGCCCGCCCGAACGCCCTGTTCTGCCGGCCCAGCGCCTTGATGCGGGCGCGGTCCAGACGGTGCTGCTCCCGCCTGCGGTGCCGGTCCTGCTCCCTCTCCTTCTTGTCCTCGCGCACCTCGTCGACGGCCTCGTCGAGCGTGCGCACGCCCTCCAGGAGCATCAGCGACCAGGCGCCGAAGGTCTCGCGGGGGGCCCGCAGCCAGCGCACCATGCGGATCTGCGGCAGCGGGCGCGGGATCAGGCCCTGCTCGCGCAGCGCCGCCCGGCGGGTCTGCTTGAGCGCGCGGTCGAAGAGCACGGCCGCCGAGAGCGACATCCCCGCGAAGAACTGCGGGGCCCCGTCGTGGCCCGAACCCCGGGGCGCGTGGACCCAGTTGAACCAGGCCGCCGCCCCCGCGAAGAGCCAGACCAGCATCCGCGAGCCCAGGGCCGCGTCGCCGTGGCTGGCCTCGCGGACGGCGAGCACCGAGCAGAACATGGCGGCGCCGTCGAGGCCGAACGGGACGAGGTACTCCCAGCCGCCGGAGAGGTTGAGGTTCTGCCGGCCGAAGCCGACCAGCCCGTGGAAGGAGAGCGCGGCGGCCACCGCCGCGCAGCAGAAGAGCAGCACGTACGAGGCGGTGCCGTAGACGGCCTCCTTGCGCCGCCGACGCTCCTCGCTGCGCTCCCAGCTGTCGTCGGCCGCGGCCTTCTCGCCCTCACGCTTCCCCCGGGCCAGCACCGCCACTGCCGCAAGCACGCCCAGGATCAACAGGCTGCCGGGCAGCAGCCAGTCCAGCGATATGTCGGTCAGTCTCATGCGGTTGTCCCTTGCCTCGCGTATGCGGCTTTCCGGGCGCCATAGTGGCGCAGCCGGTCCGTGGTGCACGTGGGTTTCGGGTCAAGTGGACGCCAACGGGGGGCGGGTGCCGTCGGATAGGGTGTTGTGTCTCGAACTCATGCTCGTAGACGCCGAGTTGAGTTCGAATTCGCTTCATCCGGCGGGGTGGGTTCAGGCGGCCGCGGCCGTGAGCCGGGCGATCCGCTCGGCGTCGCGGGTGCGGGGGCAGGTCGTGCAGGTGTCCTCCGGGCGGACCGTGTAGAAGAAGCAGCAGCCCGCCCGGTCCCGGGTGGTCAGCTCCGTGCCGCCCGGGCCGGCGAGGGTGCGGAAGCGGGCGCCCGCCGCGTACGGGGCGAGGGTCCCGGGCAGCAGCAGTTCCAGCTCGCGCACCGCCCGTGCCTCCTCGCCGAGCAGGCTCCCCAGGTACCAGAGGCCCTCGGTGATCTCGTCGGTGGCCGTCGCCCACAGGGCGCGCGGTCCGCGCCGCATCCGCGGGCCGAACCCCTCCAGCAGCGGTCCGAGGTGCCGGGCCACCGCCGCCCGCACCTCCTCGCGCAGCTCCTCCTCGCCGGCCACGGTCCGCGCCCCGGGCAGGGCGGCCGCCGGGTCGCCGGGCAGGCAGGCGAACTCCTCGATCCGTACGGCCATCCGCCCCTCCGTCCGGTGGAAGGCCACCCGGTCCACCGGGAGCCGGGGGACCCGGCGCTCCAGGAACCAGGGGACGGTGATCAGCAGGCAGGCCGGCCAGGCGTACCGGTGCAGACCGAAGCCGGCCACCACGTCGGGCCGCGCCGGGCGCCCGTAGTCCCGTACCACCTGGGCCGCGTCCCAGGCGAGGTGGGCGTCGAGGGCCTCGCCGCCCGCCGCGAGCTCGTGCGCGCCGATCCATCCCGCACCGCGGGGGAGGGGTTCGCGCGCGCCGTGCTCGCGGATCCTCAGGCCCGGATAGGCCGCCGTCAGGCGCTCGTACGCGCGTGCCACCGGAGAGCCGGCCGAGCGGGACATGACGCACCACCGATCACGTGTTGCGGGCAAGGTAAGGCTTACCTTATCTGATCTTCGGTGATCCGCCCGCACGCCGCCGCGCGCGCTTCGTTCACGTGATCCGCGCCTCGCGCACCCCAGGCCCCCGGGGGCCGTCACCTATCCTCGGAACCGGTCGAGACCCGGAGGAGGACCGAGTGCGCGAAGCGGCCCATGCCCTGGTGTCGGAACCGTCGGAGCCGGCGCGGCCGGTGATACCGGCCCAGAAGGTGCTGCGCCATTCGGTGCGCGGACAGGTCCTGGACGCGCTGCGCGCGGCGCTGGTGGACGGGGAGCTCGTACCGGGGGAGATCTACTCGGGCCCGGCGCTGGGCGAGCGCTTCGGGGTCTCCGCGACCCCGGTGCGCGAGGCGATGCAGCAGCTGGCGCTGGAGGGGGCGGTGGAATGCCTGCCCAACCGGGGCTTCCGGGTGCTGACCCGGACCGCCCGGAGCCTGGCGGAGCTCGCCGAGGTACGGGCCCTGCTCGAGGTCCCGGTGATGCTCCGGCTGGCCCGCTCGGTGCCGGCGGCCACCTGGGAGACCCTGCGCCCGGCGGCCCTCGCCACGGTGGAGGCGGCCGCCGCCGGGGACCTGCCGGAGTACGCGGAGGCGGACCGGGCCTTCCACCGGGCGGTGCTCTCGCTGGCGGACAACGGGCAGCTGGTGCAGATCGCCGAGGAGCTGCACCGGCGGGCACAGTGGCCGCTGCCGGGGGCTCCGCGGGTGCGGTGCGCCGACCTGATGGCCGATGCGGCCGAGCACTCGGCGCTGCTGGAGGCCCTGATCGCCCAGGACCTCCCGGTGGTCGAGTCCCTCGTCCGCGAACATTTCGCGGGCGCCTAACCGCCCGCGCGGGTCCGCCGCGCGGAGCCGTTCTCCTTGCTTCGCGCGGCGGCCCAACCACCCGCGGACGGCGCACGGACCCCGGCCGGGGCCGGCGGCCCCGCCCGGCCGGCGACGGACGGAGCCCGTCGCAGCGCCGCGAAGCCGGGGAGGCGCCCCGGCGCCGAGCCGCGTGAGCGGGGCGTCAGGAAGGGGCCGGGTGGAGCTGGTCCGCCAGCCAGGTCGGGATGCCGCCCAGGAGGTGGAACAGGCGGCGCGCCTCGTCCCGCAGCCGGGAGGCCTCCGGCTCCGGCTCCGCCTCCGCCAGCGCGGCCAGCGCGGGGGCCGTGCCCACCAGGAAGCCCAGGTCCTCCCGGATCCGCAGGGACTCCGCGAAGCCCTTGCGCGCCTCCGCCACCTCCCCGTCCCGCAGGGCCAGCGCGGCCAGGTGGCGCCACGTGAACGACAGCAGCAGCGTGTCGCCGTGCGCCTCCGCCCCCGCGTGGGCCCGGTGGTAGGCCGGCCGGGCCGCCTGCGGGGCGTCCGCCAGGTGCTCGGCGACCAGGCCCCGCCGGAAGTCCAGCAGCGGCCGGGTCCGCGATCCCGGCGACAGCAGCGCCGCCGCCCGGCCGAGCGCCGAGCGGGCCTCGTCCGCCCGGTCCCGTACGCCGAGCACGGTCGCGGCGTAGGCCAGCTGGCCCCGCTCGCAGGCGGCCGCCCCGCGTTCGTCGTCGTCCCGGGCCGTGGCCTCGGCCGCCCGCAGCGCGTCCTCCGCCTCGCTCCAGCCCTGCCCGGTGAACAGGCACCGTTCCACCAGGAGCGCGGTCCGCTGGACCGCCGCCCCGGCCTCGTGCGCGTACGGCGTCAGCAGCGCCGCCGCGTCCGTCCAACAGCCGCGCGAGCGCAGCCGCCATATCGCCCGCTGGAGGGGGTCGTCGCCCCCCGTTGATCCCGCACCGGACATGGCGGTATCCGCCACATTGCCCTCCCCGAAGCAACCAAGCAGCACGTCGTTGAGCCCTGGGGCGAAATGAGAGCACGGATCGGCTGCCTCGGCCAAGGGGTCGGGTGAACTCTTTCACAAAGTCCGGACGGTTCGTCAGCGGCCCCCGTCCGGCCCCTCGGCGTCCGCCGGCTCCCCGACCAGCGCGGCGTCAGCTCATGCGCAGTGCCAGGAAGAAGTCCAGCTTGTCCTCCAGCCGCGAGAGGTCGCGCGACGTCAGCTGCTCGATTCGCCCGACCCGGTAGCGCAGCGTGTTGACGTGGAGGTGCAGCCGCGTCGCGCAGCGGGTCCAGGAGCCGTCGCAGTCGAGGAAGGCCTCCAGGGTCGGGATGAGCTCCGCGCGGTGGCGGCGGTCGTAGTCCCGCAGCGGGTCCAGCAGCCGGGCCGTGAACGCGCGGCGCACGTCGTCCGGCACGAACGGCAGCAGCAGCACGTGCGAGGCGAGCTCGTGGTGGCCGGCGGCGCAGACCCGGCCGGGGCGGGCGGCGGCGACCCGGCGGGCGTGCCGGGCCTCCTCCAGCGCCCCGCGCAGCCCCTCGGCGGAGTGCACGGCCGCGCTGACGCCCAGCGTGAGCCGGCCGTCGTCGGCCAGACCGGCCGCCAGCGGCTCGCGGACGGACGCCAGCAGCGCGTCGGCGTGCAGGGCGGAGTCCGGGCCCTTGTCCTCGCCGGACTCGCCGGCGAGCGCGGGCAGCGGCACGAGGGCGATCGCCTCGTCGCCCGCGTGGGCCACCGCGATCCGGTCGGACGGCTCCGGCCCGGACAGCGAGGGGTCGACCAGGATCTCCTCCAGCAGCGACTGGGCCACCGGGCCGCCGGGGATGTCCCCGCCCTCCCAGTCCACCCGCGCCACGACGACCTGCCAGTGCGGGGCGGAGCCCAGCCCGGGCAGCAGGACCGGGGCGGCCACCCGCAGGCGGGCGGCGATCTCGGCGGGCGGCGCGCCCGTCTGGACCAGCTCCAGGACCTCCTGCGCCAGCCGGCGGCGCACCGTGCGGGCCGCGTCGCGGCGGTCGCGTTCGACGGCGATCAGCTGGGTGACGCCCTGGAGCAGGTCGAGGCGCTCGGCCGGCCAGTCGCCCGCGTCCGCCTCGACGGCGAGGAGCCAGTCGGACAGCACGCTTTCGCGCACGTCACGGGCCCCGGGGCCCTGGCCGCGGCCCGCTCCCCTGATCGGGAAGAGGGAGTAGGTAATACCCTGGATGGACAGCCGGTGCGGGCCCCTGCGGCCGGTCCGGACCGCCGCGAGGTGTTCGCTCGCCAGCGTCGCGCAGACGCCCGGGGCCAGGGGCTCGCCCGCTCCGGCGATCTGCCGCCCGGTGGGGGAGAGCACCCAGGCCCGCAGATCGAGGTCCGTGGTGAGCAGATCCAGCACCACATCGGGTCCGCCACCCGCGGGCCCCGAGGTCATCAGCCGCCGGTGGCGGTCGACGACGGCCGCGAGGTCGCCCGCGCGCTCACCGGAGACCTGCCGCACCACGTACTCCGTGATGGTGGCGAACGCAACGTCCTCGTTCACGGCGAACAGCGGGAGCCGGTTGCGCCGACAGGCTGAAACCAGATCATCGGGGATGTCCCCGAGCTCCGCCTCGCCGGCGGCGAGCCCGGCCACCCCCGCGCTCGCGAGGATTCGTACGAAAGGCTCGGAGTCGGCTGAATTTCTTCGCCATGCCAGGCCGGTGAGGACGAGTTCTCCTCCGGAGAGGTACCGGCTGGGATCCCTCAGGTCGGTCGTCATGACCCCGCGGACCGTCCGGTCGAGTTCTTCCTCGCCGCCCAGCAGCCGCAGCCCCAGCGCCTCGGTTTCCAGCAGTGCGCGCAGCCGCATGATGTCGCCGCCGATCTGTCTCGAATGTTGCCGTTGGAAATCGGGCAGGTCGTCGCATCCTGCCTTTCATACGAATCTACAAGACGAGGGAGGCGCCCAGCCAACTGCTTCATGGTTTCGGTGACTGCACCCCGGGGGCGCCGGGCTTGTGTACTGGCTCCACACCGCGTTAACAGCACGTGAACGACCAGTCGAGGGCCCCTAGGCCTCCTGGCTTGAAGTGAACGGCCCGACTAAGAAGAAGAGAGCCGCACATGGACTTCCTTCGCCCCGCCAGCTGGGAGGAGGCACTCGCCGCCAAGGCCGAGTACCCCACAGCTGTGCCGATTGCGGGTGGCACCGACATCATGGTCGAGATCAACTTCGACCACCGCCGTCCGGAATACCTCCTGGACCTGGGCCGCATCGAGCTGCTGCGGGAGTGGGAGGTCGGCGAGGAGATCACCAAGCTGGGCGCCTCCGTCCCGTACACCCAGATCATGGAGAACCTGCGCGCGACGCTGCCGGGTCTCGCGCTCGCCTCGCACACGGTCGCGTCCCCGCAGATCCGCAACCGCGGCGGTGTCGGCGGCAACCTCGGTTGCGCCTCTCCCGCCGGTGACTCCCACCCCGCCCTGCTGGCCGCGGGCTGCGAGGTCGAGGTCGAGTCCGTACGCGGCTCCCGCATGATCCCGATCGACGAGTTCTACACCGGCGTGAAGCGCAACGCGCTCGCCGCCGACGAGCTCATCAAGTCGGTTCACATCAAGAACGCCACGGGCCCCCAGCAGTACTCGAAGGTCGGCACCCGCAACGCGATGGTCATCGCCGTGTGCGGCTTCGGCCTCGCGCTGCACCCCGACACCCGCACCGTCCGTACGGGCATCGGCTCGGCCGCCCCGACCCCGGTCCGGGCGAAGGCCGCCGAGGAGTTCCTGAACGCCGCGCTGGAAGAGGGCGGTTTCTGGGACAACGGCAAGGTCATCACCCCGTCGATCGCCAAGCAGTTCGGTGAGCTCGCGTCCGCCGCGTGCAACCCGATCGACGACGTCCGCGGCACGGCGAAGTACCGCCGTCACGCGGTTGGCATCCTTGCTCGCCGCCAGCTCGTCTGGACCTGGGAGCAGTACCGCGGCACCAACGGCCGCTCGCTTGAAGGGGCTGCGTAACCATGCGCGTCAATTTCACCGTCAACGGTCGTCCGCAGGAAGCCGACGACGTCTGGGAGGGCGAGTCCCTCCTCTACGTGCTGCGCGAGCGCCTGGGCCTGCCCGGCTCGAAGAACGCGTGTGAGCAGGGCGAGTGCGGCTCCTGCACCGTCCGCCTCGACGGCGTGCCGGTCTGTTCCTGCCTGGTCGCGGCCGGTCAGGTCGAGGGCCGCGACGTCGTGACCGTCGAGGGCCTGGCCGACTTCGCCAAGCAGCGCGAGGAGCACGGCCACGGCTGCGGCACCGGCGCCTGCGGCGGCGGCAAGGGCGTGTCCACGGACGAGGCCAAGCAGTGGTCCGCCAAGGGCACCGACTCCCAGACCGGTGAGGGCGTGGAGCTCTCCAACATCCAGCAGGCGTTCATCGACGCGGGCGCCGTCCAGTGCGGTTTCTGCACCCCGGGTCTGCTGGTCCAGGCCGACGCCCTCCTGGAGCAGAACGCCGACCCGTCCGACCAGGACATCCGCGAGGCCCTGTCCGGCAACCTCTGCCGTTGCACGGGCTACGAGAAGATCCTCGACGCGGTCCGCCTCGCGGCCGCCCGTCAGGGAGAGGCGGTCTGATCATGGCTCAGAACACCCGCACCGTGGGTACGCCGACGAACGTCACCCAGAAGCACAACAAGGGCGGCATCGGCGAGTCCACGCTCCGCCCGGACGGCACGCTGAAGGTCACCGGCGAGTTCGCGTACTCCTCGGACATGTGGCACGAGGACATGCTGTGGGGCCAGACCCTGCGCAGCACCGTGGCCCACGCCGAGATCGTCTCCATCGACATCTCCGAGGCCCTGGCCATGCCGGGCGTCTACTCGGTCCTGACGTACGACGACCTGCCGGCCGAGATGAAGAACTACGGCCTGGAGATCCAGGACACCCCGGTTCTCGCCAACGGCCGGGTACGCCACCACGGTGAGCCGGTCGCCCTCGTGGCCGCCGACCACCCGGAGACCGCCCGCCGCGCGGCCGCCAAGATCAAGATCGACTACAAGGAGCTGCCGCTCGTCACGGACGAGGCCTCCGCCCTCGCCGCCGACGCGCCGCTGATCCACCCGGGCCGCGACGACCACCACTCCGGTCACGTCCCGCACCCGAACATCGTGCACCGCCAGCCGATCATCCGCGGCAACGTGGAGGAGGCCCGCAAGCGGGCCGACGTGATCGTCGAGGGCGAGTACACCTTCGGCATGCAGGACCAGGCCTTCCTCGGCCCGGAGTCCGGCCTCGCGGTGCCCGCCGAGGACGGCGGCGTCGACCTCTACGTCGCCACCCAGTGGCTGCACTCGGACCTCAAGCAGATCGCCCCCGTCCTCGGCCTGCCCGAGGAGAAGGTGCGCATGACGCTCTCCGGCGTCGGCGGTGCCTTCGGCGGCCGCGAGGACATCTCGATGCAGATCCACGCCTGCCTCCTGGCCCTGGCCACGGGCAAGCCGGTCAAGATCGTCTACAACCGCTTCGAGTCCTTCTTCGGCCACGTGCACCGTCACCCGGCGAAGCTCTGGTACGAGCACGGCGCCACCAAGGACGGCAAGATCACGCACATGAAGTGCAAGATCGTGCTCGACGGCGGCGCCTACGCCTCGGCCTCCCCGGCCGTCGTCGGCAACGCGTCCTCCCTCTCGGTGGGCCCGTACGTCATCGACGACGTGGACATCGAGGCGATCGCGCTCTACACGAACAACCCGCCCTGCGGCGCGATGCGCGGCTTCGGCGCCGTCCAGGCCTGCTTCGCGTACGAGGCCCAGATGGACAAGCTCGCGGCGAAGCTGGGCATGGACCCGGTCGAGTTCCGCCAGCTGAACGCCATGGAGATGGGCACGATCATGCCCACCGGCCAGGTCGTGGACTCCCCGGCCCCGGTCGCCGAGCTGCTGCGCCGGGTCAAGGCCCGCCCGCTGCCGCCGGAGCGCCAGTGGGAGACCGCCGGCGAGGCCGCGGACCTGCGCGCGCTGCCCGGCGGCCTGTCGAACACCACCCACGGCGAGGGCGTCGTCCGCGGCGTCGGCTACGCGGTCGGCATCAAGAACGTCGGCTTCTCCGAGGGCTTCGACGACTACTCCACCGCCCGCGTGCGCCTGGAGGTCATCAACGGCGAGCCCGTCGCGATGGTCCACACGGCCATGGCGGAGGTCGGCCAGGGCGGTGTCACCGTCCACGCGCAGATCGCCCGTACCGAGCTGGGCGTCACGCAGGTGACCATCCACCCGGCCGACACGCAGGTCGGCTCCGCCGGTTCCACGTCCGCCTCGCGGCAGACGTACATGACCGGTGGCGCCGTGAAGAACACCTGTGAGGCCGTGCGCGAGGCGCTGCTGGAGATGGGCCGCCGCAAGAACGGCTCGTACCACCCGGCGTGGGCCCACGCGGAGCTCCTCCTGGAGGGCGGCAAGGTCGTCACCGACGGCGGTGAGGTCCTCGCGGACATCGCCGACATCCTGGAGAACGAGGCCATCGACCTCGAACTCGAGTTCCGTCACCGTCCGACCGTCGCGTTCGACCTGGTCACCGGCCAGGGCGACGGCCACGTCCAGTACACCTTCGCCGCGCACCGCGCGGTCGTCGAGGTGGACACCGAGCTCGGCCTGGTCAAGGTCGTCGAGCTGGCGACCGCCCAGGACGTCGGCAAGGCGCTCAACATGCTCTCCGTGGTGGGCCAGATCCAGGGTGGTACCACCCAGGGCCTCGGCGTGGCCGTCATGGAAGAGATCATCGTGGACCCGAAGACCGCGAAGGTGCGCAACCCCTCCTTCACGGACTACCTGATCCCGACCATCCTGGACACCCCGACCATCCCGGTCGACGTTCTGGAGCTCGCCGACCCGAACGCGCCGTACGGCCTTCGCGGTCTGGGCGAGGCCCCGACCCTCTCGTCCACCCCGGCCGTCCTCGCGGCGATCCGGGCGGCGACCGGTCTGGAGCTCAACAAGACGCCGATCCGTCCGGAAGCCCTCACCGGGACCCTCTAGGCCGGCGTGGTCCGGGGGCTACGCGCCCCCGGACCCCCCGCAGACTCTCCGGGCGGTGTGACACGGGAACGTCACACTTGCCGCTCGCACCGCCCGGAGCACCGAAGTAGCCCGC
This sequence comes from Streptomyces sp. NPDC000075, assembly GCF_040301925.1. NCBI lineage: Bacteria > Bacillati > Actinomycetota > Actinomycetes > Kitasatosporales > Streptomycetaceae > Streptomyces > Streptomyces sp. NPDC000075. The sequence goes on from NZ_JBEPFL010000006.1 coordinate 295,625, forward strand.
ACCGCTCGCGGTCAGCTTCACCCGGCAGTACCCCTGCAAGAAACCCCCACGTAGTACCAGCGGTCACCCCCGCACTACCCGCAGTACACGCAGTGCACATTTCGCGTCGCCTCGGGCCGTCACCCCGGGTCGTGCAGCCAACGCAGTTTCCCAAATCCCGCGTCTCCAATCTTCATGCGGGTGCCCCTTTGAACCTTGGGAGTTAGGCACCATGACCCAGTCGTCTGTGGAGCCCAAGACCACCGCGGAAGAGGCCGGCGACGGCTCTCTGAACCCCGCCGGGCGTTCTTGGCTCGACCGTTACTTTCACATCACCCATAGAGGGTCGAGCGTCGGCACTGAGATTCGTGGCGGCGTCACGACCTTCATGGCGATGGCGTACATCCTCCTGCTCAACCCGCTGATCCTCTCCGGCAAGGACGTCGCCGGCGACACGATGAGCCAGAAGGCCCTGATCACGGCCACCGCCTTCGCCGCGGCCGCGACCACCCTCCTGATGGGCTTCATCGGCAAGGTCCCGCTCGTCCTGGCCGCGGGCCTGTCCGTCTCCGGCGTCCTGTCCTCGCAGGTCGCCCCGCAGATGACCTGGCCGCAGGCCATGGGCATGTGTGTGATGTACGGCGTCGTGATCTGTCTCCTGGTCGTCACCGGCCTCCGAGAGATGATCATGAACGCGATCCCGCTCGCGCTCAAGCACGCGATCACCATGGGCATCGGCATGTTCGTCGCCCTCATCGGTCTCGTGAAGGCCGGCTTCGTCGGCAAGGGCCCCGAGTTCGGTCCTCCGGTCCAGCTCGGTTCGGTCGGCGAGCTCGCCGGCTGGCCGGTCCTGATCTTCTGCCTCACCCTGCTGGCGATCTTCATGCTCCAGGCCCGCAAGGTCCCGGGCGCCATCCTGATCGGCATCGTCGGCGGCACCGTCCTCGCGGCCATCGTCAACGCCGTCGTGGACATCGACCCGAAGGCCTGGAAGAACGGCCCGCCGGTCCTGGACGGCTCCGCCATCTCCATGCCCGACTTCTCGCTCTTCGGCAAGGTCGAGTTCGGCGGCTGGGGCGACGTCGGCGTCATGACGGTCGGCATGATCGTCTTCACCCTCGTGCTCGCCGGCTTCTTCGACGCCATGGCCACCATCATCGGCGTCGGCACCGAGGCCAAGCTGGCCGACGACCAGGGCCGCATGCCGGGCCTGTCGAAGGCGCTGTTCATCGACGGCGCCGGTGGCGCCATCGGCGGCATCGCCGGCGGCTCCGGCCAGACGGTCTTCGTCGAGTCCGCCACCGGCGTCGGTGAGGGTGCCCGCACAGGTCTCGCCTCCGTCGTCAGCGGTCTGCTCTTCGCCGCCTGCCTCTTCTTCACCCCGATCACCCAGATCGTCCCGGGTGAGGTCGCCTCCGCGGCCCTCGTCGTCATCGGCGCGATGATGATGCAGAACGCCCGCCACGTGGACTGGGCCGACGCGGCCACCGCGATCCCGGTCTTCCTGACCGTCGTGATCATGCCGTTCACGTACTCGATCACCCCCGGTGTCGCCGCCGGTGTGCTCTCCTACGTGGCCATCAAGGTCGCGCAGGGCAAGGCCCGCGAGATCGGTGCCTTCATGTGGGCGCTCACCGTCGTCTTCGTGATCTTCTTCGCGCTCCACCCCATCGAGGCGTGGCTCGGCGTCAAGTAGTACGGCGAAGACCGGTACCGGACCCGACCGGCACCAGGCCCCCGAGGCCCGGTGCCGGCCGGGTCACCACCCTTCACGCATCCCATACTGGAAACCGAACCTCGCCGAGGAGGCCGCACATGCTGGACATCGCCGAAGAACTGAACCGGTGGGTCGAGCAGGGACGTGACTTCGCCGTCGCCACCGTGGTGGCGGTCGGCGGCAGCGCGCCCCGGCAGCCCGGGGCGGCCCTCGCCGTCGACGGCGAGGGCACGGCCATCGGCTCCGTTTCCGGCGGATGCGTGGAGGGCGCGGTGTACGAGCTGTGCCGCCAGGCGCTCGAGGACGGCGAGACCGTCCAGGAACGCTTCGGCTACAGCGACGACGACGCGTTCGCCGTGGGCCTGACCTGCGGCGGGATCATCGACATCCTGGTCACCCCGGTGCCCGTGGGCTCGCCCCAGCGCGAGGCCCTCGCCACCGCCCTGCGCGCCGCCTCCGCCGGCGAGGCGGCGGCCCTGGCCCGGATAGCCGAGGGCCCGGCCGAGCTCAAGGGCCGCGCCGTGGTCGTCCTGGGCGACGGCACCTTCGAGGGCGGCTTCGGCGGCCACCCCGAGCTGGACCGCACCATCGCCGAGGAGGCCCGGGCCATGCTGGACGCCGGCAAGACCGGCGTCCTGGAGGTGGGCGCCGACGGCCGGCTCTGCGGGGAGCCCCTCAAGGTCCTCGTCGAGTCCAGCGTCCCGCCCCCGCGGATGATCGTCTTCGGGGCCATCGACTTCGCCTCCGCGCTGGTGCGGATCGGCAAGTTCCTCGGCTACCACGTGACGCTGTGCGACGCGCGGCCCGTGTTCGCCACCGAGAAGCGCTTCCCCGAGGCCGACGAGGTCATCGTCGACTGGCCGCACCGCTACCTGGAGGCCGAGGCCGCCTCCGGCGGCGTCGACGCCCGTACCGTCCTGTGCGTCCTGACCCACGACGCCAAGTTCGACGTCCCGCTCCTCGAACTGGCCCTCAAGCTCCCCGTCGCCTACGTCGGCGCCATGGGCTCCCGCCGCACCCACGAGGACCGCAACAAGCGGCTGCGCGACGTCGGCGTCACCGAGCTCGAACTGGCCCGGCTGCGCTCCCCGATCGGCCTGGACCTGGGCGCCCGCTCCCCGGAGGAGACCGCGCTGTCCATCGCCGCCGAGATCGTGGCGAACCGCCGCGGCGGCAGCGGAGCGGCCCTGACCGGCGCGCACATCCCGATCCACCGGGACTCCTCGAACACGGTGATCGGCCGCATCGGCTCCGTCGCCTGAGACGGCGCCCCGCCGGCCCGATGACAGAAGGCGCAGCCCCGAGGGTTGCGCCTTCTCGCCGTCCCGCCTACTTTACCGCCCGGTAACGACGCCTCCCCGCAACGGAGTTGAGCGGATGTCCCGGTACGGTCGCACCTCCTCGCGCATCCCCGCCCGCAGCCTCCGCCTGGCGTGCGCCCTGGCACTGGCGGGCCTCGCGGCCGGCCTCGCCCCGGCCGCCGCCGCCTCCGCCCCGGCAGCGCCGCCCACGGCCGGCGGACTGCGGGAGGTGCTCTTCGTCGGCAACAACTGGGAGGGCACCGCCGACGTCCTCGCCTCCACCGGCGACCTCGCCCGCGTCGGCAGGATCAACGTGATCCCCGACAAGGAGGAACGGCTCCGGGAGATCTACCTCAACCCCGTCAAGCTCGGCTTCTTCCTCGGCATCCGGGCCTCGGCGGGGGAGGGCCACGACCAGTTCGCCGACGACATGTACACCACCCCGGACGGCACGGCGGTGGTCGTCTCGCGCCCCAGCTTCGCCGACGTCGTCTCCGTCGACCTCCGCTCGGGACGGATCAACTGGCGCTTCCCGGTGGCCGGTTACCGCTCCGACCACATGGCCGTCTCGCCCGACGGCACCCGGGTGGCCGTCTCCGCCTCCACCGCGAACACGGTGCACGTCCTCGACATCGCCACCGGCCGGCAGGTCGGCTCCTTCGCGACCGGCGACAAGCCGCACGAGAACACCTTCACCCAGGGCGGCGGCCTGCTGTGGAACAGCTCCATCGGCGACGTCACCTCCGCCCTCGACGCGCCCTGGCTGGACTGGACGAAGGGCGACCGCAGGCTCACCGTCGTCGACGCCCGGACCTTCCGCCCCGTCCGGACCGTCGACATGCGCGAACGCCTCGACGCCTTCGGCCGCAAGGACCTCTCCGACGCCGTCCGCCCGATGGTCTTCACCCCGGACGAGTCCACGCTCTACTTCCAGGTGTCCTTCTTCAACGGCCTCGTGGAGTACGACGTCGCCGCCGACCGGATCACCCGGGTCAAGACCCTCCCCGAGAACCCCGCCACCAGCACCGACCGCACCACCTGGGTCAACGACTCCCGTCACCACGGCCTGTCCATGAGCCCCGACGGCGGCAAGCTCTGCGTCGCCGGGACCATGGACGACTACGCCACCGTCGTGGACCGGGCCACCCTGGCCGAGGGCCCGCTGGTCCCCGCCGACAAGCCGTACTGGGCCACCGTCGACGGTGACGGCAAGGGCTGCGTGATCTCGGAGAGCGGAGCCGACCGCGTCACCGCCATCGACTTCGCCACCGGGGCCAAGCGGGTCTCCGTCCCCGTCGGCGACCACCCCCAGCGGGTCCGGCTCGGGCACGTCCCGGCCGGCTGGAGCGGCCCGGCCGGCGCCCGCCGGGCCCCGGAGCCGGTCCGGGAGTAGCGTGGACAGTGCAGCGGCCGCCGCGTCTCGCGCCCCAGTGCAAGGAGAGCCGCGCCCATGTCCAGACTGCCCCGATCACCGTACGGCCGTGCCCTCCACGGCGCGGCCCTCGCCCTCGCCCTGTTCCTCGGAGTCGCCGGGGGCGGTCAGGCCCTCGGCGCCGCCGTCTTCGACGACACCGAGGACATCGAGGTGGGGGACTGCTTCAACAGCCGCTCCGATCTGAAGGGCCTCAAGACCGACGAGACGAAGAAGGCGCCCTTGTCGGTGGACATCGTCTCCTGCGACGATCCGCACCAGTCGGAGGCCTACGCCGTCCTCACCGTGCCGGACGGCCCCTTCCCGGGAGACCAGAAGCTCGCCTCGATCGCCAACGAGAAGTGCGGGGACAAGGCGATCGACGCCTACGTGGGGGCCGGAAGGAAACTCCCGGACGGCATCGGGCAGTACTTCTACCTTCCGTCTTCCGAGACCTGGGCCACGGGCGACCAGGAGATCACCTGCTTCCTGGCCGACCCCGCCCACCAGACCACCGGCTCGCTGCGCGCCCCGCAATCCTGAGTCCGGCCGTGGCGGCGGGGGCGGGCGAGCGGTCCGCCCCCGCCGCCGCCCGGCTCAGGCGGGCAGCCCGATCCGCGCCGCCGCCATGCCGAAGCCGCCGCTCAGGACGGCGGCGGACAGTCCGCCGCCCTGCCGGCGCAGATCGTCCTCACCATAACGCCGCACCTTCCGGTGCCAGTTGAGCACTCCCGCCAGCCAGTCCCGGAGTTCGCCCGCGTAGCTGTCGAGACCCGCCCGGGCCCGCGCGTCCAGTCCGCGGTCCTCGCAGAGCCGCGGCAGGAGGTCCGCGACGATGTGCTGGAACTCCTCCACCCGCCGGTTCATGAGGGAGTGGCAGATGTGGAGGGCCTCGGGGTAGCCGATGCTGAAGAAGGCGCGGGTGACGACCAGGTGGTTGTGCATGTCGCCCTCGAACTCCACCTCCTTCTGGTAGGAGAAGATGTCGTTGATGAGACAGCCGATGTCCGCGGCCGCGTTCTCCAGCGACCGGACGGTCCCCGAACGGTAGATCTCCTCCGGGACGCCCCGGCCCTCGTGGCCGAGCCGGCACATGTACATCGTCAGTCGCGAGCCGAAGGTGCGACGGCGCATCTCCGCGTAGTCCACCGGGTCCGGGACGCGGTGGTGGGCCAGGTTCTCCACCTCCCACACCCAGCTCTCCAGCATGTCCGCCATGGTCGCCCGGAACTCGGCGCGGGCGGTCCCGGACATGCCCGCGGCGGTCCGTTCCCACAGGTCGGCGAAGGAGCGTTCCAGCACGGTGACCGGCTCCGGCCCGGTACCGGCGGGGTCCTCGGTCATCATCGACAGGAGCCGTGCGGTGGTGGCCTTGGCCGCCGCGATGTTCCCGGACCGCCCGAACACCAGCGGGTAGTAGTCGTCCGCGTACGTCCCCCAGGTCAGCCAGCACGCGCTGAGCAGCAGTTCCCCGGCCGTCGCGTCGGGGTCGATGCCGGCCGCGCAGAGGGCGAAGTCGAAGCCGCGCACCTTCTGTTCGGTCCAGACCGCCGAGCCCGGGTCACCGGGCTGCGGTTCCAGCAGCCCCATCCTGCGGGCCCACTCCACCGAGCCCGCGCGCGCGTGCGCGAGGTGGGGGCTGAGGGACAGCTCGAAGGGCAGGTCCATCCCGGGGATCACCGAGGGGCCGGTGCGTTCGAAGGGAGTGAAGGAGAAGGAGCGGCGGCGCATCTCCATGGACCGCCGGGTGAAGACGGACCCCAGGTCGAAGGCGCTGGTCCCCAGCCCGCCCGGCAGGAAGGGCAGGGACAGCCGGGCGGTGGGCCTGGCCCCCTCGTTCATGTAGCGGCCGGAGACCATGTGCCATTCGTGGCCGCCGGCCTGCCAGTCCTGGAGTCCCTTGACGTAGGCGAGGACGGCCGCGATCTCGTCCGGGGCGAGGGCGTGGTCGGAGAAGAGCCGGGGGAGTTCGGCGAGTGCGGTCTGCTCGAACTGATGGAGGCGGGAGGTGATCAGGTCGTTGGAGATCTCGGCGGCCTCTTGGGTGGAGCAGCCGAGGAAGGTCTCCAGCACCAGGACGGCGTTGGACAGTTCGCCCTCGTCGGTGACCTCGCGCTGGTAGGAGAAGATGTCGTTGCGGACGTGCACGGCGTCGGAGAAGGCGTCGCGCAGGACGCCCAGCGGCCGCGAGTGCGCCACGCGCGCCGGCACCTCGGCGGCCACGTACTCCACCAGCCCGGCCGACCAGGGCGCCCCGCCCACCTTCCGCCGCATCTCAATGTATTCGAGGGGGTTGGCCACGCGGCCGAGGCCGATGTTGGAGAGCTCCCACATGGACTCGTCGAGCAGGTTCTTCGTGGACAGCGAGAACCGCTCCCGCCAGTGCGCCGACATGGCCGGGACGGTACGCGCCCACAGGTCGGCGAGCCCCGCCTCGACGGGGTTGGTCGCCTCGGGGAAACCTTCCGCCAGGTCCATCGGCATGAAGGCGGCGAGCCGGTCGAGGTAGGCCCTGGCGCCGTCGCGGTCCTGGGAGCGCTTGTACATCTCCAGGAAGTGGTCGTCGAAGAAGAACACCCACACGTACCAGTCGGTGACCAGCGACAGCGCCGCCGCGTCGCAGTCGGGGTGGGTGTGCGCGCAGAGCAGGGCGTAGTCGTGCGCGTCGAGGTCCCCCTCGTCCCACACCCCGGACCCCTCCAGCATCCCGAGCCCCCGCGCCCACTGTTTGGTGTGGGCCCTGGCCTCCTCCAGGTGGGGGTTCAGCCGTGCCGGATACGGCAGGTAGAACTCCGGCAGTTGAAACGGCTGCTGCGTCACGACGGGTCGGGCCTTTCGTCCGGTGCACGGGGCCCGGCCGACCCGGCCCCCGCACGAGATCAGCAGTGCCCTACCCCGGACGCCCGGGGGCCAAGGCGGAGTTCACCGCTTCAGGTGACGAGCCCCCCGTTCCCGGGCGCGCGCGGACGGCGGGGGGTAACGGAGCGTTTCGCGCGACCGGCCCGGCCCCCACGAGTGAGGGACCGGGCCGGTCGCGCTCAGCCCGCCGTGTGGAGGACCGCCATTCCGGGGCGCTTACTCGCCTTCGCCCTCCAGGTTGCCTTCCGTGTCCAGGTAGACCTGGCGGAGGGATTCGAGGATCTGGGGGTCCGGCTTTTCCCACATGCCGCGGGATTCGGCCTCCAGGAGGCGTTCCGCGATGCCGTGGAGGGCCCAGGGGTTGGCTTCCTCCAGGAAGGCGCGGTTCGTCGGGTCGAGGACGTAGGTTTCCGTGAGCTTGTCGTACATCCAGTCCGCTACTACGCCGGTGGTCGCGTCGTAGCCGAAGAGGTAGTCGACCGTCGCCGCCAGTTCGAAGGCGCCCTTGTAGCCGTGGCGGCGCATCGCCTCGATCCACTTGGGGTTGACCACGCGGGCGCGGAAGACGCGGCTGGTCTCCTCGACCAGGGTGCGGGTCTTGACTGTCTCCGGGCGGGTGGAGTCGCCGATGTACGCCTCGGGGGCCGTGCCGCGCAGGGCGCGGACGGTGGCCACCATGCCGCCGTGGTACTGGAAGTAGTCGTCCGAGTCGGCGATGTCGTGCTCGCGGGTGTCGGTGTTCTTCGCCGCGACGGTGATGCGCTTGTAGGCCGTTTCCATCTCGGTGCGGGCGGGCCGTCCTTCGAGGCCGCGGCCGTACGCGTAGCCGCCCCAGACCGTGTAGACCTCCGCGAGGTCGGCGTCGGTGCGCCAGTCGCGGGAGTCGATCAGCTGGAGGATGCCCGCGCCGTACGTGCCGGGGCGGGAGCCGAAGATGCGGGTGGTGGCCTTGCGCTCGTCGCCGTGGGCGGCGAGGTCGGCCTGGGCGTGGGCGCGGATGAAGTTGGAGTCGGCAGGCTCGTCCAGGGAGGCCGCCAGCCGGACCGCGTCGTCCAGGAGGCCGATGACGTGCGGGAACGCGTCGCGGAAGAAGCCCGAGATGCGGAGGGTTACGTCGATTCGGGGGCGGTTCAGTTCGGAGAGGGGGATTGCCTCGACGCCCGTCACGCGGCGGGAGGCCTCGTCCCAGACCGGGCGGACGCCGAGGAGGGCGAGGGCCTCGGCCACGTCGTCGCCGGCGGTGCGCATCGCGCTCGTGCCCCAGAGGGAGAGGCCGACCGAGGCGGGCCACTCGTCCTCGTGGTCCGCGCGGTAGCGGGCCAGGAGGGAGTCGGCCAGGGCCTGCCCGGTCTCCCACGCGAGGCGGGAGGGGACGGCCTTCGGGTCGACCGAGTAGAAGTTGCGGCCGGTCGGCAGGACGTTGACCAGGCCGCGCAGGGGGGAGCCCGACGGGCCCGCCGGGACGAAGCCGCCGTCCAGGGCGCGGACCACGTGCTCGATCTCGTCCGTGGTGCCCGCCAGGCGGGGGACGACCTCGTGCGCGGCGAAGGTGAGGATGTCCGCGACGGCCCGAGGGTGGCCCGCCGCGACCGAAGCGACCGCCGACGGCGCCCAGTTCGCGTCCTCCATCGCCTGGACCAGCGCGCGGGCCGTCTCCTCGACGGCGTCCGCCGTCGTACGGGTGGCAGCCGACTCGTCGAGGCCGAGCGCCTCGCGCAGGCCGGGCAGGGCGGAGGTGCCGCCCCAGATCTGGCGGGCGCGGAGGATGGAGAGGACCAGGTTGACCCGGGCCTCGCCCGTCGGGGCGCCGCCCAGGACGTGCAGGCCGTCGCGGATCTGGGCGTCCTTGACCTCGCACAGCCAGCCGTCGACGTGGAGGAGGAAGTCGTCGAAGCCCTCGTCGTCGGGGCGTTCCTCCATGCCCAGGTCGTGATCGAGCTTCGCGGCCTGGATCAGGGTCCAGATCTGGGCGCGGATCGCGGGGAGCTTCGACGGGTCCATCGCGCTGATCTGCGCGTACTCGTCCAGGTGCTGCTCCAGGCGGGCGATGTCGCCGTACGACTCGGCGCGCGCCATCGGCGGGACGAGGTGGTCGACCAGGGTGGCGTGGACCCGGCGCTTGGCCTGGGTGCCCTCGCCCGGGTCGTTGACCAGGAAGGGGTAGACGAGGGGCAGGTCGCCGAGGGCGGCGTCCGGGGAGCAGGAGGCGGACAGGCCCGCGTTCTTGCCGGGCAGCCATTCGAGGTTGCCGTGCTTGCCCAGGTGGATCATCGCGTCGGCGCCGAAGCCGCCGTCCTGCGCGGCCGCCTGGATCCAGCGGTACGCGGCCAGGTAGTGGTGCGAGGGCGGCAGGTCCGGGTCGTGGTAGATCGCGATCGGGTTCTCGCCGAAGCCACGCGGCGGCTGGATGAGGATGAGGAGGTTCCCGCGGCGCAGGGCCGCGAGCACGATGTCACCCTCGGGGTTCGCGGAACGGTCCACGAACATGTTGCCGGGGGCCTCGCCCCAGTGTTCCTCGACGCTCTCGCGCAGGTCCGCGGGGAGTTCGGCGAACCAGCGCTTGTAGTCGGCCGCCGGGATGCGGACGGGGTTGCGGGCCAGCTGCTCCTCGGTGAGCCAGTCCTGGTCGTGGCCGCCGGCCTCGATCAGGGCGCGGATCAGCTCGTCGCCGTCACCGGAGACCAGGCCGGGGATGTCGGCCTCGGGCCCGAAGTCGTAGCCCTCGGCGATCAGGCGGCGCAGCAGCTCCACGGCGCTGGCCGGGGTGTCGAGGCCGACCGCGTTGCCGATGCGGGAGTGCTTGGTGGGGTACGCGGAGAGGACCAGCGCGATCCGCTTGTCCGCGCGCTCGATGTGGCGCAGCCGGGCGTGGCGCACCGCGATGCCGGCGACGCGGGAGGCCCGCTCGGCGTCGGCCACGTAGGCGGGCAGGCCGTCCTCGTCGATCTCCTTGAAGGAGAACGGGACGGTGATCAGGCGGCCGTCGAACTCCGGCACGGCGACCTGGGTGGCGGCGTCGAGGGGGGAGAGGCCCTCGTCGTTCTCCTCCCAGGTGCTGCGCGAGCCGGTCAGGCACAGGGCCTGGAGGATCGGCACGCCGAGCCCGGCCAGGGCGCCCGCGTCCCAGGACTCGTCGTCCCCGCCCGCCGAGGCGGTCGCGGGGCGGGTGCCGCCGGCGGCGAGGACGGTGGTGACGATGGCGTCCGCCTGCTCCAGGGCGTGGAGCAGCTCCGGCTCCGGGGTGCGCAGCGAGGAGACGTACAGGGGGAGGGGGCGGCCGCCCTTGGCCTCGACGGCGTCGCAGAGGGCGTGCACGAAGGCGGTGTTGCCGCTCATCTGGTGGGCGCGGTAGTAGAGCACCGCCACCTGCGGGCCCGTGGCCTGCGTGGCGGGCCGCTCCAGGGGGCCCCAGGTGGGGGAGGCGGCCGGGGGCTCGAAGCCGTGGCCGGTGAGCAGGACCGTGTCGGACAGGAACCGGGCCAGCTGCTCCAGGTTGGCCGGGCCGCCGTGCGCGAGGTAGCGGTGGGCCTCGGCGGCGATGCCGATGGGGACCGTGGAGGCCTCCATCAGCTGGGCGTCCGGGGCCTGTTCGCCGGTCAGCACCACCACCGGCCGGGTCTGGCCGGGGGCCAGCAGCACGTCGAGGCCGTCCTGCCAGGCGCGCAGGCCGCCGAGGAGGCGTACGACGACCAGCTCGGCGCCGTCGAGGAGCCCGGGGAGGTCGTCGACGGGGAGGCGGGAGGGGTTCGCGAACCGGTACGGCACGGGGCCGCCGGCGACGTTCGCGGCGCGGGCGCTGAGCAGATCGGTGTCGGACGTCGACAGCAGCAGGATCATGCGGCGGCAGGCCTTCCTCGGGGTTTCCGCGCCCCGGGCAGTGAGGACAGCGGGAGTTCCTGACTCACCTCACGGATCGCTCCGCGGGGCTCACAGTGGCGGGACCGCGCCGGAATCGCACCGGGCTTCCTCCCATGTCGCCGTCCTCGGCGGTGACGGGCCGAGTGGTCCGCCGGAAGGTCATCTTAGGTGGCCGTCTCCCTGGCCGGGAGGTGGGGTGGGGAGCTCGCGGGTGGTGAGCCGCGGTGCGGTGCGCCGTCGGGGCTCTGCCCATCGGGCCGCGCCGCAAACTCCCCCGGCTACCGCTGGGGTACCCCCGGGTGGGGCCGGGAGGGCCTCCGGTGGGCTGGAAGGATCGGCGGTGGGGCTGGATTGCGCTGGTCGGGGTGGCGACGGACACAGGTCGGGGGTGGGGAAACGTGGGTATGCTCGCGGCCATGCCGCCCCAGCCCCCTTCCGCCGCATCGCGGGACGAACCCGTCATACGCGACCGCGGCGACGCCTGCCCCGGCGCGCTGCGGCTGCACTCCGCCGACGACGGGTACCTGGCGCGCGTGCGGATCCCCGGCGGGCTGCTCACCGGCCGGCAGGCCGCCGTGCTCGGGCTCGCCGCCGACCGGTTCGGGGACGGGCACCTGGAACTCACCTCGCGCGGCAACGTCCAGCTGCGCGGCCTCGCCGACGGCTGCGGCGCCGGGCTCGCGGAGATGCTCGGCGGCGCCGGGCTGCTGCCCGCCCCGAGCCACGAGCGGGTGCGCAACATCGTGGCCAGCCCCCTCGGCGGGCCCCTCGTCGTGGACTGGGTCCGGGAACTCGACCGGCTGCTCTGCGCGAGCACCCGGGCGGCCGCCCTCTCCGGGCGGTTCCTGTTCGCCCTCGACGACGGGCGCGGGGACGTGGCCGCCCTCGAACCCGACGTCACCGTGCTGTCCGTCCGCGCGGGCGGCACCGGGAGCGCGGGACGCGCGGAGCCGCGGGACGACCGGACCGCCGCCGGTGCCGGGAACGTCCCCGGCGACGTTCCCGGCGGCCGGGCCCTGGTGCGGTTCGGCGCGGCCGCCGACGCCGTCGAGGTCGGTGCCGCCGACGCGCCCCGGGCCGCGCTGCTGGCCGCCGAGTACTTCCTCGACTCCGCCGACGCCGCCGGGAACCGTCCCTGGCGGATCGCCGAACTGGCTGACGAACACACCCTGGACACACGGGAGTTCGCGCTGAGGCTCGACGCCGCCGGGATCGCGGCCGGTCACCGCCCCGAAGTGGCGTGGCCCTGTGCCGAACCGCCCCGGCCCTGGGGCGAAGACGGCGCCGGACTCTGCGTGCTGCCCCCGCTCGGACGGCTGAGCTCCGCACAGTGGCGGGTACTGACCGAGGCCGCCGGCGGTGCTGACGGCGAGCTGCGCGTCACCCCCTGGCGCAGCGTCGTCCTGCCGCACGCGAACACCGGCGCGTGCGCGCGCGTCGAGGCGGCCGGCCTGGTCGCCCGGCCCGGCAGCCCCTGGCTGTCCGTCACCGCCTGCACCGGCAGGCCCGGTTGTGCCAAATCCCTCGCGGACGTGCGCGCCGACGCCCGCGCGGTCGTTGCGGAATCCGCCGGCGGCCTGCCCGTGCACTGGTCGGGCTGCGCCCGCCGGTGCGGCCACCCGCGCGGCACCGCCTGGGTGGACCTGGTCGCCACCCCCGACGGCTACGCACTCGACGCCCGGTCCGTCCCGCACGCCGACCTCGCGGCCGCCCTCGCCGATGCCCGGCGCCCCCGTACACGTACCACCCCACCACCCCCGTCGCAGTGAAGAAATGAGCGAGTACACCGTGTTCGAGTACGAGAAGGACGGCGCCGCGATCTACCGCCAGTCCTTTGCCACGATCCGCGCCGAGGCGGACCTCTCCGGGCTGCCCGCCTCGGTCGCCCAGGTCGCGGTGCGCATGATTCACGCCTGTGGCATGACCGACCTCCCCCAGGACCTCGGCTACACCCCCGACGTCGTCCTGCGGGCCCGCGCCGCGCTGCAGGCCGGTGCGCCGATCCTGTGCGACGTGCAGATGGTCGCCAGCGGCGTCACCCGCAAGCGGCTGCCCTCCGGCAACGAGGTGATCTGCACCCTCTCCGACCCGGCCGTCCCCGCCCTGGCCGCGAAGACGGGCACCACGCGCAGCGCCGCCGCCCTCGAACTCTGGCGCGACCGGGGACTGTTGGAGAACTCCGTGATCGCCGTCGGCAACGCCCCGACCGCGCTGTTCCGGCTGCTGGAGATGATCGAGGAGGGCGCCCCGCGCCCCGCCGCCGTCATCGGCGTGCCCGTGGGCTTCATCGGCGCCGCCGAGTCCAAGGACGCCCTGGCCGCCCACCCCTCGGGCCTCGACCACCTGATCGTGCGGGGCCGGCGCGGCGGCAGCGCCATCGCCGCCGCCGCGATCAACGCGATCGCGAGCGAGGAAGAATGAGCGACCGTCAGGACCGGGAGACGAAGGGCAAGCTGTACGGGGTCGGGCTCGGGCCCGGCGACCCGTCGCTGATGACCCTGCGGGCCGTCGAGGCGATCGCGGAGGCCGACGTCGTCGCCTACCACAGCGCCCGCCACGGCCGTTCCATCGCCCGCTCGATCGCCGCGAAGCACCTGCGCGCCGACCACGTCGAGGAGCCGCTGGTCTACCCGGTCACCACCGAGACCACCGACCACCCCGGCGGCTACCAGGGCGCCATGGAGGAGTTCTACGAGGCCTCCGCCGCCCGCCTGGCCGCGCACCTCGACGCCGGCCGGACCGTCGCCGTGCTCGCGGAGGGCGACCCGCTCTTCTACGGCTCGTACATGCACATGCACAAGCGGCTCGCCGACCGGTACGAGGCCGAGGTCATCCCCGGCGTCACCTCGGTGAGCGCCGCCGCCGCCCGGCTCGGCACCCCGCTCGTGGAGGGCGAGGAGGTGCTGACGATCCTGCCCGGCACCCTGCCCGAGGAGGAGCTCACCGCCCGCCTCGCCGCCACCGACTCGGCGGTCGTCATGAAGCTCGGCCGCACCTTCCCCGCCGTCCGGCGGGCGATGGAGGCCAGCGGCCGCCTCGCCGAGGCCCGTTACGTCGAGCGCGCCACCATGGAGGGCGAGCGGACCGGGGTCCTGGCCGACACCGACCCCGACACCGTCCCGTACTTCGCCGTCGCCGTCGTGCCCAGCCGGATCGGCAACCCGGGCAGCGTGCCGTCCGGGCCCGGCGAGGTCGCCGTCGTCGGCACCGGACCGGCCGGGCCGCTGTGGCTGACCCCGGAGACGAAGCGGGCGCTGGCCGACGCCGAGGTGCTGGTCGGCTACACCACCTACCTCGACCGGGTGCCGGTCAAGCCGGGCCAGGTGCGGCACGGCTCCGACAACAAGGTGGAGTCCGAGCGCGCCGAGTTCGCCCTCGACCTCGCGCGGCGCGGCAAGCGGGTCGCCGTGGTCTCCGGCGGCGACCCCGGGGTCTTCGCCATGGCCACCGCGGTCCTGGAGGTGGCCGGCCAGGCCCCCTACGCCGACGTGCCCGTACGGGTGCTGCCGGGCGTGACGGCCGCCAACGCGGCGGCCGCCGCCGCCGGGGCGCCGCTGGGCCACGACTACGCCACCATCTCCCTCTCCGACCGGCTCAAGCCGTGGGAGGTCATCGCCGAGCGGCTGCGCGCGGCCGCCGCCGCCGACCTGGTGCTCGCCCTCTACAACCCGGGCTCGCGCAGCCGGACCTGGCAGGTGGCCCAGGCGCGCGAACTGCTGCTGGAGCTGCGCCCGGCGCAGACCCCGGTGGTCGTGGCGCGGGACGTCGGCGGGCCCGGGCAGACGGTGCGGATCGTCACGCTCGGCGAACTGGAGCCGTCCGAGGTGGACATGCGCACCATCCTGCTGATCGGCTCCTCGCAGACGCGGGTCACCGAGCGCCCCGACGGGTCGCGCGTGACGTGGACCCCGCGCCGCTACCCGTGACCGGCCCCGTGAGATGAGCGCGGCCCGGCCCGGGAATCCCGGGCCGGGCCGCCGGTGCTCCGTCCGGCCGCCGCGCTCCGTCCAGCGGCCGCGCTCCGTCCGGCCGCCGGGGCTCAGCCCGGGCAGCCCGTGAGGGCGTCCGGGCAGCCCTGCACCGTCGCCGGGTCGAGCGTGACCAGCTGCCACGACACGACCCCGGCCGGAGGGGAGTCGTCCTGCGGGGCGGGGTCGATGTGCGCGTTCAGCGCCGAGCCCGCCGGGAGGTTCAGCCGGGTGACCTCCCCGGCGGTGCACGACACGTCGAACGTCCGGTCCCCGGCGCCGCCTTCGCGGGACAGCACCAGCGTCACCCGGGAACTCTCCTCGCTGTCACAGGCGATGTCGAAGCGGTACGGGCGCTCCCCGCCGGTCTCCAGGGACTTCTCCATGCCGGCCTTGAGGAACCCCGTCCCCCGCGCCGTCACCCGGGCGCCGGCCGTGAGGTCCTTGCCCAGGCTCTCGTCGGCCCGCTGGAGCGCGTCGTCCGGCTCCCAGCCCTTGGGCTCGGGCGCCGAGCCCCCGCCGCATCCGGTGACGAGCGCCGACGCGGCGGCGAGGACCAGGACGAGGGCGTGACGTATCCGCATCCCTTCACACTAGAGGGTGCGGCCCCCGTCGCCGAGCCACCGCAGCGCCGCGTCCACCGACTCCGCGCGCGCCACGCCCGCCGGCACCGGCGGACGGCGCACGACCAGGACCGGGATCCCGGCCTCGCGGGCCGCCGTCAGCTTGGGCGCGGTCGCGTCGCCGCCGCTGTCCTTGGTGACCAGCACGTCGACGCGGTGCCGGGCCAGCAGCTCCCGCTCCTGCTCCAGGCCGAAGGGGCCGCGTGCCAGCAACGGCTCCATGCGCGGCGGCACCGGCCCCTGCGGCGGGTCCACCGAACGCACCAGGAACCAGGTGTCGGTGAGGTGGGCGAACAGGTGCAGGCCCGTCCGGCCCGTGGTCAGGAAGGCCCGCCGGCCCAGCGAGGGCAGTACGGCGGCCGCCCCCGCGAGGTCGTCCGCGAAGGTCCAGGCGTCGCCCGGGCCCGGACTCCAGCCGGGCCGGCGCAGCGCCAGCGTCGGCACGCCCGTCAGCGCCTCCGCCTCGGCCGCGTGGAAGCTCATCCGCTCCGCGAAGGGGTGCGTGGCGTCGACGACGTGCGTGACGCCGTGGGCGGTGATCCACCCCGCCAGCCCCTCGGCCCCGCCGAAGCCGCCGATCCGGGTCTCGCCCGGCGGCAGCACGGGCGCGCCGACCCGGCCCGCGAGGGAGTTCGTCACCCGGTACGAGGCGGCGTACGCGGGATCCGCCGCCAGCGCCTCCGCCAGCCGGCGGCCCTCGGTGGTGCCGCCCAGGATCAGGACGTGCCCGGCGGGCTCCCGTCCGGGGGACGGCTCAGCAGACATGCCGGTCGCGTTCGGGGGAGTAGAGGTGGCTGTCGCGGAACTGCTCGGCGCCCAGCGTCCGGCCCACGACGATGACGGCGGTGCGCACCAGCCCCGCCTCCTTGACCTGCCCCGCGATGTCGGCCAGCGTCCCGCGCAGGATCAGCTCGTCGGGGCGGCTGGCCATCGCCACCACCGCCACCGGGCACTCGGCCCCGTAGTGCGGCAGCAGCTCGTCCACGACGCGGTCCACGTAGCGGGTGGCCAGGTGCAGCACCAGCAGGGCGCCGCTGCGGCCGAGCGTGGCCAGGTCCTCGCCGGGCGGCATCGGGGTGGCCTGCTGGGCGATCCGGGTCAGGATCACCGTCTGGCCGACGGTCGGGACGGTCAGCTCCCGCTTGAGGGAGGCCGCCGCCGCCGCGAACGCGGGCACGCCCGGGACCACCTCGTACGGGATGCCGTGCGCGTCGAGCCGGCGCATCTGCTCGGCGACGGCGCTGAAGATGGACGGGTCGCCGGAGTGCAGCCGCGCCACGTCCAGGCCCGCTTCGTGGGCCCGGACGCATTCGGCGATGATCTCGTCGAGGTTCAGCCGCGAGGTGTCGACCAGCCTGGTCCCCTCGGGGCACTCGTCGAGCAGCTCGCGCGGGACCAGGCTGCCCGCGTACAGGCAGACGGGGGCGGCGGCGAGGGTGCGGGCACCGCGTACGGTGATCAGGTCGGCGGCGCCGGGGCCCGCGCCGATGAAGTACACGGTCATGTCAGTCTCCTTGTGTCTTCGGCTTCGTCACGGGTCCGCGTCACGGCGCGTCGGCCGGCGGCTGAGGCTTCGTCACGGACCACTGGGTGACCGGCATCGCCTGCCGCCAGCCCGTGAAACCGCCCACCGGGACGGCGTGCGAGACGGCCAGCTTCACCAGCTCCCCGCCGAGGCGCCGGTGCTGCCCGGCCAGGACCGCCTCCGACTCCAGCGTCACGGTGTTGACGACGAGCCGGCCGCCGGGCGCCAGCGCCTCCCACGCGGCGTCGAGCAGGCCCGGGGCGGTGAGCCCGCCGCCGATGAACACCGCGTCGGGCGCGGGCAGTCCGTCCAGCGCGGCCGGGGCCGCGCCGACGACCACGCGCAGGCCGGGGACGCCGAGGGCCGCCGCGTTGCGGGTGATGCGGGCGGCCCGCTCGGGGACCCGCTCGACGGCCACGGCGCGGCAGGAGGGGTGCGTGCGCATCCACTCGATGCCGATCGAGCCGGAGCCGCCGCCGATGTCCCACAGCAGTTCGCCGGGGGCGGGGGCCAGGGCGCAGAGGGTCGCGGCGCGGACGTGGCGCTTGGTGAGCTGCCCGTCGTGCTCGTACGCGGCGTCGGGCAGGCCGGGGGTGGCGCCGAGCCGGGGGACCGCCGAGCCGGGATCCCGGAGGCACTCGACGGCGACCACGTTGAGGGGGTCGCCGGGCTCGCGGTGCCAGTCGGCCGCGGTGCCCTCGTACGCGTCCTCGCGCTCGGAGCCGAGCTGTTCGAGGACCCGCATCCGGCTCGGGCCGAAACCCCGCTCCCGCAGCAGGGCGGCGATCTCGGCCGGGGTCGCCGCTCCGGCGCTCAGCACCAGCAGCCGCCGCCCCTCGTGCAGCGCGGCCGCCACCCGGGCCACCGGCCTGCCGACCGCGGTCAGCACCTCGGTGTCCTCCACCGGCCAGCCCAGGCGGGCACAGGCGTAGGAGACGGAGGAGGGGTGCGGGTGGACGTGGAGCGCGCCGGGCCCCAGTTCCTCGCCGAGCGCGCGGCCGATCCCGTAGAACATCGGGTCCCCGCTGGCCAGTACGGCGATCCGGCGCCCGGCGTGCTCGGCCATCAGCTTCGGTACGGCGGGGCGCAGCGGGCTCGGCCACGCGACCCGCAGTCCGCCGCACTCGCCGGCCGGGAGCAGGTCCAGCTGCCGGGGCCCGCCGATCAGCACCTCGGCGCCGGCCAGCGCCTGACGGGCGGCGGCGGTGAGCCCGGCCCAGCCGTCGGCCCCGAGGCCGACGACCGCAACGGCTATGGGGGGTGCTGCGGAGCTCACTGCGGTACCTCGGGAACGGGAGAGGGCGAATGCGCGGGACGGACCCGCAGCTTACTGGGACGCGCCCCGGCCCCCGGTGCCAGGGGTGACCGGGAACGACACCGCCGCGCGTCCGCGTGGCGGGGCCGGCGGGCCGGTGCGCGGGGCCGCGGAGGCGGCACGGGGCCCGGCCCGGCCGCCGCGCCCGTGTCCGCCCCCGTCCGCCCCCGTCGCGCCCCCGTCCGCCCCGGGCGGAACCTGCCCCCGGCCCGGCCCGGCCCCCCACACTCGGACGATGGACGACACTCCGGACAACCACCCAGCCGGCCCGGACGACGCCCGGGCCGGCGGCCGCCTCCCCCCGGACGACGACGGCCGCGGCCACGCCGTGGTCCTCGGAGCCGGGATCGCCGGATCACGGCCGGGCTCACCGGCACCGGCGCCCCACCCGCCCCACCGCGCCCGGTGGCGGCGGGGGGGGGGGGGGCCCCCCCC